>JAWXCB010000095.1:0-63587 GCA_034440455.1 Chitinophagales bacterium
GGGGTGGAGGGTGGGGTGTTGAGTGAAGAAATGACTTCGCCCACTTTCACACTACCGTGCGATGCTGCGATGTCAAGCAAATCAAGCGCATCGGTGTAGGCTTCACTCGCGGTGATTTCCGAGCCGATGTTGATTTCAGTTGAAGTGCCGAGTCCGCCAATCACTTTGAATTTTAATTCAAACGCAATCGCATCATCATTCAAAGAAACTGCATTGCCTGCATCATCATTCCATGAGGTAGTAAGCATTCCTGCATTCACGGATTGTTCTCCGTAGTAAGCGGAAACAGATTGATTCTCCACTTCAAGCAATTGAATCACTTCGGGATTCCATGTCATAGTGAATTGATAGCCTGCAATCGAATTGAAATCTTTCACTTTCACAGGCACGATGATTTCATCATTCGGCTGTGCCTTGTATTCATCCATCCTGAATTGCACTTCGCCCACCGCGCTCATTTTTGGTGTTGCCGGATTCCAGTTGTTATTTACATCGCCCAACTTCATGCCGATGAAATTTTGACTTGCCTGACTTGCGCTCAGGTTGGTATAATTTCTCACTTTGGGAAACAGAGGTGAAAATGGATTAGTCGGGTTGGGAAATACGTAATCATGCGGCACAAACGCCCACAGTTTGTTTCCGGTGAAGGTAGTGTCAATGCCAAGCACCAATCTGCGAATCAGCGCAATGTCGAGCGTGGTTACAGAATTGGAACTGTTTACATCGGCAGCGATGATTTTATAGGGCGAGGCTAACAACACGCTTCCGAGCAGATGCCTGCGTACGAGCGTAATGTCAAGCGTGGTGACGCCATTCGTTTTTGTGACATCATTATTTTTTGATGGCGTAACGGTATAATTCCCTCCTGCGGATACATTGAAACTGTACAAGCCATTCGTGCCGGTAGTGAGTGAACTTGTGCTGGTTCCAGTGAGACCTACTTGCACAGTGCGCACTGCCGAACTTGTTTCTGAAACAATGCTGCCCGAGATTGTGGTGCCGCAATTATTTGTATTCACGCAACTGCCGCCCACGCAAGCGTCTGTTGTGCAGGCATTGTTATCGTTGCAATTTGCATTGGAGCAAACCACGCCCATGATGCTGCCATTTTCCAATACAGCGAATGGCACTCCTTCGTTCAACATAAACTTATCAAATGTAACAGGCGCCACTTCACCCACAGTGAGGTCGGCTGTGAGCGTGAACCGCAGGTAGAATAAAATGCCGCTTGTGGTGAAGGCATTTGTTCCCGCTCCGGCAAACGTGATGCTGTTGCCTTGCAGACTTTCCGAAAATGTCCATCCGTTTGTGAGTGTGCCCTGCGTTACAATCTGCACATATTGCAATTCAGGAATTTTGAAATTAATCGTGCCCTGCATGGACTGCACGCTTTGCGTTGCCGGAAAACCTGTAATGAAAACAGGCAGGTTAAATGCGTTTAACACTACTGCCTGCGTATCAGGGATAACCACTTTTGTATCATAAATCGTAATGTTTCCCGATTGTCCGGTTGCTCCGATAGCATCTGTTACCTTCAGGTTAATGATGCCGCTGCGCTTTGCGGTGAGCAATCCTGTTATGCTGATTTTCGCCACATTGGTATCGGTGGTCGTCCATGTTACGGGTTGAGTAACGCTTCCCGAAACGGTGAACTGCTGCGTGTTTTCTGCAAAGAGCGTTGCTGAAGAAGGCGATACGGAAAGCGCGGGTAACGCCTGCACATTTACGTTTCCGTTTGTTGTTGCCGCATTTAAGGATTGGTTAAAAAATGCGGATGAAAAAGAAATTCCTGTGTTGCCCGAACTTATATTCTTTGCTTTGAAACGGATATTCATCAGCACTCCGCTCCCGCTTATCACGGCTGTTCGTGCAAATGCAATATCAAGTGTTCCGGAAGGGGCTTCGTTATAGAGCAGGTTACTTCCCGCCAGCAGTGTTCCCGAGAGCAGGATGGTGTCCACTTCCAGCAAGTTGGTGTTAAATGTGAGCGTGATTTCTCCTGAATTAAGACCGCGTCCTGTTACAGAAGTTGTGCTTAGCGCCACGTCCACCATTTGATTTTGAAATAATGAATAATTGGTTGGTATCGAAAGCCTGCAAATTCGAACGTCCACATCACCGGAAGTGGTGCCTGTTGCGCCATTGCTGCCCAGCGCAGTCACTTTTGTTGTGCCGTATGCAGTTGCAGTAAGTAACCCTGTTGTGTTAATGGAAGCTACTGAAGCATTCGTGATTCCATACGTGTAAGGCGCCACTCCGCCTGATGCGGTAAACTGTTGCGTTTCACCGATAATCAAAATCGCAGATGCTGGCGAGATGCTTGGCGCAGGCGGCTGCGTGATGTTCACGCTTCCGCTTACTGTTGTCATTGCAGGTGTGCCTTCGTTGAAATAGTTGTTTGCGCTGCTCGTAAATGAAATTCCTGTGCCGCCATAACTGACAACTGTAAACCGCAAGTAAATGAAAATACCTGATGTAGTTAATGCTGAAGTGCCCGCTCCCGCCATCGTAATTTGCCCTGCTACTGCGGTGTTTACGGTCGGAACCATTTGCGCGCTGATGGTTGCTGTCGTAACCACGCCCACTGGTGTCAACACAGCGCTGTTGTAGCTGAACTGCATGAGGTATGCCTTCACATTTTTTCCGGTGAAACTTGTATCTGCATGAATCGGCACATCAACGGTTGTTCCGATAAGTTGCGTAACTGAAACGGTGCCAGCGCGCATGCGGATAGTTTGGGCGAAAGATTCTGTAGGAATGAAAGTGACAAAGGAAAACAGCATTATAATGCAAAGGCAAAATACTGTAACAGCAGAAACGGTTCGACTGCGCTCACCGTGACAACAGAGTGTGTTGTGAGGAACTTTGTTTGTCAGCCTGAGCGAAGTCGAAGGCTGCCGGATGGTGCGAAATAAACTTTTCATTGTTTCAGCTTTTACCTCACCACCGAAATCGCTTTCGTTTCCAAAAGACTTCCTGCACGCATACGCAGGTAATACAATCCGTTCGGGAGGTTGATGCTTTTAGTGTTAAAGGATACGCGTTGCTCACCGGAGGTCATTTCACCTTCATGCAGAATGGCTATGGTTTTTCCGGTGATGTCAACCAGATGAAGGCGCACAAATTCTGCTTGTTGTAAGCGCAAGTCAATCAGCAGAACATCGGCAATGGGATTTGGAAATAGTCCGGTGATACCAAAAGCGTTGGGTGAATTTGAAATGCCCGTTGTTTTTCCATTGATGTGAATCACACCTGCCTGCGCGATATTCTTCAAATCTTTTTCATTGGCAAGAAATTGTGTGATGCTCACGGGAATATCAGCCGTTGCAACTTGTTCTGCAATTTTGAAAGTGAGCAGCGCAATTGTTTCATCCTGCTGTTTAAGTTGTGTTCCCGCCATCGCGATTCTGATTTCTCCGGGATAGGTGGTGAAGTCAACATTGCGACTGAACATGGAATCAAGAACAACTAATTCTTGCAGCGACAATACCGATGTATCATAGCGCAGCGTGATGTCCATTGCGGCAAGGTTTTGCACGTTGCTGATGGTGAGCGGCACTGTTACCAGCGCACCTTCATCCGCCCATTGCTTATTCATTGCAAGCACAACATCCGATACTTCAGGAATATCGGGACCTGTTTTATTTACTTCAGAGGGAAATGTGTTGATGATGCCCACCAAATATTGCAACACGAGCGAAGCATCAAACGCGGTTACGCCTGTTGCCGCGCTCACATCTGCCACTTTTAATTGCGCTGCGTTTAAAAAAGGAGTTACCGCATGTTGCAAGATGAGCGAGGCGTCATACGCCTGCACGATACCATTTAAACTCACATCACCTGCAAGCGGGTTGTTGGTTCCTGTGGTGCGCCAGGGCGTGTAGTCAACGCCATTGCTTGATTTTTCGCCCGTGCCGCTTGGATTGCCGGAGTGCGTTGGTCCCGTATTAGCGCCCCACCAGCAGTTTTCCGCATTGACAGTAAATGTGGGGTTTACATTATTTACAGCAAAGTAACTGTTATCTATATTGGTAAAATCGCAGTAGTTGATGGTTGGATTGCTGTTGAGCGTCATCTTCACTGCGTTATTGCAATTATCAAATAAACAATACTGAATTGAAGGTGAAGCATTAGCAATATCAATTGCACCCTCTTGATAAGAACTGTTTCCGCCAAACCTGAAAATGCAACGCTTCATCCGCGAAAGAGGGGCGAGAGAGGTGCTTGTAAATGAAACAGAAATGAAATAAACACTTGGAGTTGTAAAACTCCCATTGGCATCGGTATCCCCTCCGTAGAAATCATCCTTGTAATGCGTGAATACAATATTGCTGTCAGGAGTACTACCTCCTACTGCAATCAAGCCTTTGTTTACGGTGAGGGAACCATAATCCTCAAATTTGATTACCACGCCAGGGTTAATGGTGAGGGTAGCGTTGGTTCCTATTGTGTAAGAATTTAAGAGGTAGGGAATGTTTGTAATGCTTGCAAAGCTGCGTTTTGGGAGCGTGAAATCTTGCGAGAGAGTTTCATTAATCAGGCGGGCAGCTTTGATGGTTGTGCCGCTTATCACATTACCCGATTGCGAGGCGGGCCATGTAAGAATAGTTGTTATGAGTGGTGTCCAAGTTAAGTCATTGAACGTGCAATTGGTAATCACAGGCGCGGCATCACCGGAAAGTTCAATGCCATACGTACATTTTGAAAACGTGCAATTGCTGATAGTGGGCGAAGCGCTGTTTAACTCAATGCCTTTTGTTCGGTAGCGGAAAATGGCATAGTTGATTACACTTGTATCATTGCCGATGTTGGGAAATTCTATCCAGCGGTCACCGCTGATGGATGGCGTGGTTGCGCCATTCTGGTAGGTATCTGGCGGATTGCCGTAGGCATCATCTTCACCGGATGTAAATACAACCGGATTAATTGCGGTGCCCTGTACAATTAATTTACCGTTCACCAGAAACCGAGTTTCGTCATCAGATTTAAATACAGTACCCGCAGGAATAGTAATGGTAGTACCTGAGTTGATAGTCATGTCATATGTGCCGAAGTAAAGCATCTGGTAAGTGATGTTTGTGTAACCTCCGAAATTGCGTTGCGGCACGGTGGCGTTTTGCGACCATGTTTCCGCCAGAATGCCGATAGACAATCTGCCCACATTCACCATCGTGTTGCCTGAAAAAGTAGGGTTCGCAAACATGGACATGATAACAGGATGATAGCTTAAATTCAACAACTGGTTGTTCGTAATCACCGGAGCCGCATTCCCACGAATTAAAAAAGCGGAAGAAGTGTTTCCCAATTCAATGATGCAATTGTCAATTAAAGGATTGGAGTTGTAGATTGTAACCGCTGAATTGTAACCACCAAACGGGGCATATCCGCTTACATACCGCATCGTTACATACTGCATTTTACAAGCGGTGTCAATTGCATTTTCATTAAAGAAAATACCTCCGATGTCATAAGTATTTGGAACTGTTGTATTCCCGTCATTATTTGTATCCCCTCCAGCAGAGTCATCTTTAATCGAAGTAAATGTAATTCGCTGTAGCGCTGTGCCGATTGCTTTGAAGCCTCCATTTACTGTTATATTTCTATTGATATTGTCAATTCTAGATTTAATTATCACACCGGTTTCAAACCGGAGTTTGCCTGAAGTTCCAATGGTGAGTGGTGTGCGCAGGATATAAGGAATATTGGTAAAGCCTGCCACGTTTTTCTTTTCCAGCAGTTCATTGGAAGAGAGGTTATCATTTAAAATTGCCAACCCGTTGTAATCATTTCCTGTAAAGGTGATGTTGGTGAAAGTTGGATTTGCTTCGATAGATACGGCAATCGGGTAATCGCAGAATTCAATGGTTACAGTATTCATGGAGCCTGTTGAACTGCCGTCAAACGCGATAGCATCAAAATAAGAATTGGAAATCACGGTGTTTTCAATTACTGAAGCAGCATCTGTCATGCGAATGGAGCCTCTGCCTGCGCCACCGCCATATTTCAGCAGCGTATGTTTCAGTTTACAATAAGCATCATCACTCGAACTGTTTAACTCAATGCCGTACCAATTGCCGGATGCCGCGCTGGTAGCATTTCCATCATTATTCGTGTCAAACGGATTACCATACAAATCATCTTGTTCAGAAGTGAAAATCACCTTAGCGGTGGCTGTTCCGTTTGTTCTGAAGCCCCCGTTCACATTAATGCGGGTGGAAGATTTGATTACGATACCTGAGTCCACTTCAAGGTATGCGCCTGCTGCAACAGTAAGTTCACCGAGCAGTAAATAAGTAATGTTGTTATATCCGCTCAGGTTTCTGCGCTTAATCACACCGTTGTTGGAAATTGTTTCTCCGAAAATTCCCATCGCTATGGTGCCGATATTGGTAAACGTAATATTTGTAAAGGAAGGATTGGTAGAGGCTGACATGCCAAAGGGAACAGATGATGTATTGATGATTGCTGTATTGCTGATTTGTGGCGAAGCGGTATTGTAAGAACTTACCGCAATTTGCACATCCTTGATTTCGCAATTGGAAATAACAGGGGAAGAACTTATGACTGCGATTTGACCGCTGGTATGATAAGAGTTGAAGAACAAACCCGATAGCTCACCATAATAAAAACGACAGTGATTCAACAAGCCTGTGCTGCCTGGAGCAAACACAATGCCCCGCCAGTCGCCAACTGCTGGCGTGGTAGCGTTCCCATTTTTATTGGTATCGCCCGGGTTGCCATGGTTGTCGTCTTTAATAGAGGTGAACGTAATCTTTTCTGAAACAGAGCCATTTGCAACTAATCTTCCCTGCACATAGATGTAGTAGTAAGAAACAGGCTTTATGACGATGCCTTGCTCAATCGTAAGCGTATCGCCTGAGGGAATCGTGATATCGCCAAGCATCACGTAAGTAATATTTGGGATTCCCGTCACATTGCGTTTTACCAATGTTGTGGTTCTCGAAAGGGTAGTGGCAAAAATTCCCAGCGCGTCATACGCATTATCGGAAAATGAAAATGAATTATTGGTAAACACAGGATTGCAGTCAATCATCATCGCCACCGGAGTTTGCTCGCTTGAGCCAATCGTATTGTTGGAGAAAACGGCATCGCTGCCATTGCGGAAAGTAACCCCGAAATAATTGAGCTGAAACTCGCAGTTGTCAATCGTTGGGTTGGCATTATCGGCATCTACGGCTCCCTCGCTTCCACTTCCTGAGTAGCGCACAAGACATCGCCTCATTACGCAGTGCGCGTCAATGCTCGAAGGGTTAAACTTGATTCCCTGCCAATTCTGAGATGCAGGAGCGGTGGCAGCGCCATCATCGTTGGTATCGCCACCGAGATTATCATCAAGGTAAGATGTAAAAGAAATTGTGTTTCCGACTGTTGCATCAGCTTTCAATACGCCATTTACTTCAATGACGGAGGAAGATTTTAGGATGTTGTTGTCTTTCACAATCATCACACCGACCACATTGATAGTAAAACTGCTGTAAAACAAATAAGGAACATTCACTGTAGGGAGAATGAGTGAATCGGAAAGCGAGGAGAAAGTAATGTAGCAAGCATCGCGGGTATTGCCGGTGAGGTTGCACACCCCGCTGGTGGTCATCCTGCCCGGAGCGCTGTAATATACGGGCCACTCGCATCCTGTGATATTGGATGAAGTAAGTTTTGCTTTGGCTGAGTTACCTGTTAGGTGAATACCATAGTTGTCATTGCCTGAGATGATAGCGCTATTCAAATTCGCAATACCACCGCTGGCAATTTCAACACTCTGGTTGAGAAAATCAGCCACCGTAGTCGAGGTAAGATTCAGCGTGCCGTTATTGGAAACATAAATTTCCTGTCCCCAGGAAATATTGCAGCTTGTGAAAGTTGCCGTAGCCGCATTCGTGCCGTTGCCAACGCGAATGTAATCCCAATCACCCCGTGCAGGAGTTACTGCTGAAGACGTGAAGGTCGCGCTTGTGGCGTTCAGCACACCATTAACAAACAATACTCTTCCGCTGTTGAACTGCACAATCACACTACTTTGCACGGTGAGCGTAACGCCATTGTTCACCGTTATGTCACCGGTAATAATATACGGGCTTCCGGCAAGGTTCCATGTTGTGTTTACGGCAATCGTGCCAGAAACATTCGTTGCTGAGGTTGATAAAGCAAGCATACAAAAAAGAAGAAGGGGAAATAAGGTTTTCATGACGTTGGTTTTTTTTAGGTGTTGGGTTGTATTTATGATAGCTGCATTAATTCAGTAATCCTTTCCGCATCGCTTTCACTACGGCATTCACAATATTTTTTCCCCTCATCTTGCGGATGATATTGCGCCTGTGCGTCTCCACGGTGTCCATACTCAAAAACAGGATGGTCGCAATTTCCTGCGCAGTGTGTCCTTCCGCAACTAAGCGGAGCACTTCTTTTTCCCTGCTTGTAAGCACCGTTGATTTCGGGGGCACGATAGTTCCATTTGTTTTTTCTCCATTTGTGCTGAAATTATTATCGGAGGTAAATTTCATGGTATTATTTATTTTAAACAATCACGGGAAACCGTGATTTTGCACAAACCAAGAGTTTTCAATTTCATCCGGCAACTAAATGTTGTGAAGTGCGGGATATTTGTTGAGAAGCGCTGGTTTTTTGTTGAATTGCGGAAATGAAAACCGCAAAGGCGCAGAGGCGCGAAGGTTATTTTTCACGTAAGGGCGTAAAGAGCGCAAAGGTTTTTTTTCGGATTTTTTACTTGGCGAGCTTGGCATCTTGGCGTGAGATTTTTTCATCGCAAAGGAGGAAGGTTTCTCGCAAAGGCGCAAAGGGTGCAAAGGTTTTTTCCCGGAATGTATTCTTGGCGTTCTTTGCGCCTTTGCGAGATATTATTTATTTTCAAGCGATGTCTGAAAATGAAATCGCTAAAATATTAGTGGATATTTTTCTGAAAGTTCATAGGGCATTGGGACCGGGCTTGCTGGAATCGGTTTATGAAGAAGCAATTTGCTATGAGTTAAGCAAATCGGGTATAAATTTTAAAAGACAACAGGGGATTGCAGTGTTCTATGAAGGAGTGAAAATGGAGTTGGGTTTTCGCGCAGATATTATCGTTGAAAACAGCGTAATAGTTGAACTGAAATCGGTGGAGGCATTAGCTCCCGTGCATCACAAAACATTGCTTACCTATCTGCGGCTCACAGATTTGAAATTAGGACTGCTGGTAAATTTCAATGTAGATTTAATACGTGATGGAATAAAGCGCGTAGTGAATGGATTATGAATCTTTGCGCCTCTGCGCCTTTGCGCGAAATTTTATTTGTGAACTGTGCGCTTATTGCCGCAAATGAATTTCCTGCTCGATTCGTGCAACGCGCTCTTCAAGGCGGCTGAAGCGTTCGATGTCGGCTTTTTGAGAGAGGAGTATTCTAATATCAGCCATCTCTGATTTGATGGATTTGAGTTCCTGTTTTATTTCCTGAATATCTCTTTCCATGCGGATTTGTCTGCCATTCATTTCCTTGAAATCAACTTTTAAAGTACGGACATCCTCCTTTAAAGTACTGACATTCTCCTTTAAAGTACTGACATTCTCCTTTAAAGTACTGACGTCCTCTCTTAAAAGTTCCTGACTGATTTTAATTCCGGTTATATATTCCTTCACGATTCCCATCTCATGGGAGAGACCCTCTACCTTATCGCGGACAATCGTTAAGTTATCTGCGAACACACGGAAATTGGAGTTGACATCTTCCAGGAGTGCTGCGGTATAAGCGTAAGCATCATCGCCTAATTTTTTCGGAAGGCGTTTAAGCGGCTTCGTTTTGATTTTTTCTTTCGGTGTAGTTTTCTTTTTGGGCATGACTGCTGAATCAAAGATACAAATTCGATTAATTTTTTCTCACGCAAAGACGCAAAGGATTTTATGCAAAAATCTTTGCGCCTCTGAGCCTTTGCGAGAAACAATCCTAAACTTGCAGGATGCTTCAAAAACCCAAACCTGTTTTTCACAAACGTATCTTTTGGGATGTTGATTTTGAAAAATTGGATTATGATGCAAAAGCAAATTTTATCATTGAGCGCGTATTTGAGCGGGGCGATGTGGACGACATTCGTCAGTGCAGGCGGTATTACGGGGATGAAAAAATCCGCGTGTCGCTCACACATGCAAAATGGTTGTCGTTAAAGACTGTCTATCTTGCATGTGCTGTTTTAAATAATCAACTCAATGACTACCGATGCTATATGACTGCGCAGTCGAACCCGCAACACTGGCTTTATTAAAAAAGCTGATGGCTGTGTCTGAGCTATCGGGTTTCAGTTTAGTTGGCGGAACAGCGCTTGCATTGCGTTACGGACACAGACGCTCGATTGACCTCGACCTTTTTTCACCTCAGAAATTTGATACGCAGAAAATTATTCAGGCATTGGAGAATAATTTTTCAGGCTTTACCTACAAGGGCGATGATAACCCTGTCGGGCTTTTCGCATTTATTGATGGAGTGAAAGTTGACTTTGTGCAGCAGCATTATCATAAACTCATTGATAAAATCACAGACGAACAGGGCATCAGAATATTTGGAAACAGAGATATGATGGCAATGAAAGTATTTGCCATCTTAAAGCGCGCGCAAAAAAAGGATTTTTGGGATGTTGATGAATTATTGCGCCATTACAGCGTAGAGGAAATGGTGAATTGTTACTATGAAAAATATCCCGGACAGATGCTCGCCATTTCAATTCCTTTTGCGCTCGCCTATTTTGCCGATGCCGATGAAAGCGAAGACCCCGTGAGTCTGAAAGGGCAAACATGGGAGAGCGTGAAAAAACATATCCAGGAAAAGGTGCGGGAGTATCTGAAGTAATTCTGCATCCTTTCACGCTATCACGGAAAACCGTGATTTTTCTTATTCTCCATTCTTCTTTCTGATGACTGCACAATCAATTCATAAAATATTTATACCTTAGAGACCAACTCCATCTATGCAAAAAATCTTTTTTCTCTTTTTTATTTTTTTATGCAGTTTATTTTCATTTGCGCAACCGGGTGCGCTTGATTTTAGTTTCGACCCGGACATCGGGACGGACACCGTCATCGTTGTAGCCAAAGTGCAAGCCGATGGAAAGATTTTAATAGGCGGCTATTTTACTTCCTACAATGGCATTTCCGCAAACGGAATAGCACGGCTAAATACAGAGGGTTCGCTTGATGCTTCATTCCAGATTGGTTCTGGCTTCAACGATGTTGTTAAATACATCCTGATTCAGCCTGACGGGAAAATTTTGGTTGGAGGGTGGTTTACGGAATATCAGGGAATAGTAGCAATGAGAATGATTCGCCTGAATAGCGATGGAAGCGTGGATATTACGTTTAATGTTGGGCTACGGGATTCAGTCACGATGTGAAGACAATAGCGCTGCAAAGCGATGGCAAAATTATAGTTGGCGGTAACTTCACCCGATTTGATGGACAAACCGTTAACAATATTGTAAGGCTGAATGCCGATGGAACGCAGGATAATAGCTTTAACACTTCCGGTGGAGCAAACGGCTCCATCGAATGTATGGCATTACAATCGGATGGTAAAATTATAATTGGCGGCTCCTTCACTTCTGTCGGAGGTTTCCCGCCAGCGCGAATAGCGCGGTTAAATACCAACGGCTCATTTGACACTGGCTTCAACAGCATTGCGGGAGGAGCAGGCAGCACAGTGAGAGACATCGAACTAAAAAGCAACGACAAGATTTTATTAAGCGGAGATTTTACGGGATACAATTTGGTGCAGGTGAATTATTTTTTGAGAACGACTGCAAGCGGTGGAATTGACAATGGTTTTGAAAATGGGCAATCCGCGAACAATCCCGTATATGCCATAGAGGAATTAAGCAATAGGAGCATTGTTATCGCAGGAAGTTTCAGCGCGTATGACGGAGCAGCAGTCAACCGCATTGCAAGGATTCTTGAAGACGGATATTTGGACACATCATTTTATTCGCTAACAGGCGCAAACGGAAACATTAACGTACTTGCCCTTCAAAGTGATGAAAAAATAATTATTGCCGGTTCGTTTACAACATACGATGGTGTTTTAAGAAATGGCATCGCCCGCCTTTATAACTGTCGCATCGCGCAACCGAACCCGATAACAGGAAACGACTCTACGCTTTGCTCCCAAACATTGACTTATTCCGTGCCGCCCGTTGCTAATGCCGACAGTTATGAATGGACGCTGCCCGCAGGCTGGACAGGAACTTCAGATTCTAATTCCATCACAGTTATTTCCAACGGTCAAGGCGGAGTGATTTCCGTTCGCGCCTTCAGCGATAGCTGCGGCTACAGCGATGCGCAAACAAAAAATGTTTATCAAATCCTGCCGCCTGAAATTCCAATTTGCCTCGTAACGGTAGATACGGCAAGCACACACAACATTCTGATTTGGGAAAAGCCTGCTGACAAATCACTCATAGACAGTTTTTTTATTTATCGCGAAACGACAACCAATGTTTACACAAAAATTGGAGCAGTGCATCGTGATTCACTGAGTGCGTTTCATGATTATGCCGCTGACCCGAATGTTACTTCCTATCGCTACAAGATTTCTCTACTTGATATCTGCGGAGTGGAGTCGGCATTGAGCGATTTTCATCACACGATTCATTTGCAAAACCTCGGCAACGGAAATTTTCAATGGACATTCTACGATATTGAAAACGCGCCTAATCCCGTTACGGAATTCAACATCTATCGCGACAATCAAGGGAATGGAAACTATGCGCAGATTGGATTAGTGCCGGGCACCAATGCTACGTTTACAGACATCAATTTTTCTTCTTTTCCCAATTCAATTTATGTGGTGGATGTAAACTGGTCGCGCTCCTGCACCCCGCAGCGCGGACCGGTGAACACCACGCGCTCTAACATCAGGCGCGTGAACAGGATTGACACAATACAGGAACCGCCTGATACAACAGGCGTAAGTATTCAGCCTTTGTTGCAGGAAAGTTTCCGCGTGTATCCGAATCCGGCAGAAGATGTAATTACCATTCAGTTTGCAACACCTGCGCAAGTTGAGCGCATCCAATTATTTAATGCGCTGGGGCAAATGCTACACAGTGAGCAGCGCTTGCAATTAAATGAAGCGCATCAAAAAACGATTTCTGTCGCTGCGCTGCCAAAAGGAATTTTCATGTTGCTTGTTGAAACTGATGCAGGGCGATTTAAGCGAAAGGTGGTAATTCAGTGATGCCTTGGATTTCATCCCGCAATGCGGGGCAAAGCCCGCTAAGATTCATTCCCCCCTTTGCGTTCTTTGCGCCTTTGCGTGAGATCTATTTTATCATTCTGCTTTTCCTGTGCGGCTCATCTTCCTTCGCCCAACAATACAGTTTCAAAAATTATACTGTAGCAAATGGACTTGGCAGTTCAAGCGTCAATCATATTTTTCAGGACAGCAAAGGTTATTTGTGGTTTGCCACGCAGGGTGGTGGCGCGAGCCGCTTCAACGGAAGCGCATTTCAAAATTTTACAAAAGCAGACGGGCTTGTCAATAATGATGTTACTTATATCACTGAAGATAACAAAGGAAATATCTGGATTGCAACAGCGGGCGGAGTTTCTGAATTTAACGGCATCGCTTTTCACAACTACACCGGGAAGGAAGGAATAACAGATGGTGTCGTTTATGCAATTCATGCGGATGAGCAAAATAAAATCTGGTTTGCCACACAGGACAACGGAATAAAAATTTATGACGGATCAACATTTGATTCCCTTACCACAGCAAACGGGCTATCCACAAATGAAATCTATTGTATCGCGCAAGACACAAGCGGCAATTATTGGTTTGGGCTTGCCAATGGAATTGCAAAATATCAGGACGGAAAAATTTTCAGTTATGCGGATTCAACGCCAATAAAAGGCTACGCTTACTTCTCTGTGTTTGCGGATAAAAACAATACCGTGTGGTTTGGTTCTATCGGAAACGGAGTGGTGAAAATCACGAATGAAAATCAAATTCAAAAACTTGAACTTCCTGCCGTTCTTCAAAATGATTTTATTGGCGGAATTGCTCAGGACAAAAAGGGCAATAGCTGGTTCGCCACCGACCATGGATTATTAAAGTATTATGGAAAAGAATTCAAACTTTTCAGCGAACAGGAAGGACTCTCCGTAAATGTTGCACAGACTGTGTATTGCGATTATGAAGGAAATATCTGGACAGGCACATTGGGTGGCGGTGTAAACTTATTGAGCAGCGAAGCGTTTGTGCATTATACCGACAAACACGGATTGGCAAGCAAAAATATTACTTGCATTCATCCCGCAGGCCACAATGCAACCTATTATATCGGCACGGGCGAAGGAGTGTATGTATTTAAGCCGGCAGAAAATCAATTCAATAAAATTTCGGGTATCGAAGAGATTGAACATGCGAATATCACTTCGCTGTCAGTTGATGCAAACGAAAATCTTTGGCTCTGCGCGCAGGAGGGAATCTTTATTTTGAATAAACAAGGAAGCCGTTTCACCTTGTCAAAAAAATATGACGCTATCGCAGGCGAGCGCATTGTCAGCCCGACAAAAATCATCCATGATACAAAAGGGAACTGCTGGATTGCAACGTATGGTTCAGGAATTTTTATGCTGAATGAAAAGACTGAAAAAGTATTCAGCACAAAAACCGGATTTATCAGCGATAAAATCTTGACGCTGTATGAAGATTCGCGTGGTACAATATGGGCGGGCACGCAGGATGCAAGTGTTTTTATATTTGATGGCGCAGCATTTCAAAGCATAACGATGCAGCAGAATGCAGCGGATAAATCTGCATGGACTATCACGGAAGATGACGCAGGAAATATCTATTGGGGCTCAGGCGAGTCGGGGATTTATCGTTATGACGGTAATCAGGTAATTGCTTCCACAGAAAATGAAGGTCTTCTAACGAATTTTATTTCAACACTTGCATGGGATAAAGGCGACAATAGTTTGTGGTCTGGCAGTGAAACGGGAATTCAAAAAATTATTTTCTCAGCGCAAGGCGTGGTTCAAGATGCGCACACCTATACCGAGTTGGATGGATTTCATACAGCGGGAATAAACCCCGGCTCACTTCTGTTGACTAATGAGCGCGCGCTGTTAATCGGAACGCAAAACGGCTTATGGCTTTTTGATAGCAAGAAGGATTACCCCAAAGACATTCCTCTGAAAATTCAACTCACGGGCATTCGGCTTTTTTATCAAACAACAGACTGGAAGCAATTCAACGATTCACTGAACAGCAGCACACAACTTCCCGTTGAACTGGAACTGCCCTTCAATAAAAACCATCTGACATTCGATATTCAGGCGCTCACGGTGCAAGATGTGCGCTATACGTTTATGCTCGAGGGAGTAGATGCGCAGTGGACCCAGCCTGCAAAGAATAATGAAATCACTTTTACCAATATTGCTCCGGGTGATTACACGTTCAAGGCAAAAGCAGTGAGCAGTCAAGGCATGAGCAGTGATGAAACAATTTCATTTTCGTTTACAGTGCATCCGCCCTGGTGGAATACATGGTGGTTTCGCATTTTAGCATTCTTCACTGCGATTGCGCTGCTTATTACATTTATAAAAACACGAGAGAGAATTCTGAAAGAGCAGTATATTAAACTCGAAGCAACGGTGCAAGAGCGGACATTAGAAATTGCGCAGCAGAAAAAAGTGGTTGAAAAAATGCTTGCGGAAAAAGAAACGCTGCTGAAAGAAATTCACCATCGCGTAAAAAATAATCTGCAAACTATCTCCAGCATGTTGATGCTGCAAAGCGCAGGGCTGAAAGATGAGCAGGCGAAAAAGGCAATTGCCGAAAGTCAAAGCCGTGTACGCTCCATTGCATTGGTGCATCAAAAATTGTATCAAACAGACGGGCTGGAGAAAGTGGAATTGAATGCGTTTATCAAAGATTTAGCAGAACAGGTAAAATCTTTTTACCGGCAACAAGCGCAAGCCATAACAGTTTCAACATCGGTTCCGGAAGCTTTCATTCTCATTGACGCAGCGATTCCGATCGGACTTATCCTAAATGAGCTTCTTACAAATTCATTCAAATATGCTTTCTCTGAAAATACGAGCGGGGAGATAACAATTCAGTTACAATTTGAAGGAACCATTCCAACACAAACAAATGGATTGATGCGCAGAAGAAAAGCGCGACTGAGTTATGCTGACAGCGGAACCGGTTTTGATTTTTCAAAAGTCGGCACGAACTCGCTTGGATTAAGATTAGTAAAACTCCTCTCTCAGCAAATAGGCGCTGCGCTGGAATACTCCAATACCAATGGTAGCGAATTTCTTTTTACATTTGAATTAAACGCGTAATCAATCACATCCCTTGCGCCTTTGCATCTTTGCGGTGAACAAACAAATGAAGCATCTGAAAATCGGAATTGTTGAAGACGACCTCATTATTGCAGCAAGCATTGAGATGACGCTCGCACAAATTGGTTATCAACCCATAACCCCCGTGCGCAATTATTCAGATGCCTTGAAAATGATTGCAGAGGAAACTCCCGATTTGCTGCTGCTCGACATCACGCTGGAGGGGAAAGAGGACGGCATTGAACTTGCACAAAAAGTAAATGAAGACTACGGCATCCCGTTTATTTTTCTCACTTCTTACAGTGACCCCGCAACTGTGAATCGCGCAAAGCAGGCAAACCCGTATGCATATTTGGTGAAGCCGTTTAACGAAAGCGATTTATTCAGCGCGATTGAGATTGCTTTTAACAACTACAACCGTGAATTAAAAACTTCACGTGTACAATCACATCCCGCAACACAATTAAGAAGCGACATTTTTATTAAAGAGGGCGACATTTTTCACAAAGTGAAATTGCAGGACATCCTTTATGTAGAGAGCGATAATGTGTATCTCCATCTTTACACCAATCTCAAACATTATATTGCCCGCATCAAGCTGGATGATTTTCTGCATGATTTCTCAGGCGATGATTTCTTTCGCGTACATCGCAGCTACGCAGTGAATCTGAATCATCTTGAGGCGATTAATAGCGTTACGCTGAAAGTAGCAGGGAAAGAAATTCCAATGCAGAAAAACTACAGGCAGGAATTAATGGACAAAGTGAAATCGTTATCTTGAACATTTCAATGCCGAAAAATTTTAAAGACATATTTTACTGAATCCCCGGATTCCACGAATTATTCACGTCACACATTTTTACTGCGATAAAATTTTGGTTTGTAGAGTTGCCGCTTGCACTGGAATAGTTTCTGCTCTTTTCGAAAGGAAATGGATGAGCAGGGTCGGCAAACACAAAATCGCTGCTTACAAACTGCCATAATCCGGAGTGAGGAAAATTAGAGCCGTTGCCCATCAGCACCAGCGAACGCACAATATTTACATCCAATGTTGTAACCGAGCTTGACAGGTTCGCATCAGCCGCAATGATTTTGTAAGGCGAGCCGAGTAACTGCCCACCAAGCACATGTTGCCGTATCAAATGAAAATCAAGCGTAGTGATGCCGTTTGTGATACTTACATCATTCATCTTTGTCGGAGTAATGGTGTAACTGCTCCCTGTTGCCACCAAGAAGCTGTAATGCCCGTCAGCGCCTGTCACAAAAATTTGATTATCAGAGCCGGAGAGCGTCACTATTACACCCGGAACAGGAACGCCAATTTCCGTTAGAATAGCGCCTGCTATAGTTGCCGCGCAATTCAACTCAACATGCGAGCAGAAACCGGATGAGCAATAATCCTGTGTGCAGGCATCACGGTCATCACAGGTAGTGATAGACAAGAAGGTAGTCTGAACGGTGTCGCAACCGATTGCTGCATCAAGTGTGTCATAATAAGTACCCGATTGCGTGCGGAAATCTCCACCTGCATAAAGCGAATCACCAGAACAAATCAGCGTGCGCCAAACTTTTCTTTTAAGCGGAAGAATAGAGATCTGTGTAGTAAGGAGGCTGTCGCAACCGCTGGCTGAAGTAAAAGAATCCCGATACGTGCCGTTTGTGTTTTGAAGCGCGCCTCCCGCGAAATAAAATTCATTGTCGCAAAGGGTAACCGCAACTGTATCTGCAAACGGGACGCCTGCTTGCAACTCTGTAATTACAAGGGAATCGCAGCCGTAACCCAGAAAAAATGTATCATAATATGTTCCGCTTTGCGTTTGCAGCGCTCCGCCAGCGAAATAAGATTGCCCTTCACACAGGTTGACAGAAACAAACAAGCTCGTTGGCGCGGGAAACTGGTTTGCTATATCTCCCAAATCTTGTTGCAATGTTTGCGAAGTGGAAACGGTATAATCGCCTTTTGAAAAATCTCCTTGTGGTGAGGGATATTTATCCGGTCCTGAAATTGCCTGCACATTTGCTTCGGGTAGGTTGGGATTGGGCAAGCCCACCACGAAAATATGAGTGCCTCCGCTCTTCACCACGTTTGCCGGGCGCATTGCTTCCAGTAAAGCCTGTTGCTGCGTTGCCTGATTGGTTCCGAGTGTTACGCCACCGCTTGTATTAATATATGCAGTAGGAACGCCATCAGTAAAAAATATCACTAACTCTGCAAAACCATCTGTTGCAATCATATTCAACACCTCGTTGAACGCTGCTTCCCAATTCGTATAGCATTGGTTATTCGGGCACGAATAATCTTCAGGGTCATAATTTAAATCACTTGGGTTTTGATTGTTGTCCCTGCTGATATAGCTGTTGAATGCTGCCGCATATCCAGCATCCACTGTTTGATAATTTGTTGAGCCTCCAACAGGTACTCTTCGCGCGTTTGAATTAAACTCCATTACTGCCACGCGCGAACCCGTGCCTTGCAGCGCATTGATTAAGTCACGCGCGCCATTGCGCAACTCGCTGCTGATATTATCCGCGTTGCCCGTTGAGTTTACAATGGAGCCGGATTCATCTAAAATAAAAATGATGTTATAAGGGCACTTGAGCGCCAGATCAGGATTTGCCACAGGCGTAATCTGTGCAAGGCAATTTGTAGCAAGAAGAGAAAACAAAAGGGTAGGAAGCCAAAGATGCCGCATACGTTTCCGCTGTTTCCCGTAAGCTAAAGCATCTACGTGGAGTTACGAAGTTTTTGGAAAGAAATTTTTTCAGGGATGCGGAATGGCGAGGATATGATGTGTTACAAATGTCATGGGATGTGAAGAAGGATTAACATTTTCAGCCTTCAAAGAAATACGAAGTGAGCGGTTCACTTTCACTGCCGATAAACTACACATAGGAGATACACTAAATATAGCCCCGCAAAACGCGTCACCCCGCTTTTATTTGCACTAGTGTTTGCGGCTGGTATTCTTCTTGTTATTGCTTGGCATCCTTTCCGGTTTCCAGTGTTCCTTTAGAGTTCTCCAACTCATAAAAGTAAATCCCGTCTGCAAGTTGCGGTGTTTATTGTCGTTGAGTTTGTGAATGTTTGTTGCAAAATTTGTCATCAAGGAAAGTCGTAAAGAATAATGGTCGACTTTTTGTTGTTTGTAAATTTGAAAGTTAATTCAGTGGCTACGCTAATCGGTTTCAGCATCTTCGTATTTAGTATGTCATAAATTTACTAATGATTTTGAACTGTTCGTTAAACTTGCCGCCAAAGGCAGACTGTGAATCTATTCGCCCGCACAGACAACACAAAAATATTTTCTGTTGAAGTGAATGTAATATGTGATGAGAGGAAAAATCTCGAAAATTGTAAAGCCAATTCAGGAATGTAGTTGACGAAAAAAAACTCCGATGCTTTTTACACACCGGAGGTTTTTGTTTTTAGAGCTAATAATTTTACTTCACCATCACTGCCTTGCCGAAATAGATGCCCTGTTCTGTTTGCATGCGATAGATGAACATGCCTTCAGAAGCAGCTTCAGGCGAGAATTCAACCTTTTGCAATTCACCGCCCTTCACATTCCCTTCAAACAATTCAGCAATACGCTGACCGGCAAGATTGAAGATTTCTAACTTCACATGCGCATCAGCAGGTAACGAGAATTCGATATTCAACTGCTCGTTAAACGGATTTGGATATGCAATGAGCAGAGAATTGCCCTTTAGTTGAGGTTGAGCGCTTGCCGACATTTTAGACGCGCTACCACAGGGGCTGCCTTCAACAAGCGTAGCGAGGAGCGCTCCGCCACTTCCGCTGTCATTGAAATTGTTTGTTTTTGATTCCCCAAACCACAGGAACGGAGTAGCACCGCCACGGAATTCAATCTTCTGAATATCAATTTCAAAAGCTCCCGCACCGTTACTGTAAGGAATTTCAATTAAAGTAAGTTTAGTGAAATCAACGCTGGCGCCAAATGCTGCAAGCGGAATACAGATTTCCGTGAAAGAAGTTCCAAGTCCGTAACCACTTAACGATACAGGCAAACTTAAACTGCCCTGCGGACGAATCTGAATTTTGCTCCAGTCGGTTGCAGCATTTCCGCGTAGCGTCACGCACAACTGATTATTTCCACCGGCAACCACATTTTGCTTAGGTGCATAAAGGCTTGTGGAAGAATAACCCAACTTCAGTTTTTTCCAGCTTCTTCCCGTATTTACTACATGCAGATAAGAGGGTTCGCTGTTTCCATCGGCTGTGAACACGCATTCATTTTCTTCACACGCATCGGTGGTGCAAAGATTATTGTCGTCACAATCAGCTTCGCTGTTGCAGCATCCTGAAATAGGAGTGTTGATGCAGCCGATTCCGCTGTCGCAATTATCAGCAGTGCAGGCGTTGCCATCTTCACAGTCAAGCGCGGTGCTGCACAAAATTTCCTGGTTGATAACAGTAAAATGAATCGTCTTTCCGGTGCCTTGTGTGCCTGTTGCTGACGCGCCTGTGAAGGGAAGCGCGGTGAGCGTATATGCGCCAACAGATACATTCCACTTGTTATAGTCGCCTATAGGATTGTCGCCCGCCATTGCATAAGGGGCGGTGTTTTCAATTTTGTAGGTTTGTACATTCAAATTAAATTTTACGCTTCCAACAGGCGTTACGCAGAGGTTAGCGCGGATATTTACATTCGGAGTATAAAACAAATTGATTACTCCGCCATCTTCAAACAAGCCCAATTCTGTATCCGTGAGTGCGTTTATCAGCGTAAATGAAGTTACTTGAAGCGTGCAGGGATCGCAGATGTTTGTGTGTCCGCAGATGCCGTTATTGCAAATGTCATTTGTGCAGGAATTCGCGTCATCGCAGTTCAGCGGTTGGTTTGAGCAAACACCGGAGTTGCAGGCATCAAGAGTACATGCATTGTCATCATTGCAGTTGAGCGGCTTGAAATTACATCTGCCGCTTACGCAATTATCAGTAGTGCAGGCATCATTGTCGTTGCAAATCTGAGGACTATTAGAACAAATGCCAGCGTTGCAGGCGTCTATGGTACAATCATCATTATCATCGCAGACAATAGCGGGATAAACGCATTGACCATTCACGCAACTGTTGTTTGTGCAAGCATTGCCATCATCGCAACTGATAGCTGTGAATACGCATTGACCATTTTCGCATGCATCATTTGTACATGCGTTGGCATCCCCGCAGATGATTGCTGTGTTGGCACAAATTCCGGCATTACAGGCATCTGCCGTGCATGCGTCATTGTCGTTGCAATCAATTATTGTGAAAATACACTGTCCGTTGTCGCACACATCATTGGTACATGCATCAGCATCATCGCAGATAAGCGCTGTATTTGAGCAGATTCCTGCATCACACATATCCGTTGTGCAGCCATCATTGTCGTTACAGTCAGCATTCTCGCAAGGGTCAATTCCGCAATCAGGAATAGCAGTATTTAAACAATTTCCTTCTGAGCAATTATCAGTAGTGCAAACATCATTGTCATTGCAATCTATTGTTGTATTGATACACAAACCTTCCTCACACGCATCTTCTGTGCAAGCATCCAAATCATTACAACTGATTGTAGTGTGCAAGCAACCTTCATAACAATTATCTTCTGTGCAAGCATCGCCATCATCACAGGTTATGGTAATGTAAACGCATTGACCGTTGTCGCACACATCGGAGGTGCATTGATCATTATCATTGCACGCGATGGGAGTAAATACGCAATTTCCGCTTTCGCAGGCATCGTCTGTGCAAGCATCATTGTCATTGCAAATAACAGGTTCGTAGTCGCAGAATCCGTTGCCGAGGCAAATGTCATTTGTGCAGGCATCGCTGTCATCGCAATTATCCGAGAAATAAAAACAGTCACCGACTATGCAGGCATCTTGTGTGCAGATATCATCATCGCTGCACAATATTTCGGTATAAACACAGTCGCCCGCGTCACATAAATCTGTGGTGCAATTATCTTCATCATCACAAATCACATTCTTGCAAGGGTCGTTGCATCCGGGAATTTCAGTCTGCGAGCAGATGCCTTCAGCGCAAACATCATCGGTACATTCATTATTGTCATCGCAATTGATGGGTGTGTGGCTGCAAACATCAATCACGATTGCCACTGCGGTTCCTGATTCACAGGCATCAGTTGTGCAGGCGTCACCATCATCACAATTCACATCGGGATGATAGCATCCGCTGATTGCATCGCAAAAATCATTGGTGCAGTCGTTTGCGTCATTGCAGGAAATATTCAAATGAGAACATCCGGTGGAATTATCACAGAGGTCGTCTGTGCATAAATCACTATCATCACAAGAGTGCGGTAGTGAATAACATCCGGTTGCTGCATCGCAAAAATCATCTGTGCAGGCATCGTTGTCATTGCAATCTATGGGAGTATGCGCACACTCTGAACCGGAACAGGCATCGGCAGTGCATAAATTATTGTCATCACAGTTTGGGATAAGCGCAACCGTGCCAACACCCGTGCAGCCGGTGGCATCTGTAACAGTAACAGAATATTCACCGGCACAAAGACCTTGACCGGCAGAGATTTGAGCATGCGGCTTGATACAAATTCCATTTACTTTCGCCCTGTTCAAAACGGATGTAAAATCAATCGTTACAGTTCCGTCTGTTACTATTGTTGTATAGGTTTTGATAACTGCCGTGGCGGGACCAACATCCGCATTCACATCATAATCATTCAACACCTGAATGCCTTCGATAAATACATCAAACTTGCGCTTACCCGTGAATGGAGGAGTAGTGTTGCCGCCTGTAACTCCATAAAATAATTCAGCAAAATAGAGTTCAACATCATACGTTCCGTTTATAGCAGGGATATTGTAAGTCATCGTACCTCCAGCAATTGCAATATTTCTTTCATTTCTGAACATTGCATCGTCTGTCGTGCCGAGAATATCTACTGTATTGCTGCAACTATATACGACAGTGCCGGGGGTAACTGTAGTGCTGGTAGGGGGAGTGTAAAATGAATCAATCGTAAAAATATCGCCATTAGAATAGGTGTATGCTGCCGTAATATTTCCGGCATCTATGCACCTGCGTGTTCCGCCTGACGAACTGCCGCCAATGCTTTGTGTTGTTGCACCTGTTGACCATAAATAGGTATAGGGCGCTGTTCCTTCGCTGGCATTTACCGTTGCAGAGCCATCACATGCGCCACAGGAAGAAGGCGCGGTTCCGTTTGCATTTGCAGTAATTGGATCGCAGGGCGGAACTGCCTTTAATGGCAGAATAATACTGCCGATTAGCAGCAGCACCATCGCCATCTTGAATACCCCTGAAAATAAATTTGCCGGAAGAATTGTATGTCCCAAAGGACAGACAGAAGAAGTCTGATTCTTGTTCATGAGCGTAAGATTTTGAGGCAATTAGGACAGGGAGCGCTGAAAAGTCAATGAAAAAGGTGGAAATCAAAAATTCTCTTAGAGCGCTATCTTGAAATTGTCCCACAACTCGTCTTCGGGACTCGGGGCGATAATAGTAAGAGGTTCTTTTGTGATTGGGTGTGCAAACCGGAGTTCTCTTGCTTGGAGCGCTATCCCATTTTCTTTGTAGAAAGTGGATGCCCCGTAAAGCGTATCCCCGATGATTGGACAACCGCTATTCGCTAATTGTGCGCGAATCTGGTGAAACTTACCAGTTAATAATTTGATTTCCAGCAACGAGCCAACCGGTTTATTTGAAATTAATTTATACCGCAAAATTGCTTGCAAGGAATTTGTTTTTTCCCGCAAATGAATCAAGGCTTTTCGCTGTTTCAAATCTTTCTCTATCCAGTTTTTTAATTCATCTTCTTGTTTTGAAGGACGATGTTCTGTGATGGCGAGATATGTTTTTTCAATGGCTCGTTGCGCAAATAATTCCGACAGCAATTTCAAAACACTTTTCATCTTTGCAAACAAGACCACCCCGCTCACCGGACGGTCAAGGCGGTGCGGCAAGCCGATGAAACATTTCTGCGGATATTTTTCTTTTGACTGGATGTATTCTAATGTAAGTGATTCGAGCGTTTGCGGCAAACGCGCATCTTTATCCGTCACCAATCCATGTGGCTTATTGATCGCGAGCAGGTATTTGTCTTCAAAAAGAATTTGCAGGTCGGAAGAATTCATGGTTCATAATCTGTAACGTCCGCGATGCACTCCGGTCCGAAAATCACTTGCTTGCTTTCACCGAGGTAACTCTGCACGAAGGAGGTGACATTGGTTGTGCGCTCGTTTTGCCAATACATCACGCAATCGGTATTGATGCAATGCGCGCCATTGTCAATATCCTGATGAGATGAGGTGAGGGGTAATCCATTTTTTACTAATCCGATTGCATGACCGATTTCGTGAATCACGATGCTTTGCTCCACAAACTCACGGATAATCTTCGTGACATGTGAAGAGGTAACTAAAGGTTTAAACACTGCCACTACTGTTGTTCCTGAAAGATGCACCCCAGCGATTGTTTGGCGCACGGTATCATCCTGCTTGAAATATCCATCAAGAAAGAGAATGAAGATGTTTCCCGAAACCTCGTTTCCTTCATCCTGCCGGTATTGATCCGAAAGATTCAGGATGTCATTTGAAGTGAAGCCGTTTTTAATTTGGTCAGGTATTAAAGTCATCTGAGCTAATCCTGCCGGGACAAGAACATCTATTTGAAGTGGGCGCTGCGCAAACAACGATTCAATATTGAGTTCAGCAAACAGCCAGACATTTTCTCCATTTATAGTATAGTCATACGGCTCTGCCCCCGTTTCATAAGCGACTTCAAGCGTAAGCGATTCCATTTGCTTGTAGAAAATATCAATGCTGAATTCATTCTTTACATCTTCCTCTTTTTTGCACGATGCAAGAAAAAGAAACGCGGTGATTATTGCAAATTGAAATTTCCATTGTGGATAAGAAGATAGGCGCATTGTTGTCTGATTATTTTTTTTATCGTTATTTCACAATTGTCACACAAAACTGAATGATTTTTTTCAACACTTTCTAACACTAAAATTAATGTTATGGCTTACGCACACACAAACTCAAAAGGCGCTACCTACTATCTGCACGGAAAAGAAGTAGAACTGCGCGGTGGCAGAAAACAAATGATTTACTTCTTTGGCAAAGAAGCGAAAGAAGGCGCGCTTGACGCGATACCAGACGGAAAGCATGTAGTTGAAAATCCCAAGACAGGATTACCGATGCTGAAGGGTAATAAATAGGAGTTAGCAAATCTTCAGACATTCGTGTTTAGCAGATGAAGGCTCCTTATTTCTTCTTCTTTCCAAAGAACTTTCTAATACGCTCTTTTACCGTAGGCTTTTCTTGCGCTTCGTTGGCTTCGTCAGAATCTTCATCGGAATTTCCTTTTCTGAAATCTTTATGTTTTTGAGCGAATATCTTTTCGAGTAACCCGATATTTTCTTTATACATCGGGCAATCGAGTGATTCCGCCAATGATTCATCAAGGTAAGGGAAGCGGCTGCGTTTAATCAAAACGAAATCAGGGTCATCGGTTACCTGTTTCATAAACAACGCCCAGATGGGCAATGCGGTTTTAGCTCCTTGACCATACGTGAGGCTCTTGAAATGCACCTGTGGATTGTCAGCGCCCACCCACACTCCGCACACGAGGTCAGGCGTGTAGCCGATGAACCAGCCGTCAGCTTGGTTTTGCGTGGTGCCTGTCTTTCCTGCAATATCGTTTGTGAATCCATATTTATTTCTCAGCGATGACGCAGTGCCACTATCAACTACGCTTTCTAAAAAATGAGTGATTACCCGCGCAGTGCTTCCCGGTAATGCTTTGTTTGTGCGTGATTTTTTGATGTTGTTAATGAGAATCGCACCTTCACGATTTGTCACTTTTAAAAGAAATTGAGGTTCCGGTTTATTTCCACCGTTTGCAAAAACGCAATAAGCTGTCGTCATTTCTTTTAAAGAAAGGTCAGCGCTACCGAGCGCAAGTGAAGGCACTTCCTGCAAATCGCTTTCAATTCCCATCTTCTGTGCAAGTTGCTGCACATTTTTTATTCCTGTTTGCATGATAAGCTCTGCCGAAATGGTGTTCACAGAATTTGTCAACGCGCCCTGCAACGAGTAGTAACCACCGTATTCGCCCCCGGCATTTACAGGTGACCAATCCTCATATTCACTATACACTTTGCGTTCGTTGGCGAAAGGATAGCAGGGCGCAATGCCGCTTTCCAATGCAGCAGCATATACAATCGGCTTGAATGTAGAGCCGACTTGTCGCTTTGCGGTAACGTGGTCATATTTAAAATGAGAGAAGTCAATGCCGCCCACCCAAGCTTTGATTTCACCGCTCGCGGGTTCCATTGCGATTAATCCCGCTTGCAACAACATGAGGCTGTGCCGGATGGAATCAATCGGGCTGATACGTTTTTCTTCCTCGCCTTCCCATTTGAAGATTTTCATCTTCACGAGAGTTTTCATCGCTTCGTCAATTTCATTTTTTGAAATGCCCTGCTCTTGCATGTTCCGATAGCGCTCTGAATTTTTGATTGCATTCGGAAGCAACTTTGGGTTTTCATCCCAGGGTTTTTTTCCTTTCCATTCATCGGTGAATGTTTTTTGCAAAACTGCCATGTGCTGTTGCATTGCTTCTTCAGCATACTGTTGCATTTTAGAATCAATGGTCGTATAGATTTTTAAACCATCGGTGTAGAGATTGTATTGTGTGCTGTGTTTTTCATTGTAAGCTGTAATCTCTTTATCAAGAAGCAGGCGCAGCATTTCGCGGAAGTGCGGAGCAAATCCCGTTTCATGCGTGAGCTTTGTGTATTCTATATCTAATGGTAATTTCTGAAGAGAATCAGCAACTTCCGGTTTGAGGTATTCATACTTTGCCATTTGGCTGATTACCGTGTTGCGCCTGTTCAGCGCGTTTTCAGGATTTTTGTTGGGATTATAATAGGTAGGTCCTTTCAGCATTCCTACAAGCATTGCTGCTTGTTGAATATTCACATCTATCGGCTTCACGTTGAAATAGCGTTCTGCTGCGGTTTCAATTCCAAATACTTCTTCACCAAATGAAACTGTATTTAAATAAAGTGTGAGCAGTTCTTCTTTTGTGTAAATATCTTCCAGCCGGAATGCAATTCGCGCTTCACGGATTTTGCTGCGGGGAATGGCAAGAAATCCCTTCTTTCTTGGATAAAGATTCTTTGCAAGCTGCTGGCTGATGGTGCTGCCACCTCCCGAATTTTCATCGCCCAGCAAAATCGTTTTGAACAATACGCGAAGCAGGCTGCGCGTATCAACGCCTTCATGCTTATAGAAACGCGCATCCTCGGTGGCAATCAGCGCGTGAATGATATGTCGTGAAATTTCACCGAAACCGACATTTGTTCTGTTTTGGATAAAATATCTGCCTAGCAGCACATTATCTTTTGAATAAACTTCTGAGGCGGTGTAGTTGCGGATGTTCTTCAACTCTTCGCGCGATGGAATGGAAGCGCAGCCGGAAAGGAGCGCTGCCGCAATACACAGAGAGCAAAGAACCGGAAGACTTTTTCTTTTAAAATTTATCGGTTGACGCATCAATTACAAAACTGCACTTTCTCAAACGACAAAACTGCGTTTATGCTTTCACACAAATTGTTAAAAAGTCTAAAAGGGATGATTGATTCTTTTGGATAAATTTCCAACGAAAATTTTATCACCATGCCAAAAGTCATTTCATTTATCAGCCGCAAAGGAGGAACAGGAAAAACCACCAACGCAATTAATATCGCCACCGCATTGACCGAAATGGGTAATGAAGTTGTGCTGATTGAATCAGACATCAATTATTCGCTGCGCGAGATACGGAGAGATGAGTTACTCGACATGAGGGATAAAAAAGTCCCGATGCCTGCAATGGAGCAAACAGAAGAGATTGGCGTGGTGAAGATGATTAAGGGATTTAAGGATGCATGGAAGTATGATTTTATTATTGTTGACACAGCGGCAAACATCACGGAGTATGGCATCAACCGCCTGAGCGCTATCAGCGATGTAGTGATTGTGCCCACGAGCCTTTCGATGAGCGATGTGATGGTGACTGAACTTACTTTGAAAAACATTCTTCCCGCCATGCAGGAAAACCCTGCGCTAAAAGTTGCGCTGCTGCCCAATCGTATTCACGTGCTCACCGGGCAGGAAACGGTGAATGAAGCGTTGAAAAACCTGAAACACCTGAATGTGCCGGTGCTTGATATTTTCATTCCCAATCTAAAACTCTACACTTATATCAGCACCATTAACCCTGCAGAAGGTTATGTGGAGGCGGCAGGAAATCTGCTCAAGTTGTTTGTTGAAGATATGGCAGAAGCGAATCGTTGAGCAGCTTTCACGTTTTCTTTTTGAGCGGATCCTCTGCCATAAAGGGCTGAACCTGCCCCTGTTTACATTATATTTGCTTCTTGTAACTAAACAAGAACCGCGCTTTGGAAAATATAAAAGTAGGATGGTTCATTCGCGATAAAGATGGGATTACTACCCAGACGCGAGAAAAGAAGGAAGCGCCTGACGGTATTTGGTTTAAATGTTCAGGATGCAAAGCTGCCCTTACCCTAAAGGAGTTGCGCGAAAATCTTTACGTATGCAAGCATTGCGGACAACATTCCCGCATTGGCAGTGATGAATATTTCAGCATTTTGTTTGATGATGGGAAATGCTCAGAGTTGTTTGCCGACCTGATGCCCACAGACATGCTGGAGTTTAAAGACCTGAAACCTTATCCCGATCGTATTCAGGAAAACCAGGAGAAAACCGGAATGCTGGATGCGATGAAAGTAGCGCATGGCAAACTTGAAGGGAAGAGTATTACCGTTGCCTGCATGGATTTCGATTTCATTGGAGGCAGCATGGGTTCGGTGGTGGGCGAGAAAATAGCTGGGGCTATTGATTGGTGCATTAAAAAGAAAATGCCGTTGCTCATCATCAGCAAATCAGGCGGGGCGCGTATGATGGAAGGCGCTTTTTCCTTAATGCAAATGGCAAAGACCGCAGCGAAACTTACTCAGCTTGCGGATGCTAAAATTCCGTACATCTCTTTGCTTACCGATCCGACAACAGGAGGCGTAACCGCATCTTTTGCAATGCTCGGTGATGTAATACTTGCAGAACCGGGCGCGCTTATCGGTTTTGCCGGACCGCGCGTTATCAAGGAAACAATTAAACGCGATTTACCTGAAGGGTTTCAACGCAGTGAATTCTTGTTGGAACATGGCTTCATTGACCTTATTGTAGAGCGGAAAAATCTGAAGCAGGCTATCGGGGATTTAGTAGGGATAATGCGGTAGTTCGTTTTAATTTTCCGCTCGCAGTTTCCTCGAATTTTTGTTGAAAGAGAGTTTCTTTAGGCATTTCATATTTGCCCAAAACCTTACTGAGTTTATTCTTCAAAGTTTTCAACGCTTTTTCGGAAAAAGCGGAGCCTTCTATCACAAGAATAAGTTTGTTTCCTAATCGCTTGTCGCTATTCCCTTTTAGAAAAAACCTGCGGGGAACAAACTGTTTGATTTTTTCTTCCAGCAGTTCAGGAATCAGTTTCACTCCTCCTGAATTCACCACATTATCAAATCTGCCCAGCCACTTGAATTTCCGGTTGCCTGATAATTCAACAAGGTCATTCGTGATGATAGGAGTATCAGAAAGTGCAGACGCGTAAATTACAAGACAGTCGCGTTTGTCTTTTTTTACGATAATTCCTGGAAGCGTTTCAAAATAATCTGTCGTCTGTTGTCTGTCGTCCGATAACTTCCTCAGCGCAATATGACTGACCGTTTCCGTCATGCCATAGGTTTCGTAGATGTTGTTTTTAAATTTTGAAAGTTTCTTTCTTAACTCACTTGAAACGGGCGCTCCACCAATCAACACATTCTTAATCTTCGCGAATTTCGTGGCGGTTTTCTTATTTTTTAGAATTCCTTGAACTTGTAAAGGAACATAAGCTGCAAGCCCAATTACCTGCTCATCTGAAATTGCTGCAAGTGGATTTGAAGAAGGCGCAACAGGAAGCAGATTCAATAATCCTGCAAATGAGCGCACGACCATCATTTTGCCCGCAATGTATTCAGAGGAAATACAGAGTAACGCTGTTTCATTGGGCTGAATGCCTAAATAGCGAAGCGTCATCAATGCGCTTTGCATCATCTTCGTTTTCTCAATGCGAATTTCTTTCGGATTTCCCGTTGTACCCGATGTATATGCGATTACATACGGCAAATTATTTTCCCATTCGTGTATGAAGTTATCAAGTTGTTTCTCCCAAGTTGCTTTTCTTTTTGATGTAGGGAGCGATGGAAAAGGAGCAAGTTTTGGATTAAAATACAGTCGCTCACTTTTCAAATGCAACGGAGATTCAAAATTGTTCGTGAAAAGTTTTCCTGTGCCTAATCCCTGCGGCATTTTATTTTCAAGCGTATATGTCCACTGTGCGATTGCATTCAGCCCGATGTTTGATTCCAACGCGGAAGTAATCCACCAGCCGATATTTCTTTCTTTAGCGGCTTTAATCCAATCTAAAGACTCAGTGAACCCGCCAATAAGTGTGGGTTTTAGAATGATGTATTGCGGCTGAATGGCATCGAGCAGTTTTCTTTTTTCATCGCGCGACATTATTCCAATTAATTCTTCATCAAGCGCGATTGGAATCAGAGTGTTTTTGCATAAAGCGCTCATTGCTTTCCATTGCCCGTGTTTGATGGGCTGCTCGATAGAATGAATTTCAAATTTTGAAAGCAGTTCTAATTTCCGCATCGCGTCTTTTGGAGAAAATGCACCGTTTGCATCAACGCGTAATTCGATTTTTTTTGAGGAAGATTTCTCGCGAATAAATTTTAGCAGCGCAAGTTCTTTGTTGAAATCAATCGCTCCGATTTTCATTTTAATACAAGTGAAACCATCAGCGATTTTTTCTTCCACTTGTTTTTTCATGCCGCTGAAATCTCCCATCCAAATCAATCCGTTCGTGCGGATAAAATCTTTTCCTTTTGTGAAATCTGAAGGATATAAAATCTGTTTGCCCGAGTTGCAAAAATCAAGCAGTGCAGTTTCCAAACCGAATTTGATGGAAGGGAAATCACATAATTTATTCCGCAGCCAATGCGGATAATTATTAATGTCATTGGACAACTTTCCTAAAACGGTTTCAAAATCACTTCGGTCGTCAATGCTTAAACCCTTTAAAGGCGCGCATTCACCAATGCCTCGAATTTCAGGATGATCTTTTTGATGCACTATCAAATACCAGGTTTTTCGCTCTTGCAGAATGCCCCGGGATGTGCCGCTGGGTTTTTTAAAAAGGAGCGTATGAGGAATAAAGTAAGCCTGAAGGCTTTTGGAAATCATCGGTTCAGCAGTTCGCTGATGCCAAAAGTAATGCAATAGGCGAGAGTGGAAAGCACTAATGTTTTGAGTTGCGGGTCGAGCAATGCCGGTTCTTTATTGCCAAGCACTTTTATTAAATGAATGACAAAGAGAGGGAGAGTAACAAGAAAAATAAATTGTACAGGCGAGTTGAAATTCATGAGGGTGTAAGCGATAATCGCAATCCACGCCAACGTAATTAATGCGAAGTGATAGTATTTTGCATTGGTTGCGCCCAGCCGAACTGCCATTGTGATTTTTCCTGCATTTATATCGCTGATTCTGTCGCGCATGTTATTTACGTTGAGTACGCCAGCACAAAGAAATCCGATGGAAATAGCAGGAAGAAGAATAGCGGGATTCAATTGTTGTGTTTGCAAATAATACGTTCCGGCTACACCGACAATTCCAAAAAAAAGAAACACAAATAAATCTCCTAAGCCTTTGTAGCCATAAGGGTTTTTTCCTGCGGTATATTTTACTGCTGCTGCAATTGCACCGCAGCCCAAACCGAAAAAGAAAAGAAAACGATAAGAGAGTTGATTGCCAAAACTTGCAGAGAGCAACGCAACACCAGAAGCCAATGCAAGAAATCCAAAGAAGTACATTGCATTTTTCATTGACTGCATGGAGATTTCTCCGCTCTGCACCGCTCTTGCCGGACCAACTCTTTCAACCGAATCGGCTCCATGTTCTGTGTCGCCATAATCATTGGCGAGGTTAGAAAGTATTTGCAGAAATAGGGTAGTGGTGATGCACAATGAAAATAGCAGCCAATTGAATTTTCCTTCAGCGCCTGCAAGGAAACTTCCCATTGCAATTGTGGACATTGAAAGTGGAAGCGTACGGAGGCGAAAAGCTTTCAGCCAGGATTTGATATTGAGTGACAAGCGTTATGGAAATTTTGGAAACTTCTTAAAATCCGGAGCGCGTTTTTCAATAAAGGCATTTCTGCCTTCTTGCGCTTCTGCAGTAAAATAGTAGAGTAGGGTAGCGTTACCCGCTAATTCCTGGATTCCTGCTTGTCCATCTAATTCGGCATTCATTCCGCACTTAATCATGCGCAAGGCAAGCGGGCTTCGTTGCAACATGATGTTGCACCACTCCACAGTTGTATCTTCAAGTTTTTTCAGGGGAACAACTTTATTCACTAATCCCATTTCTAATGCTTCTTTCGCAGAATATTGTTCGCAGAGAAACCAAATCTCACGCGCTTTCTTTTGTCCGACAATTCTTGCGAGATAAGAGGAACCGAAGCCTGCGTCAAAGCTGCCGACCTTCGGTCCGGTTTGTCCAAAGATGGCGTTGTCAGATGCTATTGTCAAGTCGCATACCACATGCAACACATGACCGCCACCTATAGCGTAACCATTCACCATTGCAACCACAGGCTTGGGAAGCGAGCGGATTCTTTTCTGCAAATCCAAAACATTCAGACGCGGCACTCCATCTTTTCCGACATAGCCGCCAATGCCTTTCACGTTTTGGTCGCCTCCGCTGCAAAACGCCTTGTCGCCTGCACCAGTGAGAATCACCACTCCGATTTCCTGACGTTCGCGGCAAATATCCATTGCCTCAATCATCTCAATGTTCGTTTGAGGCGTGAACGCATTGCGATAGCGCTCGCGGTTAATCGTAATCTTTGCGATGCCCTCATAATATTCAAAGAGAATTTCCGAATATTTTTTTATCGGAGTCCACTTACGTTTTGCTTTTTCTTTTTTCATTTTTTCTAAGATTGTCTTTTTATTTCATTAATTGGCACATTGGCATATCAGCACATTACTTCATGTTCATGTATTCTTGCAACACTTTCGCGCTTGTTTCATTTGGAGTTTTAATTTCCAGTATTGCTGCTTTCTCTTGCGGTTTATAGAAATCTTTCAATTGCGTTTTCAGCGACTGCATGTCATCGCAAAAATAATAAGGAAGCGAAAATGCCTTTGCGATATGTTCAACTGTTTGTTCCTGCTTTGTTTCAAAATACTCTTCCAACTCGTTTAATGAGGAAGGTCCGGGGATGATGCGAAAAATATTTCCACCGGAGTTATTCAGAATGATGATGCGGAGGTTTTTCGGCAGATGCTTATTCCACAAGGCGTTGCTGTCATAGAGAAAGCTGATGTCGCCAGTAATAAGCGTGGTCAGTATTTGATTTGAAAAAGCCGCGCCTGCCGCTGTGCTTGAGCAACCGTCAATTCCGCTGGTGCCGCGATTGCAATTCACGGTAACAGTCGGATTCACTTCAAATAAATTTGCATAACGAATAGGAGTGCTGTTTCCTAAATGCAGATTGCAATTATCCGGCAGCGACCTGAGCAATTCATTAAAAACGGTAAAGTCGCTGTAGGGAGATTGCTTCAATACGTCCTCCCGGATTTTTTTTGCTTCTTCATTCACAGCAAGCCATTTATTGCGAAAGTCTGATTGTTGATGCTGCGCATCTTTTATTACATCAAGAAAATCAGGCATTCTCAGTGCAATCACTTTTGTCAGGCATTTGTAGGTGTCAACATGGTCACCGCTGATATCTATATGCCAATGTGCTTTTGGCTTGTTTGCTCTGAAGAATGCTTTTATTTTTTTGGAAACAATTTCTCCGCCTATTGTTACAAGCAACTCAGGTGTGAACGATGCTTTTTCATTTTTCGGCATTGCCTCCAGCACAGGGTCTATAATCGGAATTACACCTTCCACCGGAAGATTGGAGGAGGATTCAGTAAGTGCAACTACCGAAGGGTCACGCATCAGCTTAGCGAATGCTTCTGTCAGATTAGAGGAAGTCTTGCCAGTATCAAACATCCCCCCGACAATCAGCAGCTTGCTTTTATATTTTGTCCATTCATTTTGCAAGCTTGTTTTATCTGCCTCGCTTAAAGTTGAAACAGGTTGCAACTGCTCGATAACTTTCGGTTGCACATATTCCGCATCCTCTTTCACATTGTAAAGCGGTTCACGCAATGGAACATTCACATGCACGGGACCGGGAACAGGATGCACGGCAACATTCAGCGCTTCCGAAATGATGCGCGCTGAAAACCAACGGTCATCTTCGTGTTCGCCAACAACAGGCAGATGAAAACTCTTGCGGATATAATTTGAGTAAACATTTTGCTGCCGGATAGTTTGTCCGTCACGCTGCTCAATCAATTCATCGGGACGGTCAGCGGTGAGAATGATTAACGGTACGCGCTGGTAATATGCTTCTGCGATGGCTGGGGCATAATTAAGCGCTGCGCTGCCCGATGTGCAGATAAGCGCCACAGGATTTCCCGTTTGCTGCGCGATGCCTAATGCAAAAAATGCGGCAACACGCTCATCAATCACCTGGATACATTCAATAGCAGGGTGCCTGTTAAAAGCAATAACCAAAGGCGCTGAACGCGACCCGGGCGAAATCACAGCTTTCTGAACGCCTTTCGCTGCACAAACTTCAGCAATGTCTCGAATCCAGATTTTGTCGGTGTTCATCAAAAATGCGCAAGGTAGTTACAACACATTCAGCAGCGTCTTTGTTTTCAGTTTCGTCTCTTCCCATTCGGCATCGGGATCAGATGCTGCGGTGATGCCTGCGCCAACATACAATGCAAGGTGTTTGTCCAATACTTCAAGGCAGCGCAGGTTTACAAATAAAGAAGTCTTCTCTTCGATATTTACCGGACCAAGGAAACCGGTATAATAGTCGCGATTGTGCTTTTCCGTTTTTCTAATGATGTCGAGTGCAGCCTGTTTAGGCATTCCTGCCACTGCAGGCGTGGGGTGCAAATCATTTATCAAAGCATCAATCGCTTCATTTATTTTGTGCTTCTCCGCATTCACCTTAAAAGTTGTTTTCAAATGCTCCATCGGACCTGCTATTACAGTGGCAGGGGCAGATGTTTCCACACGGTTGGGGAAATATTTTTCCAGACATGCCTTTATCGTGTCAGTCACGATTTTTTGTTCTTCCAATTCTTTCAATCCCCAGTTGAAACTGCGTCCGCCCTCTACCTTCTTAGTGCCTGCAAGAGAAACGGTGCGTAATTCATTATCCTCTGTTTGCAAGAGCAGTTCAGGAGTAGCGCCAATCCATAATCCTGTGTGGGGAATGTAGGTGATGTATGCGCAGGCATTGGGATAAATTTTCACTAATCGCTTAAACAATTCCACGGATGAAAACCCTTCTTGTACATTTTCTAAATGTACCCGCGAAAGCACGCCTTTTTGAAGTGTTCCTTTTTTGATTTCGCTTATGATTTGTTCCACACCATCACAATATTCTTTTTTTGTTGCCTGATGGGGATAAGATTTCTTATAGCCGTTTTGAGAAAATCCAACTCTTGTTAATACTCCAATAATTGCCGCTTCTGTAATATTCTCTTCACACAGGTGAAAATCAGCTTTTATAAATGCCTTGGGCGCATGAGAGCCGGGAAATGGATAAAATGCAAAGCCTTTGTTGGCAGCGAGCTTTTCATCGTTTGCCAACTCATGCACTTTCGGATTTTCCTGAAGAACAAGTTGCACGCCTTTGTCGCCCGGAAGTCGGTATGCCGCAAAAGGCAAATGTCGCTGGAGGCATTCGTTAATCAGGTTGTAAATGCTGATGATATTTTGTGTAAACGCCATGCGCAGGTGGAATTATCTTTGCCCGCAAAACGGGCGCGTAAAGATACATCATGCAGAAGGAAATCTATATCATCAGGCACGGAGAAACCGATTTAAACAAACAAGGTATTGTGCAGGGTAGGGGAGTGAACTCATCGCTCAATGAGCGCGGCAAAAAACAGGCGGAGGCTTTTTTCTCTCATTTTGAAAAAGAGGCTTTTGAAATTATTTACACCTCATCGCTTGCCCGCGCACAACAGACTGTACAGCCCTTTGTGGATGCCGGTCACGCCATTCACCCTCACCAGGATTTGGATGAAATTAGCTGGGGCATTTATGAAGGCAAACTGCCCGACAGCGCCACCTCTCAGGATTATATGAATATGCTCAAGAAATGGCGTTCGGGAATACTAATTGAAAAAATTCCCGGAGGCGAAAGCCCCGTTGAACTACAGCAACGCCAACTGCGCTTTATTGAAAACGTGCTAAAGCCTTCGCCTCATAAAAAAATCCTGCTGTGCAATCATGGCAGGGCAATGCGTTCACTACTCTGCACCCTGTTAGGCGATGATTTGAGCAAGATGGATGAATATCCCCACCAAAACCTTTCACTCTATAAACTTTTTTACAACGCGCCTTCCTTTCAACTTGATTGGTTTAACTATACGAAGCATGTGAAAGGGGTGTAGCCTGAATTTGCAGTTATCTATTTAGAACGGCTTTTAAATAATGGCTGGCACGGTTCGTATCAATAAGGAGCGTGAGTTCAATCAGGTTCTTGATTCTTGGATGTGAAAAGCGTTGAAAAACTGCGATATGGAAGAAAAGTATGATGTAGAAATAACGTATTCGACATCAAACGGCATCTTGCCAGAGACTTGCATGGAATGCTAACTGCTTTTGGGCGTCAACAGTGCTGAAAAGTGCTGAGGACTTTTAAAAAACCGTAAACGAAAAAATGAATAGAAGCCTCCATTTTGTTGTCTTCGTTTTATGCGCATCCTCCCGAATAGATTTTTAACAGACTCAGACATGTCCAACAATAATTGTGAACTTGTTTGAATTCAGAATTTCTTATAAATTCACATCGTCTAAAAACAGCACGCATGAAAAAAATATTGAAATATCTTCTTCGATTTTTCGGAGTGGTTGCAGTAGTGTTAGTCGCTGGCGCTGCCTACCTGAATTTCACTGACATTCCGTATTATGAAATTGTGCAACAGGATTATCACGCAACCATTACTCCCGAAAAAGTAGAAAGAGGAAAGAAGCTCGCATTGATTTTATGCGCTAATTGCCATAAGAATTCCGAGACAGGATTGCTCACCGGAATGCTCATGCGCGATGTGCCAAAAGAATTCGGAGCAATCTATTCCCAAAACATCACGCAGGATAAAACTTATGGCATCGGCTCATGGACCGATGGCGAGTTATACTTTCTGTTGCGCACCGGCATCAAGCGTGACGGGCAGTATGCGCCCCCTTACATGGCGAAGATTGCGCACATGGCTGATGAAGATGTAGAGGCGGTTATCGCCTTTCTCCGCTCTGACGACCCGCTGGTGGCAGCGGCTGCGGTGGCTGATATTCCCTGTGAACCTTCTTTCCTTGTAAAGTTCCTTTCGCGGGTGGCATTCAAGCCACTCCCCCTGCCTGAAAAAAAAATTCCGCTTCCTGACACGACAAACCTCGTGGAACTTGGCAAGTACCTCACCTTTAATCTTGATTGCTACGCTTGCCATTCCGCTGATTTCAAAACAATGAATGTGCTGGAACCCGAAAAGAGCGAAGGCTTTATGGGTGGCGGTAATAAAACCCTTGACATGGAAGGGAAAGAAATAGTGCCCACCGCCAACATCACTCCCGACAAAGAAACCGGAATCGGAAACTGGACGGAAGAACAATTTGTAAATGCATTGCGATTCGGATTGAAAGACGGAGAGCCAGCCTTGCGCTACCCAATGATGCCTTATATGCAGCTCACTGACCATGAAGCGAAAGCAATCTTTGCATACCTACAGACCGTTCCTCCGATAAAAAATAAAATCGAGCGTCCTAAGTTGTAAATACTTTCTGCGATGATCGTGTTGAGGGGTGCTATAATTCAATTTTGTAATGCCTAATTCGTAATTCTTAATTTCCGCCCGCGATGCGCTTGCATAAAAATATTTTCCTGCTGTTTGTTCCTTTCCTGTTTCAAAGTTGCGGGGAAAGAAACACGCCACAGCAGCATGTCGCCTCTCCTGCTGAACTTACTGCACACAGCGATATTTTTAAAAAGCGCATCGAAAAAATCGGCAGCAACATTTACGTTGCTATCGGCTACGGACTTGCCAACAGCATTTTAGTCGAAGGAAAAGACAGCGTACTAATTATTGATTGCATGGAGAGCATGAAAAGCGGCAGGGAAGTGAAAGCGGCTTTCGACAGCATTTGCGGCAAACCGGTAAAAGCGATTATCTACACGCACTTCCACACCGACCATACGGGTGGCGCGGCTGCATTTGCAGAAAATAAAACTGTAGATGTGTATGCGCAGGAATTGTTGCCGTATTACCTCAATCAAACAAATGCGCTGTTGCGTGACATCACGGAGAAGCGCGCTTATCGCATGTTCGGTGTTTTCTTAGACAGCAACGCGCATGTGAACTGCGGCATCGGTCCGCATTTGCAGATTGACAAAGATGCGGAAATACATACGCTGCGCCCTACGGTACTCTTTAAAGATTCATTGGATGTAACGCTTGCGGGCATTCATTTGAAATTCTATCACGCGCCAGGTGAGACGCCCGACCAGCTTTTTGTTTGGCTGCCGGAAAGCAAAACACTCCTATGCGGTGATAATATTTACAAGGCTTTTCCAAACCTTTACACGATTCGCGGTACGCCCTATCGCGACATCAACCTCTGGAAAAACAGTTTGGATGTGATGCGCTACTTGCATCCTAAGATTATCATCCCAAGTCATACGGAACCAATCATTGGTGAAGAAATAATTTTTCAAACGCTCACTGATTATCGTGATGCGATTCAATTCGTGCATGACCAAACCGTGCGCGGCATGAACAAAGGATTGACACCTGATGAGCTTGCTGAAACGGTGATTCTTCCCGAACACCTGCAACGCTCCGAATGGCTAAATGAATTTTATGGAAAAGCAGAATGGTCTGTCCGCTCTGTGTTTGACGGCTATATGGGTTTCTTTGACGGCAATCCCACTACGCTGTTGCCACTTGATAAAAAGGAACGCGCAAAAAATATCGAACGGCTTGCCGGAGGAAAAGAAAAACTTTTTGCACAAATCGAAAACGCATCAAAGCAACAGGAATATCAATGGCTGCTTGAATTGACGGATTATTATTTAACGCTTTATCCGAATGATGAAAATGCCATTGCACATAGAATAAATGCGCTGATTGAATTAGGCAAAGCGCAATCAAACCCCAATGCGCGGAATTATTATCTCACGTGCGCGCTTGAATTACGGGGCTTAAAAAATGCAGGGCTTATAAAACCGACAACTGAGTTGGTGCGCGATATTCCGCTGTCGGTAATTTTTCATAGCATGGCTGCGCATTTGAATCCCGAAAAAAGCTCGCAAGTGCATCAGCGCGTGATGTTTGACTTCACCGACACAAAAGCGCAGTGGATGGTGGAAGTGCGCAACGGTGTTGCAGAAGTGCAGCCCTTCGCAACCGGCACACCGGATATTACAATTCATGTAAAGGAAACAGTGTGGAAGGAACTTGCGGCAAAAATCCGCAAGCCTGTTGCTACCTATCTAAGCGGTGAAATAAAAGTGGATGGCGGACAAATCGCGTTCGTGCAGTTTCTTGGATTATTTGATTTGGAAGAAAAATAACAAATCTTTTATCGCGCTGAATGTTTACCTATCGCTGCACCACAACTTTTCTTACCATCTTCTGCGTTCCGCTCAACATTTCTAAGTAATAAATTCCACTACTCAACTCAGCAATTGATATCATCATTTCCTGTACATTCCGGTTCGTGAAAGATTGAAGCGTTTTTCCGGTCATGGTATAAAGCCTGAAATGCGCTTCATCGGCTAAGCTTGAACGGATGAACAATCTGTCTTGCGCGGGGTTGGGATAAATCGTGAAATCATTCTGAAGGGAATAATTTTTTTCTCCCGTACATTCTTCCACCGTTACGTTTGCTTTCGCCAAATCCGTGCATCCGTTTCCGTCAGCGTAGGAATACGTCAGGAGGTAAGCGTTTGGCGCGACAACCGCATCAGGATAAAACACATCGCCCGTAATTCCTGCTCCGCTGAAACTTCCTCCCGCAGGAGAGCCGTTTAGCGTTACAGGAGCATCATCCGAACAATAAAGCGAATCCAAACCGGAGATACTTACTACCGGCAAGGGATCTACCGCCACTGATGCTGGGTCGCTGAAAATGCAGCCTGTTGTATCTGTGAAAACATAGACCAAATCATAAGAATTTCCGGCAACCAAACCCAACGGGTCAAAGTGGTTTCCCGTTATCCCGGGACCACTGAATGTTCCGCCCGCAGGCGTTCCGAACAGTGTGATGAATGCTGCATTTTGGCAATAGCTGGAATTCAGACCAGTGAAAGCTGCGTTCACATCCTGATAAACAAGGGTTGAAGTCGTTTTACTCGCTGTGCAATTGTTTGCATCACTATAAGAATAAGTTACGGATGTAGCGCTCCCTGTAGCTGCTAATGCAGGAATAAAATCATCTCCCGAAATTCCATCACCAATGAATGTTCCACCAGTGGGAGTTCCCGATAAATTTACTGCTGCATCATACGGACAATAAGCAGAATCCAACCCTGAAAAATCAACAACAGGTAAAGCAAACACAAAAATGCTGACGCTATCATCGGCTGAACATCCGTTGGCATCCGTTACAGTAACAGAATAAATCAAATCAGCAGAAGGACTTACATTGATTGTTGAAGTTGTCTCGCCCGTATTCCATGCATAGCCCGTTCCGCCACTTGTAGTCAGGTCAATATTTTCTCCAATACAGAGTGAGTCATCCGCGCCTGCATTTGCAGGAGGAAGCAGATTGACAACAATTGCTACGATGTCAGATGCAGAACAATTATTTGTATCTGTAACGGTTACGCTGTAGCTCTCCGTGAATAGCGGGCTTGCGGAAATAGCAGAAGAAGTATCGCCCCTGTTCCACAAATAGTCAACTCCTCCTGATGCCTGAAGCGCACTGGTTTCTCCAACGCATATCGTATCGTTTTCACCCGCATCTGCAACAGGCAATGCCTGAACGATAATCATCGCATCATCCGTAGCAGAACATCCGTTTCCGTCTGTTACGGTAACTGTATAGTTGGAAGTGGAAGCGGGTGACTCTGAAAAGAAAGCAGCCCCACTTCCGTTGCTCCATGCGTAAAGGATTCCGCCTGATGCGGTCAATGAACCTGTGTCGCCAAAACAAATCGTATCATTTACTCCGGCATCAGCGTTGGGTAACGGATTTACAAGCACAATGCTGCTATCTTCTCCGCTGCAGCCAATAGCATCTGAAACGGTAACACTGTAAATTCCTGATACGGATACAATGATTGTTTGCGTTGTTTCTCCGGTTGACCAGCTATGCGTGGTTCCGGGATTTCCTGCATTCAGCGGAACGCTTTCTCCCTGGCAAATTTCATGGTCGGAGAGATTGACTGTTAAGCTGAACCCCACTGATACAGAAGCAGTATCGAAGTTGCTGCATCCGTTTTCGTCAGTAATCGTCACGGAATATTCATCTTCAGTGCTCACGGAAATTGTTTGTGCAGTTTCACCTGTTGACCAAATGAAAGCAGCACCCGGATTTCCTGCATCCAGAATGGTTGTGCTGCCAAAGCATATCGTCAAGTCAAAAAGTTCTTTTGCGGGAAGCGGATTTACAACGATGGAAGCATTGTCGCTTGCCGTACATCCATTGGCTCCCGTTACAGTAACGGTGTAGGAAGTTGTTGCAATGGGAGCATCCGATAATTGTGTTGAAATGCTTTCCGTGTTCCATGTATAAGTAATCCCGCCCGATGCGGTGAGCGTTCCGGTTTGTCCCTTGCAAATCGTATCGTTAACTCCGGCATCTGCAAGCGGAAGCGACAACACGACAACAGAAGCAGTATCGGAAGCAGCGCATCCATTGGCATCTGCAACTGAAACAGTGTAGGTTGTTGTGGCGGATGGGCTCACAGATAAAGTGGACGATGCGACTCCCGTATTCCATAAATAGGAAACGCCACCGGTTGCAGTGAGCGAACCTGTTTCACCCGAACAGATTGTATCAGTGATACCCGCATCTGCCACAGGTAATGGGTTTACAGAAACCGATACTTCATCAGAAGCAGTGCAGCCGCTGGCATTCGTAATGGTTACAGTGTAATTAGAAAACGAAGCCGGGCTAACAGAAATTGATGTGGTTGTAGCTCCTGTACTCCACAAATAAGTTCCTCCACCTGAAGCAGTGAGCGTGGCATTTCCCCCGAGGCAAATCGTATCATCCACACCGGCATTTGCAACGGGATTGGTTACAGTAATGTAACCCGCTTTTGTTTCCGTGTTGCTTTGTCCGCTTTGCGTTACTTGCAAGACCACCGGATAAGTTCCTGGCGTGTTGTAAGTGATATTGGCAGGGTTTTGTGATGCAGATGATGAAGGATTTCCGCCCGTGAAAGTCCATTGCCATGCTGTGGGGCATCCGTTGCTGAGGTCAGTGAAATCAATGCCATCACCGGGACAGAGCGATGTTTTACTTGCGATAAAGTCGGCATCCAACGCTGGAGGTATCAATGAATAAGTTACAGCGTTCACGTTTATGCCTGTCGCATCAAAAGCAACTGTCACCACAGGAAGCTTCGTTTCTTTCGCCAGCCAATTGTAATTAATCAACGTGTCGCGCGTGTTGCTGACGGGTTGCCAACTCGGAAAGCCAAAAATGGAAACTTGCGCTTCAATTATCGTTTGCGTGTATTCCTGCCTTCTCTGCCGCAATGCAGAATAACTGCACACCGGTGTAATGACCTTTCCCCATCCATCAATGTTATCCAAGTAGTTGGTGGTGTATGTCGCCCGCACCTGAAGCAAGGTAACGCCCACAGGAAGCTGCGCCTGAATTGAATCTCTTAATGCCTGCGGCAAATTTGCAGCCAGAATGGTTTTCACAAACCCGGAATTTCCGGAGAATGTGCCTGCATATTGTGTCGGAAACCTGTATTGGTCAGCGGTTGGAGAAAACTGTACATCCGTGATAAGACCAACTCCGAGTAAATCACCGGCTATGCCATGCGGAGTGTAAGTGCCAGCAGTATTTCTGATAAAAATGTAATCCACGAAATTGGTTGTGATTGCAAGCGTGGCGTTGGGAAAATTTGCGGCATAGGGCGTGGCAGCAGGCGCTCTTACATACGTGGTGTTCAGCTCTTCCTGCGAAACGGAGCTGAAGTCCCAGATGATGTTTGCGCCAGCGCTGCCGATGGTGATTCCGGCAACGGTTCTGTCGGTTGCAGTATAAAGAGTATCACCCACCACCGGCATATCCCCTGTTACAATGGAGATTTGCGCAACAAGAAACTGCGGCATCAGCGCGATGAGAAAAACAAAAATTACTTGTAGTGATTTCATGAAAATTGTTTTTTAAAAAAATGTGGGGTTATAATTTAGAAATTAATTTCAGGGAATTGTACAAAAGTAAAAAGCGTAAATGAAAATCAGCGTCCTCTCAATTCCGAATTTGAATTGCATAGCATTTTGGATTGTCTGATATTTCATTTTTTTTAATCAACCATTACTTCAGCAACCGCATTTTCTTTTAAAAACCGTTTTATTTTTCTGAAGTCAAACAGCAGCGGTTGTTTTCCGCTTCTTATCAGCGTTTCAACTTCGGAAAGCAATTGATTGAAAGTTGCTTCGCTGATTTGCTTTTCCATGAATGCTTTCACAAATGCACTTTCAAAAGTATTTTCGAAGCCATTTGAATTCAACTGCCTGAGTGTGGAACGCGCGAGTGATGGCAGTAGCCTGAAATTTCCCAACTCATAATGTGCCATCAGCAGCGTGGTTTTTGAAACGATGTTTAGGTTGATATAGTCATTGATTTGCGGCTCATTGAGAATGTGATTGGTCAGTGTAACTGCTTTGTCAAAATCTTTTGTTCCAAAATGCACTTCTGCCATCAAAAGGAGCATCTGAAGCGCAGAGTAACGGTCAATCAAGCCTCCGTAGCTTGTCAATTCCTTTTCTATATCCGGAATCAGTTTTGACGCGCTTTCATAATCACCGGAATTCATCAGCGTAAGGAGGGAGAAGGTATAATAAGTTCTGAATTTAATTGCCTCCTGGTTGACGTTCTGGCAGCTTACATTTTTCAACTTACTGAGCACAGCCTTCACTTCCCTGTGTCTTTCTAATTCCATCAAAGCAATTAGCTTGTTACGCAAACCCACGATATAGTAAAACGTGTTACGCTTCAGCAAATGCTTATTTTTTTCAAGCAACCGGAGATATTCGCTGGCATTACTTAGCGCTTCTTCATTTTTCTTCAGTTTGAATTTGATAATACTCATCAGGCTCAGGTAAATCAGTTTTGAGCGCAGTGTTTTTGCTTTACCGGCTTCCTGCAACAAGGGGTTGCTTTCCAGTTTTTTATATTCTTCCGTAACAACATCATGTTGCATTCTGTTCTCCTCCTTGATGAGCGTAAGCGCCTGCATCATCAGACTTCGGAATTTGCTTTCATTCATCAGCAATTGCAGATTGCTTTCTTCTTTCTTCATCAATTCATGCAAGTTGTCGTTGTCATAATTATTGAGGAATAGGTTAAATGCGTTTGTTTTCATGAGCGCATAAGTCTCTGCAAGCAATAATGTTCTGTTCTGCCTGGCGCAATTGCGCTCAAAGATTTTCAGTTTTTTTTGCGCCAAGCTAAACAACTCCTTTTTATTCAGCACCAAAAGCTGCATCAATTGAAGGCGTGTTTTGAACTCACTGTCATTTTCAGAATAAAAAAAGATAAGCGATTTGATGAGCGCGTCAAAAAGGTATTGCCGCGTTTTAGAAAGGTCTGTTGAAAGGTTCCTTTCTTTGATTTTTTTCTTCAACATTTCCTTGTCATAATTTTTCATCCCGCTCATAATGTCAAATAACACGAGATAACTTTTTGAGCCAGCGCCTTCCAACCCGGAAAAAACCCTGAAGTAACGCTTCTCTGCCTTTGAAAGGGCGCGTATCAGTTGAAAAAGGGAATCGGTTGATTGCTCCAACGCTTTTGATTATGTATTAAAGGATGCCGGGCAGCGCCTCTGCGTTGCCTTCATTTTTTACAAAGTAATAAAATGGTTTTGTATAAATCGCATTTTGAAGGTTCCTTTTTTCTAAAAATAGAAGCTGAATTAACCTGAGCGTATTTCAGTTGTTTCCGGGATTTTCATACAATTGCCTTGCTTTCTTTCACTTTAAAAATGAACATCATGAAAAAGTTCTTTTTGTTTCTATTCATCTTGCTTTTCGGATTGCTGAACCTTAAAGCGCAAGTTACCAGCGGCATCTTAAGTCAGGGCGGATTAAATAGAACATATATTGCTTATTTACCAACTTCCTATACTGCCGGCTCAAACCTTCCTGTGGTGTTTGTGCTGCATGCACTAACAATGAACGGGCAACGCATGATGCAGGTAACCGGCATGAATGCGGTGGCGGAAACAAATAATTTCATCGCGGTGTATCCTGACGGTATTGGCGGGTCGTGGAATGTGGGCTTTGGGATTCCCGGAGCATCTACTGCGGATGATGTAGGTTTTATTGATGCGCTTGCTGACGAGATGGTGAATCTTTACGGAGCAGACCTTAACCGTCTGTATGCCTGCGGACTTTCCAACGGTGGTTTTTTGAGTTACAAGCTGGCGTGCGAATCAACGAAATGTTTTGCTGCTATCGCGCCTGTTTCTGGCGTGATTACTGATGCTGCTTTTGCAACATGCGCACCAACGCGCAGCGTACCCGTGCTGCACATTCACGGAACTGCTGATGCAATTGTTCCTTTCAACGGAATCGTTGGTTTTAAATCGGTGAATGATGTGCTTGCATACTGGCTGTTCAATAATAATAATTGCTCAGGAAATCCAACGATCACCGCGCTTCCAAACACCAACCCTTTTGACCTGTCAACGGTTGACCGTTGGGCATGGAGCCCTTGCGATAATGGCGCAGAAGTGCAATTATTAAAAGTGAACGGAGGAGGGCATCAATGGCCCGGCACAACCGTTCTTTTAGGCGGGCTTGGCACGATTAACCGCGACATTAATGCAAGCGCAGAGATTTGGAATTTTTTCAACCGTTTCTCGTGCAACCAAAGCGCAGCAAATCCGATTCCGCCAGCGCCAACTGCATCTGCTTCACCAAATCCGATTTGTTTGGGAACATCTTCCACACTAACTGCAACTGCTTCCGGTGGAAATTTCGAATGGTTTAATACAGCAATCGGTGGAACTGCAATCGCAACAGGTGCAACATATACCACACCTGCACTTTTCGCGACTACAACCTATTGGGTGCAAACAACTATCGGAACAGATGTGAGTGCGCGAACACCGGTTGTAGTAAACATTGACCCCAACCCGCAGCCGCTTTCGCCAATCGTTATTGCATTGCCTGCTGCCGTTTGCTCAGGTAGCTCATCGGTACTCACTTCAACCGTTCCTGTGCTTGGAACGATTAATTGGTATGACACAGCCACAGGCGGAAATCTTGTGGGCACGGGTGCAATTTTCACAACACCAGCATTGACAACAACCACAACTTATTGGGCTGAACCCGTGCGCGGAAATTGTGCAGGACCAAGAACTGTGGTTTCCGTTGCGGTAAATCCGATTCCTGCTGCTCCGACAATTACTGCATCACCTGCTACTATTTGTCAGGGAGTTTCCAGTGTGCTTACTGCTACGGGTGGAAGCGGTACATTCACCTGGTTTGACGCACCCACCGGAGGAATCCTGCTTTGGGTTGGACCAACTTATGCCACACTACCGTTATTAAACACAACAACATATTATGTGCAGGAAACAGACGCGAACGGTTGTACGAGTGCAAGAACTGCTATTACAGTAACAGTGAATTCATTACCTGCTTCACCGGCAGTTGCTCCCGCAACAATTTGCTCAGGAACTTCGACAACATTAACCGCAACCGGACCAGGCGGAACTTACGACTGGTATGACCTTCCCATCGGTGGAACATTGCTCAGCACAGGCGCAACATTTACAACGCCTGCGCTTGCATTCATTACTGTTTATTGGGTGCAAACGACTGATGCAAACGGATGCGTGAGTTTGCCTGCCGCAGTTGTCGTTACAGTGAATCCGACTCCGCCTGCGCCAAATATCGTTGCGCGCCCCGCAGTGATTTGTTCCGGAAACACCACAACATTAGTGGCACGAACCCTTGCTGGAACTGTCAATTGGTATGATGCTCCAACCGGTGGCAATCTGCTTGGAACAGGAAGAGTGTTCACCACGCCTGTGCTCACGGTATCTGCCACAACCACATTTACCGCTTATGCTGACAACACGCTTGGCGTCTGCACGGGACCTCGAAGCGCAGTAACCGTTACTGTAAATCCAATTCCCGCTGCGCCTAATGTTGCTGCACAAACAATTTGCTACGGAACTTCTGCTACATTGACGCCTTCAACCGCAGGAGGAACGTATGCGTGGTATACTGTTCCAACCGGAGGGCTTCCTGTTTGGATTGGCGCAAGCTACACCACATTAACGCTTACAACAAATACAAGATTTTTTGTTGAAGCGGTTGCCAATGGATGCGTCAGTCCGCGCACTATGGTGGTAGTAAATGTGAATGCGTTTGTGCTTCCTCCTAAATTGTCCGCTTCGCCAAACAGAATTTGCGCAGGCTCTACATCCACGCTCAATGCAGTTGTACCTGTAGGAACGGTGGATTGGTATAATGTTCCCGTTGGCGGCACTCCGATAGCAACAGGAACCTCCTACGCTACTCCACCTTTAACAGTAAGAACCACCTATTGGGCAACTGTTACCGTCAATGGCTGCGCCAGCGCAAGAACACCAGTTACGGTGTATGTGCTGACAGCGCCCTCGCCTGTGGCAATTGCGTTACCTCCAATTGTTTGTTCGGGATGGACATCCACGCTTACGGTGAGTTTCCCCATCGGGGGCGCTATTAATTGGTATGATGCGCCTGCGGGCGGCAACCTGCTCGGCACGGGTTTGGCATTCATCACTCCGGCAATCACCGCCACCACCAACTTTTATGCAGAAACTATCCTGAACGGATGTGTGAGCGCACAACGCACCCCCGTAACGGTGATATTGGGAGGTTGCAAAACAAATGAGCAGACGGCCGATGTGCTGAACGAAGAGACGTACATGAATGTGTTCCCAAATCCGTCAAGCGGAATTTTTAACATTGACTTCCGCACGGATAATCCTGCGCTACTGAGAATTTTTGATACTGCGGGAAAAGTTGTTTTTACGAAAGATTATACTGCTGATAAGAATCAGTTCATTGAAACCATTGACCTGAGCCGCATGGCAGCAGGACTTTATTTCATTCAACTGAGAACAAAAGACGGAATGCTGACCGATAAATTGGCGTTGGAATAATATACCAAGAGTAGTTGAGATTCCGAAGGAACGAAACGTACTCTTGGTTAATACCGGACATTCTACAGCTAAATTGTTTGAAAACCTGAGTTGTTTCGGTATAATTTGAATTCTAAGAAAATAAAAGAGGCTGCCTCAATTGAGACAGCCTCTTTTTGATTTAAGGACACTAATTCAACTTCGCCAAACTCTCCTCCAGCGCTTTCAGTTTCGCCTCACCATCAGCTAGTTTCTGCTTCTCTTTTTCAATTACGGCTGCTGGCGCACCGCTTACAAATCGTTCGTTGCTGAGTTTTGATGAAACAGATTTGATGAAGCCTTTGTAGTAATCAATCTCCTGTATTATTTTTTTCTTTTCCTCTTCAGGATTCACGTTGGCTTGGATTTGCAAGAACAACTTATCGGAGCCGATAAGAATTGTTTTAGCATTCTCTACATCTGTAGCGGTGAATTCAAAGGATTTCAAAACCGCCAGTTTCATTATCATTCCTTTGAAGAAATCATATCCGGTTTTATTCGCAGTCGTCACCAACAGCGGCAATTCTTCTTTCGGACTGATGCCCGCCTGCGCGCGCGCATCACGGATTCGTGAAATGATTTCCTTTGCCGTTTCTGCTTTCTTCAAAACGGATTCGTCAAACGGTTTTGCCTGCGGATAGCTGCTCACCGTGATGCAATCTTTCTCGTCTCTCTCCTTCAGCGTGTGCCAGATTTCTTCTGAAATGAACGGTACAAACGGATGCGCAATTTGCATGAGCTTTTCAAGAAAATCAACAGTCTTGTCGTAGGTGAATTTATCGAGCGGCTGCTGAAAGGGTGGCTTAATCATTTCCAAATACCACGAACAGAAATCATCCCAAATAAGATTATACAGGGTATGCAGCGCCTCTGAAATGCGAAAATCTTTATAGGAATTTTCCAACTGCTCAATCACCTGATTCATTCTGTTTTCAAACCACAGAATAGCGGCTTCGTTGTGCTCATTCTTTCCTTCATGCACTTCCCATCCTTTCACAAGGCGCAACGCATTCCAAATCTTGTTGCAGAAATTTCTTCCCTGCTCACAGAGCTTTTCATCAAAGAGCAAATCATTTCCCGCAGGTGATGAAAACAACATGCCGATGCGCACACCATCCGCGCCATATTGCGCCATCAGGTCGAGCGGGTCGGGCGAGTTGCCAAGTGACTTTGACATTTTCCTGCGTTGCTTGTCGCGCACAATGCCGTGCAGATACACATCACTGAATGGCTTTTCATCTAAATATTCATAGCCCGCAATAATCATTCGCGCCACCCAGAAAAATAAAATCTCAGGCGCAGTTACAAGAATCTTTGTCGGGTAGTAATAATTCAATTCCGCATTTGCCGCTTTGTTGATTTTACCTTTCTGCTTATCAAAACACTTATCGTTGAATCCGTCAAACACCGCGATGGGCCAGAGCCAGGAAGATGCCCATGTATCGAGCACGTCTTCATCCTGCCGGAGAGTGTTGGGTGTGGAGGGTGGAGGGTGGAGGGTGTTTTCTTCGCTGACGACTGACGACTGACGACTGACGACTTGCTTCAAAGCTTCATCAAAAGTTTCCGCCACATACACATTCCCCGCTTCATCATACCACGCGGGAATACGATGTCCCCACCACAACTGGCGGCTGATGCACCAATCGCGCACGTTTTCCATCCAGTGGCGATACGTGTTCTTGAATTTGTCGGGATGCAGTTGCACTTCGTCTTTCTCCACCGCTTCTAATGCCCGCTTTGAAATTTCTTTCATCTTAATAAACCACTGCATCGAAAGCATCGGCTCCACAATCGAATTCGTTCGCTCGCTGCGCCCCACGCGCGTGATAAATTCTTCTTCCTTCACCAGCAGGTTTTCCGTTTTCAATCTTTCCACCACCAACTTGCGCACTTTGAAGCGGTCTTTACCAACGTATTCAGGCAACTCGCATTTTTCGTTCAGTGTGCCATCCGGGTTAATCGTAGCAATCACAGGAAGATTATGGCGCAAACCGATGTCATAGTCATTCTGGTCGTGCGCAGGCGTTACTTTCAGGCAACCCGTTCCAAATTCCTTTTCAACATAATTGTCGCCAATCACAGGCACTTCGCGGTGAATCATCGGCACAAGCACCGTTTTGCCGATGAGGTTTTTGTAACGCTCATCATTGGGATTTACCGCCACAGCCGTATCACCCATAATCGTTTCAGGGCGTTGCGTTGCGATGACAATAAAATCATTTGTACCCTTGATTTGATATTGCACGTGATAGAGAAAACTTTTTTCACCGTTTTCCGCATACAACACTTCCTCGTTTGACACTGTTGTTTGCGCTTCGCAATCCCAGTTTACCATACGTAAGCCGCGATAGATGAAACCCTTTTTATGCAAATCCACAAACACGCGAATCACTGCTTTGTAGTAATCGTCATCCATCGTAAAATGTACGCGCTCCCAATCAACGGATGCTCCGAGTTTTTTCAGTTGTTCCAGGATGATTCCGCCATATTTCTCTTTCCACTCCCATGCATATTTCAAAAACTCCTCGCGGGAAATGTCTGACTTCCTGATTTTTTTTTCGCGCAGCATCTGTACCACTTTCGCCTCCGTTGCAATGGAAGCATGGTCGGTGCCCGGAACCCAGCACGGGTTCTTCCCTTCCAACCTTGCTTTGCGAATCAGCACATCCTGAATCGTGTTATTGAGCATGTGCCCCATGTGCAACACGCCCGTGACGTTAGGCGGTGGAATTACAATTGAATATGGCTCACGCGCATCGGGCGTAGAGCGAAAGAATTTCTGTTCAAGCCAATGCTTGTACCATTTATCTTCAACGATTTTCGGGTCGTAGCGGTTTGAGATTTCCATTCAAGTAAAAAATTGATGCGTAAAGTTACTTCGAGTTTAAACTTTACTGCTGCATAAATATTTATTCAAACCCTTTATCTCGTCCTTGTCATCCGTCATTACAAACAAGCGGTCACCCGCTTCAATTACCGTAGAGCCGCGCGGTGTAATATACTTTCCATTTCTCCTGATCAGCACAATGAGGATGCTATGCGGAATTTCTAATTCCATAATCGCCTTGCCGGAAGCCATGCTATTTGAAGGAATCGTGAGTTCAGTCATTTCATTTCTGAAATCTTCGCTTTGTGTGAGCTTCAGCGGGTTTTTCATTTTCACTTCTTCCTGCTTGTAAAGACCGAGCCATTGCGCAACGAGATGGAGCGTAGTGCCTTGCAATGCAACCGAAGTAAGCACGATGAAAAAGACGATGTTAAAAATCATTTCTGATTTTTCAATTCCTGCTATAAGGGGAAAGGTGGCGAAAATGATGGGGACAGAACCGCGCAGCCCCACCCAAGAAATGAGCGCTTTCTCTTTGAAAGAAACTTTGAAGAAAGCAAGACTGATAAACACCGCAACAGGTCGAGCGATAAAAATGAGGAATAAAGAAACCAATACTCCGATGCCGAAAACGGGCAGCATCTTACTCGGAAACACGAGCAGCCCCAGCGCAAGGAACATAATGATTTGCAAGAGCCATGCCTGCCCGTCAAAATGTTTGGTGAGGCTTCTTTTGTGAATGAAGTTGCTGCGCCCCATCACCAATGCTGCAAGATAAACGGCAAGAAACCCGTTGCCGTAAATGAAATGCGTGGCGGAATAGGTGAACAAAATCATCGCAAGCGCGAGCACTGAGTAAAGCCCGTCAACATTCAGTTTCACTTTATTCATCACCCACACCATCGCTTTTCCCATCAGCAAACCTGCCGCTGCGCCAATAGACATTTGAAGAAGGAATGTAGGCACGAGGCCGAGAAACGTCATTTCTTTATTCACCAAAAGCTGGATGAAACTGATGGTAAGGAAATATGCCATCGGGTCATTGCTGCCCGATTCAAATTCGAGCAGGGGACGGATGTTGCCTTTCAACCCCACATTGCGCGAGCGCATAATGGAAAACACCGCAGCCGCATCAGTGGATGAAATAATCGCGCCCAGCAACAAACCTTCCAGCAGTGAGAAGTCAGATAATTGCGAAACAAGAATGCCGACTAAGCTGGCAGTGATAAGCACTCCGACTGTTGACAGCGCCAAGCCATGCCACCGCACGGGTTTCACGTCATTCCACGTGGTGTCAAGTCCGCCTGAGAAAAGAATGAACACGAGTGCGATTACTCCAAGCGCCTGCGCAATTTCAGGATTATCAAATTCAATTCCGCCAATGCCTTCCGAACCTGCAAGCATCCCGACCAAGAGAAAAAGCAGCAAGGAGGGAACACCAAGTCTGCCTGTGGTTTTGCTTGCAACGATGCTGATAAAAAGCAGCACAGAGCCTATCAATAAAATATTTTCAATCGAAAAATCCATCAGGGTAAAAATAGAGAGAAAAAAAAGAAGCAGGCAGAGAGTACCCGATAATGCGCTATTTCTTTATCGTAATCCTTTTCGTCTCCAGCACACCATCAATCTCCAAGCGATAAAAGTAAACTCCCTGATTAAGGCGGGCAATATCAACAGGCACGGAATAATCGCCTGCTTTCAACATGCCGTTTTTCAGTTGCATTACTTCATTCCCCAAAGGGTCAAAGAGATTCAAGATTACCTTAGATTCTCTTTCGAGGCGGAAGAAAATATTCGTTTGTTTCGCTGCCGGATTTACATTCGTTCCGTCATTTTTGCTTTTTGTGGAAACATCTTTACAATAATCTTTGAACGCATCATCAATCACGAGTTTTGTTTCATCAATCGTTGAAGCGACATCGCTCAAATCAACATAAAAGGAATAAACGCCCGCGAGATTTTTACAGACGTTAATCCACGGAGTAAAGCCTTTGTCACCCTGGCTGCTGACTTCCGTTGCTGTGTTGTCAAGCGGAATCATGCGATCAATTGAAACGCCCAAGCCATAGAACTGCGATTTCATTGTTGAAGTCTGCTTATAGGGCGTGAATTCTTCAGGTAAGTCTGCTGTCTGGTCGTGAAACATCTCCTGCACAGATTTTTGCGTGAGCACTTGCGCTCCGTCATAACTTCCTTTATTTAACAGCATCACAAGGAAATTTGAAAAATCAGTGGCAGTGGAATAAGCACCCTCTCCAATGTTTTTTCCTTTTTGATTTCCAAAATCGGTTTTATACATTTTACACGGCTGCGCAATCTTTTCTTTGAACAACGATTCCCAATCCTTGCCGCTCACCACTTCGGCAAGACGTGCGGCAACTTGATACGAAGTGTTTCCATACAAAAACTGTGTGCCCGGGTCAGAAACAAGCATTGTCTTTCGCACAATGCTGTCAACCGATTGCGCAAGGCTCAATTCTTTATTCTTTAAATAAGGAACATTCGCAGGCAAGCCGCTTGTGTGTGAAAGCAATTGCCGAAGTGTGATGGTTGCTTTCACCGATTTAAACTGTGGAAGATATTTTCCAATCGGTTCATCAAGCGCTATCCGTTTTTCATCAACGAGCGTGAGCAGCGTAGCGGCAACCAACCATTTAGAAGAGCCTGCAACACGCACTTTCTTCTCACTTGCACTTTGCACATCGCTGAAAACACGTTTGTAAACTACCTTATTGTCTTTGATGAGAATCAGCTCGGCTTGTCCCGCATCATAAGCGGAAGCGGACAAGAGATAATCAACGCGCGTAGAGCCGGTGAACTGCGCGTCAACCTTATTCCACCACCCGAACAAGAGAAACACGAGCAGGCAGAATGGGTTTAGGCCTCTTTCATAATTCGCTTTTTTTTTCGCCTCATCTTTATTCTTCTCCAAAGGAGAAGATAAATAGAATGAATTATGAAAGAGGTCTATTAAAATCCGGTGATGCGTAAAAGTTTTCAATAAGCTCCTGTTTTAATTTCCTCCAAAACCATTCCGCATTTTCTACAATGAAATCTTGATGCCGACATTCGCCAGCACACCATCAAGGGGGGCGTAGATGTCTTTGAATACCGGCTGTGTAAGCGTACCTGTGTAGATTTGTTCATACTTCGACTGGCGCACGTTCAGCATGTTTTCGCAATTCACAAACACTGTAACATGCTTCCACATTTTTTCCGCCATGATGCTGCAAATCCAATAGCCTTTCACGGTGCTTTGGTCGTTCAGTGTTTGCTTTCCGGTGTAAGCGGCTTCAAAACCGATGCGTAGGTTCGTGCGCACTTCATAAATAAACAACGCATTGGCGCGATGACGCGCTGATAAGGGAAAACTGCTCGTTGTTTTATTGAACTGCTGTTGAATTTTTGCAAACGTATAACCCGCCAGCAACACATACTGACCATACTTCAGGCGGATATTTGTTTCCGTGCCTTTTGAATCATAATGCCCTGATTGCAACGCATATTCATATTCATCTGAAGGTAATTGCACAAGCTCCACCGGGTCGTTGATGCGCGTGTAGAACACTAATTGGTTGATGCTAAGTGTTCCTTTTTTATTGAACACGGGCATTTTATAGTTGATGTCTAAATTGCCCCCGATTGATTTTTCCGCATCAATCGCATCGGCTTTAATCGGCTGCACATCAACATAGTTAATACGCTCTGCGGCATCGGTAAATACTGTTGGTGTTCTGTAACCCAAGCCCCCGCCCAATCGCGCAGTAACGCGCGATGAAATTTTAAACAATCCCGAAAAGCGCGGCAGCACGAACACGCCATAGTCGTTTTGATAATCCGTGCGCAAGCCTGTTTCCAATGTAAACCACCGCGCCACGTTCCATGTATTTTGCACGAAAGCGCCAAGCGTGAATTGCTGATAATCGCGGGGGGCAACATTCTCGCTGTTGTCTTCATTGAAATTCTCCGTCCATTCGTTTATGCCAAGAATCCATTCGAGCTTTTTCGTTTTATGCTGCCACGACATCTCGCTGAACGAAGTGAACTGCTTGCCCGCAAACGCATAATCCGGCATATTCAAATCGCGTTTGAAAAAGCCCAGACTGTTTTTGATTTGAAAAAACGACCTGTCGTTTATTTTGTGGCGCAATGTTGTTTGCGATGAAACACGGTCGGTCACGTTGCGCTGAAAGAAGGCATGAACGCTGTCGCCTTCGCCACGAATGTATTTCGTGTCGCCACCGAGGCGGTCTTCAAACATGCTGTTGAGCGCGATGGAGAGTTGTGTTCTTTCAGAAAAATAAAACGTGAGCGCGGGATTGAACGTGTAGCGTTCCGTTTCGGGAATGGCGCTCAAACTATTGCCTGCGGGGTCATACGCGCGGTTGCTGTTGCGCGCTCCGTAAACTGTAACGCCAATCTTATTAAACCGCTGCGCATAAAACGCACTGATGTTAAAGCCAAGCGTGGAGTTGGCATTCACCATCACATCCACGCGATGCTCATCGGGCGTACGCGAAATAAGATTCACCAAGCCTGAGATTGCTCCACCGCCATGCAGCGTGGAAGAACTGCCTTTAATAATTTCTATCTGGCGCAAATCCAAGGAAGGAACTTGGATGAGGCTCATTTGGTTGGCAAAGCCGGAGTAAACGGGAAAGCCATCGCGCAGCATCTGTGTGAACCTGCCATCCAGTCCGTGAATGCGGATGCTCGAATTGAAGGACGGCACGCTCGATTGATACACCTGCATGCCCGTGCTGGTATTCAGCAACAAGCGGATGTCGGTGGGGCGCATTTTGTTACGCGCGTCTAATTCCTGACTACTGATAAGCTCGATGCGCGTGGGGATGTCGGCTATCGTGCGGCTGCTGCGCGTGGTGGCAACGGTTACTTCGCGCAACTTCTGCGCATCGGGCGTCATCTCGATAAAAAATACATACTGCGGATTCGCCAGCGGGAAAGTGTATTGCGCCTTTTTTGTTTCGTAGCCGGTGAAGTTATATTCCACTTCAAACTCACCTTCGGGCAGCGCATCCACCACAAGAATGCCGTTCTCATCCGTCACTGCGCGCACCTGGCTTTTGATGGTGGCGGTGCCTCCAATGAGCGGCTCCCACGTAGATTGATCAATAAGTTTCGCTTTCAGCGTATGCTGGGCATTGGCTGCGGTGATGCAGCCGAGGAAGAAAACAAGAAGCGAGGCTTTCCTCATCTGCCCTAAAGTAAGAAAATTTTACGCAATCCCGATGTCTTTAAATTGTAGCCGAAAAACAAATATCAGCAACTCGTGCCGGATGTTCGCTATTCGGATTGTGCGTAAATCTTTACAATAGGCTTTCTGTTTTGTGCCGCTGGATGATTTACTTCCTGAAATTCAGGAAAAATACGTTCAGCATGCAGGAGTCTTTTTTACGGGAAGGGGAGGGGGATGTTTAAGCAAAGGTGTCGCGGAGTGAAGTAAGATGTTGCAAGGTGAGTTGAAGAGTGGAATCCTAAGCCGGAATATCCTCAGGTAGTGGGAATTTGACTTTAGGGCAGTTTTAAAAAAATGTTTTTTTGACCGCCTCACCCCATGCCAGGAGGTAAGGAAAGAATCTGGCTCGTGTTGCACAACTTTAATACAGCGGAAGAAGTTGAGCATCTTGCTGCGGTCATACGCAAATCCATTCTTTGAACCCGATACACCCCAAAAAAGCGAAGGGGCAACCCCCTTCAGGCTGCCCCTTCTTCGTCCTGCTCTGCTTCTTTCGCGTTAGCGAGCCACAATGAGTTTTTGCACCTGGCGGAAACCGTTGCCGGTTTGCGCAGCCACTTGGTAAACTCCGTTGGCAAGCGTTGCCGTTTGCAATTGCAGCGTAGTGTTATTTTCTAAATTTTCAATTGTTTGGCTGAAAACTTCTTTTCCGTTTATATCAAATACGCGAAGCGTGATTTTGTTTTCAGCGCTTCCTGTGAAAGTAATGTTTGCAACATCTTCAGCCGGATTAGGATAGATAACGAACTCAAGCGGCTGATATAATTCAGCAAACTCTTCGCCTGCTTCATAGTCATTGAGCTTGTAGTTGTCATTGTTGCCTTGCGCCATCGGATGCAGCGGCTGAGCATGACAAAATACGTTGCTGCGGATACCTAAATCGTAATCTTCCGTTTCGCCTACTGCGTAGCTGCCGCATTCATTTTGGAAATCATCACTCAACGTCACGCGCATTCTGGTGCAACCGGCACACGCATCCATCGGCACGGTGAATACTGCATACTGATTCAGCGCGCCAAAGCCCTGCCATGCAAGTTCGCCTGCATCATCAAAGTCGTTGTCGTGATTGAAATCAAACCATACTCTCCAGTGCGCCTGAAATCCGGGAACATTATTCACAGCACCGCTCAATCGCATGATGTATGTTTTGCCTGCTCTGAACCTGCGGTTACATTGGTTGAAGGAAGCATAGCCGCCATCATCGCCCGTATAGTTTGGTCCTACGCGCTTAATCCAAACACTGCCCTGGTCTTGTCCGCTTGTTGGGCAATAACCTGTTTGTGAACAAGCACCCGGAGTGAAGGCGACAATGCCATGATGGTATTGTGCAACGCATGAGTTTTGATACGTTTGCCCATCGCAACCGCACACCGGCTGATAAATTGCGGGGCATGTAACTGATGGATTAATCAATGTCGGGTTAACGCAGCCTGTTGCATACACGGAGTCGCAATGCTGGTCGTAGCAAGTGTTGTTGTTGCTGAATATTTGTAAGCACACGCGATACCAGCCGCTTTGATAATACGTGTGAACAGAATTGTTATCAGTAGATGTAGAGCCGTCACCGAAATTCCATTTCACGCGCGTGAAGTTGCCGGTGGAAGTATTCGTGAACGAAATTGAATTGCCCGTTCCTGAGAAAGCAGTCGTGAAACTTGCGTTACATGTATTGTTGCACGGACCGGGAGTCCAACTTGTAACGCCTGTCCGTTTTCCGGCAATGCACGCATTATGATAGGTAACGCTGTCGCAACCGCACACGGGCTGATAATCAATGGGGCAAGGAGCATTCGGAATAATCAATGCCGGATTGATGCAGCCATGAATGGCAATTTGCTTGCAGAAAGTATTCACACATACGGAGCCGTTGCTATTTACTGATGTAATGGTGAGGCACACATTGTAAACTCCGGGCAGCAAGTAAGTATGCGTTGGATTCTGGTCGGTGGATGAAGTATTGTCGCCAAAATCCCACTGCCATGTGGTTGGATTACCTAATGACAAATCATTAAAGGCAACCGCAAACCCGACAGTGCTCAATTGGAAATTAAAATTCGCCTGACATCCTGTGCCGGAGCAAGGTCCTGGATTCCAGTTAGTTACGCCATGATGATTTTCCGCTTCGCATGAATTAGAATACGTGATGCCATTGCAACCGCACACAGGCTGATACACTATGGGGCAAACATAGTTAGGCTGAATCAGCGATTGGTCAATACAAATGTTGGAGCCAATGCCCATCACTGTGTCGCAATAGGTATTGCTGAAAACAGGACCTGTTGCCGAAGTAGCGCATGTGATGGTGAGGCATACCACATAATGTCTTGACTGCGGGAAATTATGCGCAGGGTTTTGGGCGGTAGAAGATGAGCCATCGCCAAAATCCCAATGCCACGCGATTACATTGTTGCCGGTAGAAATATCCGTGAAGAAAACAGTGGGAGCAACAATGCCATAGTTCCACACAAATTGAGCCTGGCACGGACCGCTTGTTCCGCACACACCGGGAGTCCATTGCGTAACGCCATGATGATAGTATGCTTCACAGGAGTTTCCATACGTAATGCCATTGCAACCGCACACTGGATCATAAATCTGCATGCAAGCTAAGTTGTGATTGATAACAGACGGATTAATACACGGATTGTTCACGCCAACGCGCACTGAATCACAATAAGTAGAGGTGCATACCGTGCCGTTTGAAGCCGGAACCGTAATTGTAAGACATACATTGTAAATGCCAAATGCATTGTAGGCATGATAGGGATTGTAGTCGGTTGAAGTAGCGCCATCACCGAAATTCCACAACACGCTGAAGTTTGCAGGATTTGGATTTGGCGAAGAAGTGTTTGTGAATTGCATACCGCCATTCAAATCAAGCTGGTGATGGAATGATGCCTGGCAATTACCTGTTGTGGGACATGCACCGGGCGACCATTGCGTAACGCCATGACCATATTGCGCGATGCAATCGCTTGAATACGTATTTCCATCGCATCCGCACACCGGAGCATAAATAGCGGGACAAGCTGTGTTCGGGTCAATTAACGAAGGGTTGATACACGCATTGTTCTGTCCAACATGCACGGAGTCGCAGAAGGTATCCATGCAGATATTTCCATTTGGTGTAGTAACAGTAATTTTTAAACACACATAATATACTCCTGCATGCAGGTAAGTATGCTGCGGGTTTCTGTCGGTGGAAACGGTGTTGTCGCCAAAATCCCAATCGGAAATGAAGCTGGTTGTGGTGGTATTTCCGTGCGATGTATTATTGAACTGAACGCTCAACGCATTCTGATGCGTCACATTGAAGGAAGCGCGGCAGCCGGAGTTCTGACAAACGCCCTGCGTCCATGCAGTAACGCCATGACCGAATTTCGCTGCGCAATCATTTGAATACGTAACGCCATCGCAGCCGCACACGGGAGCATACACAGCAGGACATGCCACAGTAGAATCAATCAACGAGTGGTCAATGCATGGCGTATTTGTTCCCACGTAAACCGAATCGCAATGCGTAGAAGTGCAGGCTGTTCCATTATTATTAGGAACGCTGATAGTAAGGCAAACGTAGTACGCACCATTATGATTATAGGTATGATGCGGATTCGCGTCCGTTGAAGTGGTATTGTCACCGAAATCCCAATGAGAAGTGCCGCTGGTATTATTTATGAAAGAAGTATTGTTGAATTGACCTCCGAATGCATTTGGGTCGGGTTGGAAACTGAATGAAGCCTGACAGCCTTGAACACCGCATTGCCCGCTAAAAGACCATGTGCCTGAAGTAACGCCATGATAATAATAAGCCTCGCATTGTGAAGCATAGGAATTTCCATCGCAGCCGCAATACACTCCCGGCATTCCCAATGCGGGACAAAATACTGTAGTGTCAATTACGGAGAGGTCAACGCAAGGTAGAACTGTACCGATATGCACCGAGTCACAATAGGTAGAGGTGCAAGCGGTTCCAATATTATTTAAAACGCTGATGGTAAGACATACAGAATAATCTCCACCATTAGCATATGCGTGTTGCGGATTAAAATCTGTTGAAGTTGTTCCATCGCCAAAACTCCAAAGCGAAGTACCACTGGTGTTGTTGATGAAGGAAGTATTATTAAAATACGCAGTAAAACTGTTTGGCGTCAACTGAAAATTAAAGGAAGCCTGACAACCTTGTGTCTGGCAGACGCCCGGAGTCCATCGGGTAACTCCATGACATTGCGCTTCGCAGTCATTGCCATAAGTAACTCCGTCACATCCGCACACAGGAGCATAAACAGCAGGACAAATGCAGTTCGGATTGATTTGATTCGGGTCAATGCAGGAACCTCCTGCGCCAACAGTAATTGTTTTGCAGAATGTATCAACACAACCCAAGCCGCTCACAGGAGCAAACAGAATCAAACAAACATTGTAAGTGCCGGGTGATGTATAAACATGAAGCGGATTAAAATCAGTTGAAGTTGTTCCATCGCCAAAACTCCAATTGGTGCCAAGCGTTGCAGTTGACACTTGCGATTGGTCGGTGAATTGCACTCCGAGTCCGGCTGTATCAATCGCGTAAGTGAAATATGCCTGACAAGGCGGGAAGTTATTTCCTACAACAACAATTTTGCAATAAGTATCCGTGCAAGTGGCGCCTGCTGAGTTGGATGTTATAATTGTAAGGCACACATTGTAAGTGCCGGGAGATGTGTAAGTGTGCTGCGGGTTGATGTCAGTAGAAATCGTGTTGTCGCCAAAATCCCATGATGCTCCGAAGTTGGGCGTATTGCTGCCTGTTGATGAATTGCTGAAATAAACCTCAAGTGTATTCGGGTTGATTTGAAATGCGAACGAAGCCTGGCAGTTTGGCTGCGGATTTTGTCCCACGCGGATGCTGTCACAATGCGTGTCTGTGCAAATCAATCCGTTTGGCGTTGTTACCCCGATGGTGAGGCAAACGTAGTAAACGCCCGCTGCGCCAAATTGATGATAGGGATTTACATCGCTTGAGCCGGAGCCATCGCCAAAACTCCATTGTGTGGAAGTGATGGTGTTGCCGCTGGTGGAGGTGCTGTGAAAAGTAACTCCGTTTCCTGTGCCTGTAGAGTCAGGATGAAAGGTGAACGAAGCGTTGCAGTTTTGTTGGGCGCTTGCGAAGAAGCTGAAGCAACACAATGCGATGAGCAGAGCGAACGTGTTTGTGAATAATTTTTTCATGTGTTTGTGATTTTGGCTGGTTTTGAATTTTTGAATCACAACCCAAATATACGCCTGCGACAAGGCGATGGGCAAAGACAAAAATCAACCCTTTCCGAATGAATTTCCTTTTCCGATGAAAGATGCGCCTGATAGGAAAGGCGCAATGCTGTGCGCTCCGCTTGTAAATCAATATGTTAGCCGGATATTTCTTGCAGACACAAATCTTGTTTTTCCGAGAAAAAGGGGGGTGGAATTTACGAGTTGGGCGCACAACCGATGCCCCGCAAGTGCAGTGGTGTGTCTGCGCACCGAAGTGCTTCGGCAAACAGGTGTGAGCGACTCTCCCCGTCACCGACAGGTGGCGGGGTGGGCTACTCGATTATCGGTTCGTTGTTTTTTGTCTCCAGTTGTCATTTAAAATTTTCTCCTAATTTTTCAATTTTGTTTAGCCACTTTTCTCGAATAGAAATTTCTGAGTTTCTTATTGGTCCAACGTAGGTTACTTTTACCGGTTTAACTCCGCAAAATTCCAAGGTAGATTTCTTTAACTGGTTTACACTTGGTCGTCCAAATGCAAACCAATAATACCAAGATGGTTGGTCGAGGGTTGTAATGATGTGTGCAGTTTTACCTGATAATAGTTTGTCCCACCAAACAGAATTTTCTCGATACTGAAATGCAAAGCCTGGCAAAAAAAGTCTATCAATAAAACCTTTAGTAATTGCAGGAAGTCCACCCCACCAAACAGGATGAACCCAAACTAAATGGTCAGCCCATTTGATTTTTTCCCAAGCGTCTAATAAGTCAGGTTCTAATTCAGTCCTTTTTTGGTAGCCAAATTGCAAGTTTGGATTGAATTTTAAATCTTTCATAACAATTTCTTTTATTTCTGCCTTTGCGGTTAACGCACCTTTTTTATATGCTTCAGAAAGTCCAAAGTTGAAACTGTCAGCATTTGGATGTCCGTTTATAATTAGTATTTTCTTCATTTTTCCTGTCAATCCTTTATGTTTGATTAACCACAAATGTATCTGCGGAACACTGAACCGCCACTTTTGCCAAACGCCTGTGGTGCGCCTTGAATGGTGAATATAGTTCTTTTAAAAGAAGAACCCCAGAGAGTGAAAGTCTCTCCACGCGGAGATTAAAGCCCCGAAGTGTAGTAAGTCGCAAGGTGGTTTGCCGTGAGGGAAGCACTGAAGTAAGCGAGACTGCGAATGTTTGCACTGACGAACAGAAACTGCATATGAGGCAAGCGTGAGCGGAGGAGTAAGCACAGCTTTACGAAGTCCAAAGCATACCAAAACTCACGCAGGTAGATGCA
>JAWXCB010000096.1:0-26623 GCA_034440455.1 Chitinophagales bacterium
AATGATAGGGGGTTATCAAGTGAGCGGACGCTCAAGGATGATTGGCACAAGCGGACGCTTTGCGCCAGTATGCTTTGCATCATGCTTGCGCCATGGGGGGGGGTTCTGAATTGATTTTAAATATGCGATGGAGTCTGAGTTTCTTATTTTGTCTTATTACCAGTATTCTGCTTGCTCAGAAGTACGATAGAAATTGGATTTTTGGTACTAATTCTGGGATTTGCTTCAGTGATTCCATCCCCGCAACATTCAAGGTGAATTGTAATAATGTTGAATTAAGTGCTACTTTTTCAGATAGCATCGGAAATCTACTTTTCTTTTTTGATAGCGAAGGTCAACTTTATGCTAAAATAAAAGATAGTTCTTCAAACGAAATATCACAAAGTATTAACGCACATAGGTCAGAATCATCTGGACCTATTATTATTCCAACTCAAAATGATAGTGTATTTGTCGTAATTCACACGGGTCGAGATTTGCAAGCATCTAATTGTCCCAATTCGTGGTGTCTAAAACTTTATTTTACAATCCTACAAACTCAGGAGGACTCGCTTATTGTGATAAAAAAGAATCAACTTCTGCTGGATAAATTTGTGTATGAACACCTTGCCGAAGTTAAGCATGGAAATAGTAAAGACTGGTGGGTGTTTGTTCATACAGAAGAAGATTCAACTAACAGGTTTTACAAATTCCTGATAACAGATACTGTTATTAATTACATGTCATATCAGGATATTGGGACTTTTACAGGGCTGCAAATTGACTTTGCCGGACAAATGCAATTTTCAAAGGAGGGTAATCAGTTGGCTTTGGTAAAGTCAGACAGCCGTAAATGCGAAATTTACAATTTTGACAGATGTACAGGACAACTATTAAATTTTCGTTGGATAATTCTAAGCAACTTGACTGAAACTTATGGGTTAGAATTCTCTTCTAATGGCAAATACCTGTATGTAACCTCTGGCTGGCAAAGTTTTAACGACAGTAAATTGGTACAAATAGATTTAAGTGAACCAATTCTAACTTCTTTCATCATAGCAACTTCAACTAATACTTTTGCACAGTTACAGTATGCTCCAGACAACAAAATCTATTTAGCTAATCAATGCGACCCGGGATTTCCTGAATGGGATTTTTTACCCTGCAACCAATACCTCAGCGTCATCAATCATCCTGATTCAGCAGGTCTTGCCTGCGATTTTAAACCTTTCAGTTTTTATCTTGGCGACAGCAGCAAATCATCGCTCGGCTTGCCTAACATGCCTAATTATAACCTTGGCGCACTCAGCATCTATGAAGCAGATGCAGACATTGATACCGTCATTTGCACAGAAGATACAACCGTAAAAGGCGTGCTGCTTGGAGTGCCTGCCGTGGCGGGGGTTTCTTATTCGTGGCAGCCAAGCGATAGCTTAAACTATACAAACATCGCAGAGCCTTTTGCAAACCCAACGGAAAGCACTTGGTATTATGTTACGCTTACAGATACGAGCATCAAGTATTCGTGTCAGTCAAGAGTAGATAGTGTGTTTGTGGAAGTAAAAGATTGCAGCGTGGGTATCAACGAAGCAGCGCAAAAGCAAATCATCATTTTTCCAAACCCTACAATTGGGCTTATCGAATTTGAAACAACCGCACAAAACAAAATCGCTCAAATCAACCTGCACGATATAGCCGGAAAACCGTTACAGAAATTTCAACATTCACCGATTGATATTTCAGCTTATGCAACGGGAGCATACATGATAAGCATCCATTTTAGTGATGGCACAACAGTGTATAAGAAGATTGTCAAAAAATGAAGCAATGCCAACGTATGAATCCACCTCATGCGAATTGCCTTAAAGAAAAGCCACAAGAAGCCAACCGCCCACAGCAGCGCGTTATTCTTGCGCCAAATGCGGGTTGGAGTATGTAAACGGAAAGCAGCAGGCGCTTACCGGCAAAATAACCTGCTGAGGTGATAGCGTACTCCTCATAAAGTCAAACTGTATAATTGACTATTTTAGCCTGCATAATTTTTGTTGAAAAATAAACTATGAGCCAAATTATTTTCTCCCTCCTGCTTGTTGTTGCTTTCGGAGCCTTCGGCTACACAGCGATGCGCATTTTGCGTGTGCTGCAATCGGCAAAAAAGATTGACCGCTTTGATAAAATAGCTGAACGGCTTCAAGTCACGCTGCTTGTTGCATTCGGACAATCAAAAATTTTGCGTAAACCTGTTGCAGGAATTTTACACGCGCTTGTGTGGTGGGGATTTTTAGTAATCACAGTCGGCACTGCTGAAATGATGATTGACGGAGTTGCAGGAACTGAGCGCATCCTGAGTTTTCTCGGACCCGTTTATGATGTTATTACAGCTTCGGGAGAAATTTTTGCTGCTCTTATCATCGCTTCCGTATTCATTTTTTTAGGAAGAAGATACGTCACCAAACCGAAACGCTTCATTGCGCCTGAGATGAAGCCTTCCTCAAAGAAGGATGCAACGGTAATTCTTGCCATGATATTTGTGCTGATGGTTTCACTCATTCTGATGAACCTTGGCTATCTGCAATCGCACACTCCTTATCAAGGCTCTTTTCCTGTAAGTCATGCGATTGCCCCATTATTCAGCAGTTTGAATCTCTATGCATTCAACACGCTCGGTCATGTCAACTGGTGGATTCACATCGTACTTGTGTTGGTGTTCATGAATATCCTTCCATATTCAAAACACTTCCACGTTATCATGGCGGTGCCGAATGTGTTTTTCTCGCGTCTGGAACCCAAAGCGAAACTGAACACGATGGAATCCATCACCAAAGAAGTGAAATTGATGATGGACCCAAATGCCGACCCCTATGCAATACCCGCTGATGGCAATGTCGCGCCTCCCGAAAAATTCGGGATTAAAGACGTGAATGATATTACCTGGAAGCATGTGGTTGATTCTTATACCTGCACAGAATGCGGAAGATGCACGGAAGTATGTCCGGCAAACAATACCGGTAAAAAACTTTCACCAAGAAAACTCTATATTGATTTGAGAAAAAGGGTAGGGGAAGCAGGTCCTGATTTTATTGCAGGAAAAACAAACGGACAAACGCATGGCTTCTCGCTTGTGAGCGACTCTTATATTTCAGAAGAAGAATTATGGGCGTGTACAACGTGCATGGCTTGCATTGAGGAGTGTCCCGTTGATATTGACCATGTGCCCTTCATCATAGATATGCGCAGGAACCTTGTGATGGAAGAATCAAAAGTATCACCTGATCTTGCTACGATGTTTTCAAACATTGAAAACAATGGCGCGCCCTGGGCATTCTCACCCGATGACCGCCTCAACTGGGCGGAGGGATTGGAAGTGCCCGTGATAGCGGATATGCAGGCAAAAGGCGAAGCGCCCGAAATCTTGTTTTGGGTGGGCTGCTCCGGCTCGTTTGATGACCGCTCAAAATCCATCACCGTTTCGTTTGCGAAAATCTTGAAACAAGCCGGGGTGAAATTCGCAGTGCTTGGCAAAGAAGAGCGTTGCACAGGCGACCCCGCAAAACGCGCAGGCAATGAAATGATTTACCAGATGCAGGCGCTGAAGAATATCCAGACCCTTGACATGTATAACGTGAAGAAAATTGTTACCGCTTGTCCGCACTGTTTCAATATCCTGAAAAATGAATATCCTGATTTGGGCGGAAATTATGAGGTGATGCACCATAGCACACTGCTCAAACAGTTGATTGATGAAGGAAAAATAAAAGTGAAAGAGGATAACGAATTCAAGGACAAAAAAATCACCTTCCACGATTCGTGCTACCTCGGCAGGGGTAATGATATATATGAAGCCCCGCGCGAAGTAATCGCCTCCCTCAACGCAGAAATCAAAGAGATGAAGCGCAGCCGCAGCAAGGGCATGTGTTGTGGCGCGGGTGGCGCGCAGATGTTTAAAGAAGAAGAAAAAGGAACCACGCGCGTCAATATTTTCAGAACCGAGCAAGCGTTGGAAACAGAACCCGAAATAATCGCTTCAGCCTGTCCCTTCTGCATGACGATGATGACAGACGGGGTGAAGGCGAAAGAGAAGCAGGGTAGTGTAAAGGTGTATGACATTGCTGAACTCCTTGCCAAAGGAATTTGAGTAGGAGTTGATTTGAATATTTGATGATTAGGAAATTTGAGGATGAGTTGATTTGAGAATTTGAAAATGAGAGAAGGTGAGGAACGATAAGGAAAATCTTATTGTGAAGTTGAGCTTTGAGTTTGCTTTAGACATTATTAAACTTTCAGACACTCTCTATGCTCAGAAAAAATTTGTGCTGATGAATCAGGTTCTGAAATCAGGGACATCAATCGGTGCAAATATCAGGGAAGCGCAAAACGCTGAAAGTAAACCGGATTTCATTCACAAAATGAAGATTGCTGTAAAAGAAGCAGATGAAACACATTCCTGGTTGGAATTAATGAACCAATCAGAAGGTTATCCGGTTCCGGTTATGTTGATTGAAAAATGTGAGGTGAGTATTAAAATTCTGTCAAAAATAATTTCCTCCTCAAAAGTAGAATAACGCTTTCAAATTCTCAAAATGCACTCATTCTTGCCTATGCAAACCCACAAAGAACTTTTTAAAAATCTACCTGATAATTCCAGGATGGATTTACCAGAGCAGCCGCGAATTAACAGAACAAGAAGCGCAACAAGCCTCTGTGCTTATCAAAGATTTTGTGCAGCAATGGACATCACACTCTGAAAAAGTGGTGGCAGATGGCGCTATCGTTTACAACCGATTTATTGTGTTTGTTGCTGATGAATCTTTTGTGACGCTCGGAGGATGTTCGATTGATTCCTCCGTGAAAGTGATGCGGCAGTTAGAGCAGCAATTCAATACCGCGCTTTTCGACAGGCTTATCGTTGCTTACCGCGAAAATGATGCAATCAAAACAGTCGCTCAATCTGCTTTCCAAACTCTTTTTGAACAGGGAACAGTCAACCAGGAGACTATTGTTTTCAATAATCTTGTTCCCACGCTCAACGATTTTCGCGAGAAATGGGAAACACCGCTTGTTAAGAGCTGGCACGCCCGGATGTTTGCCACAGCTAAGCCGTAACCTCTCCGCTATCTTTTCGTAAAATCAGGAAAATGAGGGAAAGATTATGAGGACAATTCGACTACTTACATTAAAGAAGGTGATGAGGCTGTTGACGCTGATGTTAATTATCCAGATGTTTTTAGGCTGAATGATTTTCTAAGACTTTAGCAGCAAATTATAGTGCTCTATTAATGTCAAAGAAAAAGGGTTGTAAGATTTTTTCTTACAACCCTTTTTTCAACGTGGGAGCTGAGGGATTCGAACCCACGACCCTCTGCTTGTAAGGCAGATGCTCTGAACCAACTGAGCTAAGCTCCCAATTATAGAAGAACAACCGTTTTCGTGAAAATGAGTGGCAAATTTAACAGTCTATCCGTTCTCTACAAAACCTTTGTGCATAATGTTTGCATTTTTATGGCTTCTATCTGCGAAACTTAAACTTGGGATAGTGTGAAAATATCCAGACAGGTTTTTCCGTTTGATAGGACTTATGAAAGTGAATAAGCGCGTTTATTACCTTCTGTGCGGGATAATTGCCCTGCCCGTGTTGCTTTTTGCTGCCACAGCCCTGCTTATTTATACAAAAAGTGATGCTATCAAAGACAAGTTGCTTGCCGAACTAAATAAAAGCACGGGCGCGCATATCAGTATTGACGGCAAGGTGGAGCTTTCTTTTTTTAAACATTTCCCAAATGTAGCCCTCGAACTTAAAGGAGTGGAAGCAAAAGGCAGCGTGGACACGCTTCAATATCCTCTGCTGAAAGCCGACAGGATTTACCTGCTTGCAAATTTCTGGGATGTGGTGCATGGCGATTGGAATATCCAGTCAACCTCTGTTGAGAATGGTGAATTTTCTATGCTGCGAACGAAAGAAGGCGTGGTGAACTACATTTTTGAAACAGAGGAAAATGACACTGCAAAAACCACTGCCTTTTCGATTGATGTCGAGAAAGCATTTCTGAAAAATATCAGGTACAGGTTGTTGGATGAAATGGCAGAGGTTGAAATTGACGTGCAAGTGGAGGATGCTTCTGTAAGCGGGAATTTCACTGCGGAAAATTTATCGCTTCATGCGATTGCCGATGTTTTTTCACACGCAGTGAAAATCAAGGGCATTGACTATGCGGATGAAAAGCAGGTGAGTTTTGACGGCTCGCTTGCCGTAATGACGGAAAAGAACAGTTATGCGTTGAATGTGGAGCGGTTTTCTGTGGAGAAGAATGAATTTGCCATCAACGGAAGCATCGTAATTGAAAACGATAACCCTGTATTTGACCTTGCCGTTCGCGGGAAAAATATCTCGGTGAAAGATATTCCGATGTTGCTGCCCGCTGAATTCTCTGCGCAGCTTGATGGAATAAAAGGCACGGGCAATCTTCAGCTTTCTGCTGAAATAAAAGGGGCATTAGATGAAAAGCACAATCCGGCTATCACGATCACAGGAAGTTTTTCACGCGCTTCCCTGCAAATTCCGGGGATGGATGGAAAATTCAGCGACCTGTCATTCACAGGCACGTTCACAAATGGCAGCAAGCAACGGTTTTCCACTTCTGTAATTACCGTTCGCGACTTGAGCGCTAAAATTAAACAGGGCACGCTTGACGGGAATATGGTATTAACCAATTTAGATAAACCGCATCTCAAATTAGACGTGGATGGGATGCTCGACCTTTCCTTATTCAATAAATTTTTATCAGACAGCAAAGGGTTAAACGAAATCGGAGGAATGCTGGAATTTAAAAACGTGAAATACTCAGGGAAGATTGCTGACCTTCAGGCAATGCGGCTGCTGGGGTTAGAAGGCTCTGTTGCGATGCGCGGAGTTGAAATGCAGGTGGATGAAAATAAGATTGTGATTCCTGATGCGAAACTTGCAGCTTATGATAAAACATTGACGATTGAAAAGCTCGAAATCAATTTCCCTTCAAGCCATGTTTCATTGTCGGGCAAGATAGACCAGATGCCCGGGCTTGCTGCCGGCAAAGGAAACACGCCAAAGGCTGAATTAGTGCTGCGGTCTGAAAGTATAAATGTGAAAGAAATCCTTGCGTTGATGAACGATAATGAAACCAAGTCAGGCAAGAATACGGAACAGCCATTCAATTTTTTCGGGAACATCAAAGTGCAGGCGAATCATGTTGTTTACAACAAGTTCAATGCGTATGATGTTTCGGGCCGGGTAGCGCTGAATGGAGAAGTAGTTGAGTTGAAGAATTTTTCCTGCAACACGGTGGACGGCACGCTGGATTTTGGCAGCACAATCAGAATTCAGGGAGATAAACTCATCACAAAGACTCATGCGCAGGGCGCTGCAATCAACGTCAATGAAATGTTTGCCCAGTTTGAAAATTTCGCTCAGGCGACAATCACCGACAGGCATGTTTCCGGAAAATTGTCGTTCACTGCTGATGTAAATGCCGATTTCATAAACGGAGAATTAGACGAGAAAAAATTTTCGGCAGTAGTTGACCTGACAGTAAAAGAAGGCGAACTGATTAATTTCAAATCTTTAGAAAACCTTTCGAAATTTATTGATATTGAAGAGTTGCGACACCTTCGTTTCTCCACGCTGAAAAACAAAATCAGCATTTCAAACCAAACAGTTTTTATTCCTGAAATGGTGATAGAATCAAACGCTATCAATATCGCGCTTTCCGGCAGCCAGACGTTCAAAGGCGCAATTGATTACAGTGTGAAGCTCAACATCTTTGATGTGCTCGGTAAAAAAATTCGCAAGCGGAAGGACCTTACGGAGTATGAAGAAGCAGGCAAGGATAACTTCAATTTCTATCTTGCATTAACCGGCACCACAGATAATCCTATTGTGAAGTATGACAAGCGCAGCATCAAAGACCGCATGGCGCAGCAAAAAGAAGAATTCAAAATACTTGAAAGCGAGCAGAATACCGTAGAAGAAGCGCCCAAAGGTGTGAAAGAAAAGACCATCTTCACCAATAAACGGAAAAAGGAAGGAGAGCAGGAGGAAGAATTGGAATTCATCGAATGGGAAGAACAACCCTGAGTATCTGTATCATTGTCTCTTTTGCAATTTTGATTTCTCATTGCATTAATTTCAGCGCATAATTCGCGCTATCCCTACAAAGTAACCATGAAGAAAAAACGCCAAAGTTCCACGGGGAAAATTGTGCTGCCTGTGATTGCATTGGGTATTGTGCTTGCCTCTGTGTGGTATTCAAACGACCTTGCGCGCGACCTTGCCGTGCGAGAAAAGAAGGAAGCAGAACTCTGGGCAAGCGCCTATCGCAACATCATCCTGTCAGGCGAAGATGAAAACTTGAGCTTTGAATTTGATGTGATTAGCGAGAATGAAAGCGTTCCGGTCATTCTCACCGATGAGGAAGGAAAAGTGCTGAAGGTGCGCAACATTGACTCAACAAAAGCACAGAACCCTGAATACATTGAGGAGCGATTGAAGGACATGAAATCCAATAACGAGCCGATTGAAATCGAATTCGGGCAGGGAATGAAGAACTTCATCTATTATGGCGAATCCAACTTCATTACGAGGCTTCGTGTTTTTCCTTTAATACAACTTGGAATTATCAGCGCGTTCCTGCTTTTTGCTTATGTGCTGTTCAGCACTGCGCGCGCATCAGAACAAAATCAATTGTGGGTGGGCATGGCAAAAGAAACCGCGCATCAATTAGGCACACCCATCTCTTCCCTTTCTGCCTGGCTGGAAATATTGAAAGAGAAAAAGCATGATGCAGAGACAAACGAAGCCCTCGATGAAATTCAAAAGGACATTGACCGCCTTGAGTTAGTCGCTGACCGCTTCTCGAAAATCGGCTCTGCACCTGAATTGAAGGAAGAAGACCTGAAGCCCTTGCTCGAAAAATCGCTTGACTATATCGGCAAGCGTTCTTCCGAGTTGGTGAAATTAGAATTGCGCACAGAAGAAAATGTTACCGCACAGCTTAACGTGCCGCTGTTTGAATGGGTAATAGAAAACCTGTTGAAGAATGCGCTTGATGCGATGGGTGGCAAAGGAAGCATCACCATTTTCGTTTCAAATAACGTTGAAGAAGTGGCGATTGATGTAAAAGACAGCGGCAAAGGCATTCCAAAATCGGATTTTAAAACCGTTTTTGAACCCGGATTCAGCACGAAGAAAAGAGGGTGGGGGCTTGGGCTTACGTTGAGCAAGCGCATCATTGAGCAATATCACAACGGGAAAATTTTTGTGAAAGAATCATCACCCGAAACAGGAACTACCTTCCGCATTCTTTTGCGGAAGTAAAAGAATTTGCTTTTAAAACTTCCGGCTCTACTGATTTGACTTTTCTTCCTTGGGTGCGCAGCAAGGCATGGTGCATCCGGGATGACAAGGTTGTCCGGCATGGTTGCCTTTGTTTGCGCAACAGTTCGCGCTGCCTGCTTCTGCGCAACAAGCCTTTTTACTCTTCTTAGATTTTTTGCTCTGCACTTCAGCTTTAACCTGTTCGCCTCCTTTGCAGCATCCGGGTTTCATGGCTCCACCGTGACAGCCTACAGGCGTTGTCGCTACTTTCGATTCTGTTGTTGTTGTTGTTGAAGGCTCAGTAGTTTGGGCATTCAACTGAATGCCGGCAGCAAGGAAGAAGAGGGCGCAGATTGTGATAAGTTTTTTCATGGCTTCTGTTTTTTTAGTTAAACAAAGATAAGCCTCTCGATTGGTTTTGCTATGAATTGAGATTATTGGCTTTTTCAACGATGCATTTTTATTGCGGGTGCGCAACGCTTTGTTTTCCACTAAGGTTTCTTTTGCTGTTGTCTGACCGTTGTCGTCTTTCTTTATAGATACTATTACCCTTCTTCCACCTTCGCTACCGAACAATGCGATATTGATTGAGTAAAGCACGCGCCAGATTAGTTGATAGTTGTTAGTTGACAGTGAACAGCCGATTCTTACTAAAAACTACCAACTACCAACGGACAACTACTCCGTCCTCAACGCAATAATCGGGTTTACCTGAATTGCTTTGATAGCGGGCATCAATCCGGCAAATGCGCCCGCGATGATGAGGATGAGCGTGGCTTGCATGGCTGTCCAGAAATCAATGGAGGGATTGAGGAAAAAGGGCGAGTTCACCTCGAATTTGGTGAGCAGATAAACGATGGCTTCGAGTGCGCCCACTCCGATGACAAGCCCTGTGTAGCCCGCGAGGAATGTGAGGAACACGGCTTCCTGCACAATGAGGAAAATGATGGAGGCGGGTGTGGCGCCCAGCGCCTTGCGGAGACCGATTTCTTTGGTGCGCTCGCTCACCACAATCAGCATGATGTTGCTCACTCCGATTGCGCCCGCAAGCAATGTGACAAGTCCGACTGCCCACACGAAAATGCGGATGCCGGTAAACAAACCAAAAAACTTTTCGGCTTCCTTCTCGGCATTGAATGCACCGATGGCGCGGTCATCTTCGGGCGCGATGCGATGACGCGCGGCAAGGGCGAGCTTCACCTGCTTCTCTGCTTCCTTTGGCGAAACGCCCGGTGCTGCTGTGAGCGCAAACCAACCCATGCGGTCGCCCCAGTTGAATGCACGCTGAAACGTGGTGAACGGGATGTAGATGGTGCGCCTGTCCTGGTCGGCTTCTTCGCCTTGTCCTTTTAAGGATTTGAAGATGCCAACCACGAGAAAATAAACTCCTTTAATCTTAATGTATTCGCCTACAGGGTTTTCATTTTCTGTGAAAAGCTCCTGTCGCACCTGCTCGCCAATAACACACACTTTTCGTTTGTCCTGCATATCGAGGTTGTTGAGGTAGCGCCCGTTTTCAATTTTCAGCACTTCGATGTAGCGGTATTCGGGATAATCGCCCATCACCTGAAAGTTGCCGTATTTGTTGTTGCGCGTCACGTTGTTGGCATCTTTCCATCCGCCAAGCTGAATGCGCGGGGCGACAATCGACACTTCGGATACTTGTGTTTTCAGAGCTTCTGCATCTCCGTTGCGAAAACTGTAGAACCGTCCGGGCTTCATGCCTTTGTATGGCATCGTAGTTTTTTGGGGCCACACGTAAATGCTGTTTACCGCGAATCCACTAAAGGTATTCTCGACTCCATTCTTCAACCCATTGCCCGAACCAAGTAACAGCACGAGCATCAAGATTCCCCAAAACACACCGAGCGCAGTGAGAAACGTGCGCAGCTTGTTACGCGCGATCGTTGAAAAAATTTCTGTCCACTTATCTATGTCGAACATTGATTTGGTGATTTGTTAATTCGATGATTTGATGATTCAGTAATTCGGTGATTTGATGATTGTTTGTTGTATTGCTGTTTGATATTTGATTATTATTTTTTGAAATTTCCTACTCTTCTCTTATGGCTGCTATTGGGGAAATGGATGCTGCTTTCACAGCGGGAATTAACCCTGCGATGGTTCCGGCAAGAATCAAAATTCCTGTCGCAATCATTGCCGTAGTGAAATGTACGCCTGGGTCGCGGAAGTAACCCATCTCTGCTCCGAATTGCGCAACCATTACGTTGAGCAATTCTAAAATTCCAACACCAAGCACCAGCCCGAAATAACCTGCGACAACTGTAATGATGATTGCTTCCTGCATAATCAAACTCACGATGGAGAAAGGCGTTGCACCCAGCGCTTTGCGAATGCCGATTTCCTTTGTGCGCTCACGCACGGAAATGGTCATGATGTTTCCCACGCCTACAATTCCTGAAACAACGGTGAGAATGCCCACGAGCCACACAATCCAGTTGATAGCTGAAAATAAATCACGGTACATCATAAACTGCTCAATGTTGTTGTGAATGCGAATACCTGCAATATCATCAGGCGCAACGGAATGACGCTCTGCGAGCATCTTGCGCAGTTGCGTTTCTTTTTTCTTTGCATCGTCTGCATCAATGCTTGTGGTAATCATTGCGATTTGGTGAATGCGGTTCGCCTGTCCGAAAATCTTCTGTCCCGTGCTGATGGGAATGTAGAGCCTGCGTTGGTCCCAATCACCGCCTTTGTCTTTGAAGATGCCGATGACGAGAAAAGGAATTTTCTCCACGAGAATATTTTCACCAAGCGGGTCAGCATCTTTGAAAAGCTGCGCCACTACTTGGTTGCCAAGCACGGCTACTTTTCTTTCTTCTTTTATATCCTCCTCATTGATGAAGCGCCCGCTAATGAGTTCGAGATTTTCGAGATAGCGGTATTGACTGTTGCACCCCATTACGCCAAACGATGACGTTTCATTTTTGTAAGTGATGTTGCCGACATGCCACATGTTGTTGCGCGAAGCGACATGCTCAACGCCCTGCGTGTTTTGTCGCACCAATTCAAAATCTTCATCGGTAAATTGAATGAACCTGCCGGGCTGCATTCCGTTATAGGCTTTTGAAGTTTTGCCGCCATTCACCCAGATGCTGTTCATGGCATCTCCTTCAAATTCTTCATGCACGCCATTCTGCAAGCCGTTGGCAAACCCGAGAAACAACACGAGAAACAAAATGCCCCACGCCACACTAAAGGCAGTGAGAAACGTGCGCAGCTTGTTCTTGCGAATCGTTTCAAAAATTTCCTGCCATTTGTCGAGGTCGAGCATTGTTAATTCGATAATTTGTTGATTCGATGATTCGGTGATTTCAATTGATTTTTATTATCGAATCACCGAATTATCGAATCAGCTTTCAATCATTCCATCTTTTATATGAATCACCCTGTCGGTCATTTGTGCAATGTCATGTTCGTGGGTAACGATAATAACGGTGACGCCTTCCTGCTTATTCACTTCTTTCAATAGCGCCATCACCTCCAGCGATGTCTTTGAATCAAGCGCACCGGTGGGTTCATCCGCGCGAATGATTTTAGGTTTTGAAATCAACGCGCGCGCAATGGCAACGCGCTGCTGCTGTCCCCCCGACATTTCAGTGGGAAGATGTTCTGCCCATTCCTTTAAACCCACTTTTTGCAGATATTCCAACGCTGCTTCGTTGCGCTTGCTGCGGCTCACATTTTTGTAATAGAGCGGCAGCGCGACATTCTCCATTGCGTTTTTAAAATTCAACAGATTGAACGATTGAAACACAAAGCCAATTAATTCATTTCTGTAATGAGCGGCTTTAGTCTGCGAGAGGTCTTTAATCAGTTTTGAATCAAGCGTGTATTCGCCTTCGTCATAACTGTCAAGAATTCCAAGAATATTCAGCAGGGTGGATTTTCCTGAGCCGGATGAACCCATGATGGAAACAAATTCTCCTGACTGAATTGCAAGGCTGATTCCTTTTAATACATGCAGCTTCTTTTTCCCGATGGGATAGGACTTGTGGAGATTGCGGATGGTTATCATTTGCGTTTATTGGTAGTATCTCCGGTTGACTTATGCATTGGAGTTTCCCCTTGTGTGGAAATACAAAGGGTTATTCCGGTATAAAATTCAACTTGTAAAGATACCTCCTCTGTGTCTCCCCACAAGGGGAGAAGCCAACGCACAATAGCAAAATCAAACTAAGACACTTTAAAAATTATTAATCACCCTTCATCAAGCCGCCTAACATCCCGCCCACACCGCGAGATTCTTCTTTACCGCCAAACCTGCGTGATGCGGCAGCGATTCTATCCGCAAGACGTGAAAAGGGAAGACTTTGTAAATACACCAAGCCCGGTCCGCGCAGATGCGCAAGAAATAATCCTTCACCGCCAAAAAGCGCATTTTTAAAACCTCCAACAAACTTGATATCATAATCAACGGTTGGAGAAAATGCAACAAGACAACCTGTATCAACACGCAGCGTTTCATTGCTTTTCAATTCTCTTTTGATGATTGCGCCACCGGCATGAATAAAAACCAATCCATCGCCTTCAAGCCGCTGAAGAATAAAACCTTCACCGCCAAAAAGCCCTGCTCCCATGCGTTTGGTGAAAGCGATGTTGATGTCAACGCCTTTTGCTGCGCAAAGGAATCCATCTTTCTGGCACAGAAAAGAACCGTTATGCTCTGTGAGATTAATCGGAATGATTTTGCCGGGATAGGGCGCAGAAAAGCCTACACGCTTTTTCCCGCTGCCTTTGTTGTGAAAATTTGAGATGAAGAAACTATCGCCTGTGATGAGCCGCTTGAAGCCTTTGAATAACCCGCCACCGGTGGAGGTTTCCATCTCGATGCCGTCTTCCATAAAAAGCATTGCGCCTACTTCAGCGCGCACGCCTTCATTGGGGTCAAGCTCGATTTCCACCGCCTGCATATCATCACCAATGATTTCATAGTCAATAACATCAGATTTTTGCGTTGTCATAGTTTGAGGTTTTGAAAGTTAAAGAGTTCCTGAAAAGTGGAGGTCAAAATTAGACGAAAAAGCATTTTTGATAGACAGTAACTATCCCGCAATATTCTTTCTCTCTATATTTACTTGCACATGAAAAAAATAATCATTTCCCTCGTTGCACTCTTAGTTATTTCATTCAATCTGTCCGCACAACAAAAGCCCAACATCATCATCATCCTTGCCGATGATTTGGATGCGATAGTTACTCCGCACTTTTTTTCTGAGGTGTTGCCTGTTGTGGATTCATTGAAAAAGAATGGGATTGATTTTGAAAATTCCTTTACTCCAATGTCTATCTGCTGTCCCAGCCGCTCGGCATTGCTTTCAGGAAAATACGGACATGAAACAGAAGTGCTGCGCAATGGCGGTGAGAAAGGCGGTTGGGATGATTTTATAGATGATGAGCCGCAAGCATTGCCCGCACATTTAAGCAAAGCAGGCTATCGCACTGCTATGATTGGAAAATATATGAACGGCTACGAAACAAACAAAGGTGAAATGCCGCCACTGCCTTATGGCTGGACGGATGGCGCGGTGTTCGTTGACCCGCTAATGGGCACCTACAAAGGATACAACTACAACTTGATGACATGGAATGATGGCGTAAAAATGAATGATTCCGTTTGGCATTCCGAAAACAAAAAGTTAGAGAAATACGGCAAACTGCCGGAAGATTATTCCACCGATGTGTTGACTGCCAAAGCTGTTCGTTATATCAAGAACACCGAGTTGAATGACGCGCAGCCTTTCTTTCTGTACCTCACACCAACTCCACCACATTTTCCATTGCCGCCTGCATTTCGCTATGAAGAAAAAACAAAACAGCGCTGGCTGCAGGACACCATTCTGGCACAGCCAAATACATTTAATGATTTTGGAAAACTTGCAACGGAGAAAGAAAAAAAGAAACCATTAGATAAATCTTCATGGTTGCGCGACACTTGGAAAAAACGTGTGCGCCAGCAGAACCGAGGTGATTTTCATTACGGGCTGATGTATGAAGGAAAAATTCCTCGCTCGCTGAAAAGTTTCCGGCAGGCTGACTGGTTTTATCGCATGGGGTCATTATATGCACTGAATGATATGGTGCGCGAAGTGATTGCAACGCTGAAAGCAAATGGAGAATGGGAAAATACATTACTGATTTTCACTTCCGACAATGGATTTCAATTTGGCTATCATGCGTTGTATCACAAAGGCAGTCCGTATGAAGAATCTATTCGCGTGCCGCTGGTGATTACGGGCGGGGCTTCATTGAATTTGAAAACTTCCACACAAATAGAAGATTGGATAATCAATCTGGATTTGATGCCGACAATTCTTGATGTAGCCGGAATTCCTATTCCCGATGATGTGGATGGAAAATCGTTCAAGCCATTTATTGAATTCAATAACAATCAACCCAAAACCTCACGCGACCAATTCATCATGGAATATATCGGACCGGGTATGACGACTGATTTCATTGCAAAGCATCCGAAACTGATTTTTAAAATCATGCCTTCGTATGTATTAGACCATCCTACGTTTAAAGCGATTCGCATGAAAGTGGAAGTGGAGAAAAATGGGATGAAGCAGGAGCAAGTGTTTAAATACATTGAGTGGGAGAAATATCATGGAGATTTTAAGTTTCGCAAAAAGTTAGAAAACAAAGATCCGAAGTTGCTTGCACGAATTGCTACCGGTAATAAAAAAGCACTAAAGAAAAAAGCAAAAGCGGAAGCAATCGAAACCGAACTTTATAACATTACCGAAGACCCCTACGAGATGGATAACCTTCTTTACTACCTGCCGGATGCGCATATATCCATTGCTGAAAAACTACGCGAAAAACTTTACAAAGAACTGAGAAAATAATTCTTTGCTTCCCGCTTCAAAATCGCTCTTAAAACCGCTGTTTAAGGGACAATCTAATTTCCATCTATTTCGCAAATGCTTAAGCCTATCATGCTAAGATTGCTTTCTAATTTGTTTTTAAAACTTCAATCAACAATACAACTAATTGAAAACCAATACCTTGCAACCATTTGTTAAATTTCAATTAAGCCATGTAAAAAAGTTGACAGTTGGAAATACCTCAACTACATTACTTATCAATCACCCGGGGGGTCCTTCCTGCTTGCATCCGGGTTATTTTGACTTGCAAACTTTTAAATTATTTTAATATGAAACGTACATCTATTGCAGCTCCTGCAGTCACCCCTTTTCTGCTATTTATAATCACTGCTGTAATCACGCTTGTGCTTGCGTTTTCCGCGCGAGCACAAACGGTGAGTTTCAACTTCAGCAACCTCACGGGCGAAACGCTGTCGAATCCGACATCGTTGGATTTCGGTCCTGACGGGCGGTTGTATGTGACGCAGCAGAATGGAGCTATCGTCATTTACACCATTATAAAAAATGCTCCGAATAATTATTCGGTAACATCCACGGAGGTGGTAAACCTGATTCAGCAGATTCCGAATCATAATGATGATGGAACACTTGCCGCTACTGTCAATACAAGACAGGTTACGGGTATCTTAGTAACGGGCACTCCGACAAATCCTGTTATTTACGTTACCTCAAGCGACCCGCGCATTGGTGGCGGATTCAGTGCCAATAACCTAAATCTCGATACGAATTCCGGTACTATTTCCCGACTCACATGGAACGGTACTCAATGGGTGAAACTTGACCTCGTGCAAGGTTTACCGCGTTCAGAAGAAAATCACTCTATCAATGGATTACAGTTAGATGCGGTAAACAATATTCTTTACATCGCGCAGGGCAGCAACACGAACATGGGCGCGCCTTCAAATAATTTTTTGCTCACCCCCGAATATGCTTATTCAGTTGCAATTCTGAAAGTGGATTTGAACGCAATCGGCAACTCAACTTATGACCTTCCTACTTTGGATGATGAAGACAGAACAAATGTGAATTCTGTTCCCGGATTCACCGATAATAACGACCCGTTTGGCGGAAATAATGGTAAAAATCAAGCAATGTTGGTGGCAGGCGGTCCTGTGCAAATCTATTCACCCGGATGGAGAAATAATTATGACATCGTTATTTCCCAACAAGGCAAAATGTACAGTTTTGATAATGGACCAAATGCAGGTTGGGGTGGACCTCCTACTGCTTGCTCAAATGCTCAAAGCGAGCCTGGAGTTACTTATTGTGACGTACTGATTCATGTTGCAGGACAAGGGCATTATGCCGGAAGCCCGAATCCTACCCGTGCAAATCGCGCAAACACGTTCAATCCAACAAATCCGCAAACTCCTATCCCACTCGGAATGGAAAATCCTGCCGAGTGTGTTTATGTTCCGGAAGGAAGCAAGCTCGGGGAAATTGAATCAATTTGTTCTTCGACAAACGGCTTGTGCGAATACACCGCTTCCAATTTTGGAAATGCAATGAAAGGCGACCTTATTGCAGCAGCTTTCAACGGAAAATTGTATCGCTTTAACCTAAATGCCGCAGGAACAGCAGTAGAAGCGGGTGGACAAACCGTGCTCGCTTCAAATTTTGGTTCCACACCGCTCGATGTAATCGCGCAGGGTGATAATGATATTTTCCCCGGTAGTATCTGGTGTGTAACCTATGGAGCAGGGAACATTACCATCTTCGAACCAACTGATGCTCCTACTTGCATAGGTGACCCCAACTCCAACTTCGTTGACACGGATGGTGACGGATATAAAAACGGAGATGAAACAGCTAATGGAACAGATTATTGCTCGCCTGCCAGCAACCCGCAGGATTTTGACGGTGACTTCATCTCCGACCAGATTGACCCTGATGATGATAATGATGGAATTAATGATGTGAACGACAAATTCGCTTTGGATTATAATAACGGGATGAGCACTCCTCTTCCTATCAATCTGGATTTCGATAACTCACAAGATGGCGGTATAGAAAATTGGGGATTCACAGGTTTGATGGTAAACGGAGTTTCCAATTACAAAAACTTATTTAACCCCGTTGGAATGACAGTAGGTGGCGCTGCGCTGAAATTTACGGTTGACGCAGCTTCCGAAGGTGAAGCTTTTGCAGCAGGAAATAATCAGGAAAACGCATTCCAATTCGGAGTGAATCTCAGCAGCACCCAATGGAACTACATTGTGCAAACCCGCGTAACAGGACCCTATCAGGGCTTTACTCCGGTAAATTTCCAGTCAATGGGGATGTATATCGGTACAGGCGATCAGGATAACTTTCTGAGAATTATCTGCCACTCAAACAACGGACTTGGCGGAATACAAGTTTTAAAAGAAGTATCAGGTGTCCCGATTGGCACAGTTTATTCAGCTCCAATATTAAATACCAGTTACGTTGATTTCTTTTTGCACATTAATCCAACCACCCTGCTTGTTCAACCCAGCTATGCAATTAATGGCGGAAATCCGATTAATGTAGGACCTGCTATTTCAATTCCATCCGGTTGGCTTTCACCCAATGCACTCGCTGTCGGTATCATCAGTTCTTCAAATGGTCCCGGAGTCGCATTTCCTGCAACATGGGATTTTATTAAAGTTTACTATGACCAGTCAAGTGTTCCCGGGCAATGGCATACAATAAATTCAACAACTACACCAACAGCGCGTCACGAGTGCTCCTATGTGAGCGCTGGTGATAAATTTTATTTACTTGGCGGTAGAGGTATTAAGCCGGTACAATGCTTCCACCCAACTGACAGCGCTTGGTCAAGCCGTTCAGCGCCACCCGTAGAAATCCACCACTTTCAAGCGGTTGAATACAATGGTTTGATTTATGCTATGTGCGGATTCACCGGCAATTTCCCGAATGAAGTTCCACTTTCAAATATCTACATCTATGACCCGGTAGGCGATACTTGGACAATCGGACCAGAAATTCCGGTAAACAGAAGGCGTGGGTCTGCTGGTTGTACAATCTATAACAATAAAATTTATGTGGTATGCGGTATTAAAAATGGTCACTTGAATGGTTGGGTGCCTTGGTTAGATGTGTTTGACCCGATTAACAACACATGGACTGTGCTGCCCGATGCACCCCGTGAGCGCGATCACTTCAGCGTGGCAATAGTTGAAGATAAAATCTATGCATTAGGCGGCAGAAAAACAGGATTTGGCGGAAACACCTTTAACGCCACTGTGCCGCAGGTTGACATTTACAACATCTCTAACAGCGCATGGTCAACGCTCCCCTCTCCAAGTGGCGATCTGCCCACGCCAAGAGCTGCGGCTGCTGTTGCTTTGCTTGGAAATGAAATACTTGTAATTGGCGGAGAAAGTGGTGCGCAAACATCAGCGCATAACGAAACCGAAGCGCTCAATTTCATTACTGAAACCTGGCGTGAAATTGCTTCCTTAAATCAGGGAAGACACGGCACGCAAGCAATCGTATCAAATGGCAACGTGTATGTTGCAGCCGGAAGTAAAATTCGCGGGAACGATGAAATCAATTCGCAGGAAGTATTTTATTTCTTCAATCCCTCCACTCCGAACGGAACACAAATCATTAAAGGAAATATTACTTCGAGTACAACAAGCAAAAATTTCAGCCTTGTATTGTTAGCCGAGGAAAAAACATCCACAATAAATTTGTCCAACAGCGGGGGAAATCAAGTGTTGATGGTGAATGAGCTTTCATTAAGCGACACTACGAATTACAAAATCACCAACTTCCCGAACCTGCCGATTTCGATAGCGCCCAACGGTCAATTTGCCCTGAATCTCAAGTTCCAACCGCTTTCATTAGGGTTGAAGAACGCAACGATTCATATTGAGCATTCCGGCACAAATGGTCCGGTTGACGTTAGCCTCACCGGTGAATGTGTATTAACGATTCCATGCGAAGAATATCCTACCGAGCAGAACGGCTTATTGGTGCTTGAGTGTGAAAACGGAATAAACATTCCTGTTGCCTGGGAAAAGAGAACCAATATCCCCAATTACACGGGCACCGGATTTTTACGCTACACCGGACAGGAATACATTAATAATCCGGGGAATCAAATGTTCACGTATAAAATCAATATCACGAATCCCGGAAGATATCGCTTTCAACAGCGTTCTTATAACGATGGTTCGCTTTCCAACTACAATAATGATTATTGGATAAAGTTTCCACATGGCGGAGCAAGAAAGTTCCAGCTTGGATATGACAGAGGTCCGTTAATCGGCTGGTTTAAAATTTATCAAAACCATGCAAACACATGGACTTATCAAACCGCTGCCGTTGAAGAAAACCCGCACGATGTGTATGTTGATTTTGATGTGCCCGGCACATATGAAATTCAGGTTTCTGCAAGGGCAAACGGCATCATGCTTGACCGATACATGTTCTACAAAGTTCCCGTTACTGAAACACAGGCAACAACAGCCTTGCCTCTTGCTTCCACCATTACATGTATTGAGGTTGCCTGGTTTGCCGATAATGATAATGACTTGTTTGGAAACCAGAATGATATTGTGCTTTCCATAGTTAAACCGGTGGGTTATGTGCTGAACAGCAAGGACTGCGATGACGCCAATGCTTATATCAGCCCGGCAGGTGTGGAAATTCAGGATGGCATTGACAACAATTGCAATGGAGTAATTGATGAAGGATTTGGCGCTCCGAAAGCACTGTTAGTAGTCGGCAATATCGCATTAAATGCAGGCGACCAGTCAATTAAAGACCGCATTGCACAACTGGGGTATGATGTAGCCGTGATGTCCGGCTCGCAGGCAACTACGCTTGCCGGTGAAGCGATGAACCTGATTTTTATTTCTTCAACAATTAACTCCGCAGACGTTGGAACCAAGTTTACCAGCCTTGGCGTGCCTGTGATTAACTGCGAACCGAATTTGATGGACGACCTGCTAATGACCGTAGGAAGTTCAACCAAATTCGGAACCGTATCGAATGTGACGCAAATAAATTTGAAAGCAGCGCCTCATCCGCTTGCCGGGAATTTAACAAATGGAATAAAGTCAGTTTATACAGGCTTAAATAAATTAGTGTGGGGGAAACCCGAAGTAGCGGCTACTCCCATTGCTACAACTACCACCGATTCCACACAAATTGTCATCTTCGGCTATGACAACAACGCGCAGATGGTAAACATTAAAGCTCCCTCGCGCAGGGTTGGATTTTTCCTGAATGATTTGAGCGCAAACGCATTGACTCCTGATGGTATTGCGCTGTTAGATGCCGCGTTGAAATGGGCAACTAACTACTCGGTTGTAGTGAACACGACCATCGGTGACGCTTTGTTTGTAGTAGGTAATACTACCCTCACTGTTTCTGACCTTGCAATTAAAACAAGACTCGAAGGATTAGGATTTAATGTTTCTGTGGTCAGCGGTTCTGCATCCCAAGCAAGCGATGCAACAGGAAAAGAATTGATTTTAATATCCTCTACGATAACTACCAATGATGTGAATACGAAATTCACCAACGTGGCTGTTCCCCTGTTAAACTGGGAGCCGGGATTGTCAGACGACTTGAAGATGACATCTACTTCCTCTACAACCGGCACAAACGCCAGCGCAATAACAATCCTGAATAGCACGCATCCGATGGCTGCCGGACTTCCCTTGGGGCAGGTAACGGTTTACACAGTGCCTGACAAAATAATTTATTCCAGCAATGTAAGCGCTAACGCAATAAAAATTGCGCGCACGGGCGGAACCGCCACGAATAATAACATCACTCTTTATGGATATGAGAAAAACGCTTCGATGGTGGGATTGAATGCACCCGAACGCAGAGTTGGATTTTTCATGCATGATTTGGCAGGCTCGTTGCTCACTTCAAACGGATATCTGCTTTTTGATGCTGCCATTCGCTGGTTGACAGAAGGATTAAATAATCCTCCTGCATTCAACATCAGCGGCAACATCACGGCAGAGGAAGATTTCACGGGAACAAAGACAGTAACTGTAACGCCTCTTCCTGCCATCATTGGCGAAGAAAACCAGGTTGCTACGTACAGCATCTCACCGGCTTCGGTAAGTTTTGCAAATGTTTCTTTCAGTTCAGTAACAGGGCATGTTTCCATCTCTTCCAAGCCAAATGAATTCGGCATACAGGAATTTATCATCACTGCCAATGACGGACAATCAAGTAATAACACCTATGAGAAAACATTCACGCTCACGGTAAATCCCGTGAACGATGCTCCTGCATTTAATGTAAGCGGCAATGTCACCGAATTGAAAAATTTCGCAGGCACAAAAACAGTGACGGTAACGCCTAACACTGTTCCCTCAAATGAAGCAAGTCAAACTGTAACCTACACGTTGAATCCTTCATCCGTCTCATTTGCGAATGTTTCCATCAACGGCAGCACGGGGCAAGTCAGCATCACGTCTATTCCTGAACAAACCGGTTTCCAGATTTTCACCATCACTGCGAATGACGGACAGAACTCATTTAACACGTCAACAAAACAATTTTACCTTGCCATAAACAGCACTACCAGCAATGCGATTTGCTACAATTGCGGTGGTCCGCAATTTATTTCCGCAACGGGCGACACGTTTAAATCTGATTTTTACTTCTCAGGTGGAACGCTTACCTACACGAATAATAACATCGCTGACATTCAAAACACGTTTGATGATAATATTTTCAGAACAGAAAGAAATGCCACTGCATTCAGCTATAATGTTCCTGTTGCAAATGGCGTGTATAAAGTGCGCTTGTATTTTGCAGAAACCTACTTTGGTGCAACTGGCGGAAGTGCAACCGGAGGCGCAGGAAGCAGAGTGTTCCACGTAAATCTGGAAGGCACGCAGATGCTGAGTTACTTCGACATATTCGCGCAGGCAAATGGCGCTGAAAAAGCCATTATGCGCGAATTCACGAACGTGGCAGTTTCAGACGGTTTTTTGAATATCGCATTTAACTCTGTAATCAACAAAGCAAAAATTTCCGGATTCTGTATTGTGCCGGATGGCAATGCGAATACTCCTCCATCATTTGCTATCAGTGGCAACATTGCGGAAACAAAGAATTTCGCAGGCACAAGAAGTGTAACTGTTACGCCTGATCCAGTTCCGGCAGGCGAAGTTGGACAGGTTGTGACTTACTTGCTTAGCCCAGCAACTGTTCCGTTTGCAAACATCTCATTCAACAACAGCACAGGGCAAGTGAATGTCACTTCTATTCCGAACGCATCGGGTTTCCAGCAGTTTACCATCACTGCAAATGACGGACAATCTGTAAACAACACGGTTTCAAAAACCTTCTACCTTGCTGTTAATGAAACGCGCAGCAAAGCGCTATGCTGGAATTGCGGTGGTCCGCAATATGTATCTGTGGTGGGTGACACGTTCCGTTCAGATTTATACTTTACGAGCGGAGCGTTTACCGCTACCAATAACACAATTGTTGACGTGCTGAATACTTTCGATGATTTCATTTTCAGGTCAGAACGCAACAGCGGCAGTTTTGGCTATAATATTCCTGCTGCAAACGGATTGTATAAAGTGAAGTTGCTTTTTGCTGAAACCTATTTCGGAGCAGATGGCGGAACCGCAAGCGGTGGTATTGGCAGCAGAGTGTTCAATGTTTCGTTGGAAGGAACGCAAGTGCTTGCCAACTATGACATCTTCTTCAAAGCAGGCGGAGCAGCGCGCGCGGTAATTGAAGAGTTTGACAGCCTGCAAATCACGGATGGCTTCATCAACATTGCATTCACTGCGTTAGTAAACAAAGCGAAGATTTCAGGCATCTGTATCGTTCCGTACACGAATAACGAACCCCCTGCTTTCTCACTCAGCACGAGTACGCTCACCTTAGCTGAAGATTTTGCAGGAACACAAACCATCACGGCAACTCCTGATCCGGTTCCTCCTTCTGACGCTGGTGATGTTGTAACCTACTCGCTCTCCCCTGCTTCAACAGGCGTGGCAAGCGTTTCTATTAATCCGACAACAGGAACAATTTCAATCATCAAATTGAACAATAAGAACGGAACGCAGGTATTCAGTGTGATTGCAAATGATGGAAAACCGTTTGGCACATTCTCACGTTCGTTCACGCTGAATGTTACTCCGGTGAATGATGCACCTGCATTTACATTAAACAGCAATATTATATTGGCGAAAAACTTCTCACCTCCGGTAAGTGTACAAGTTACACCTGCTGCGGTACCAACTGATGAAGTAAGCCAGGTGGTAACCTACTCGCTTTCACCGCCCACATCAAGCTTTGCAAATGTTGCTATTAACGCAATTACAGGTCAGGTGACTTTCTCGTCCATCAACAATGCTTATGGCAGCCAGCAGTTCACCATCTTCGCTGATGATGCTCAGTTGGTAAATAATGTTGCCAGTCAGAACTTCACGCTCACGGTATCTTTGGTTGACCCGAATGCTCCGAAGCCTGTATTCATTAACTGCGGTAACGGACCGCAATACATTTCGCTCACGGGCGACACATTCAAAACGGATAATTACTACACAACAGGCGCCTCAGCATTCACTAATAACAGTATTCCAGACATTCTGAATACCGGTGATGACGTGATTTACCGTACAGAGCGCTTTTCTGGTTCATTAGGATATAATATTCCGGTGAGAAATGGCTCGTACAATATCAGCCTTCACTTTGCTGAATTATATTATGGCGCAACAGGTGGGCAGCCTGCGAATGGTGGTCCGGGCAAACGTGTGTTCAATGTGTCGCTGGAAGGAACACAGGTGCTGACGAATTTTGATACGTGGGTTGCCGCAGGTAATGCTGCCGGAACTGCAACTGTTCAAACATTTACGAATGTGCCTATCACAGATGGTCAGGTGAATCTTCTGTTCGCGGCTGTAATAAATAATGCAAAAGTCAATGCAATTTCTATTGTACCGGTAGCTGCGGATTGCGCAGGTGTGCAGGGTGGACTTGCAACAGTAAACAGTTGCGGAATTTGTGTCGGAGGAACAACCGGCTTGCCTTTAAACTCCGGTAAGGATTGCGCGGGTGTTTGTGGCGGAACTGCTTTCTTAAATGATTGCAACATTTGCGTGGGCGGCACAACAGGTCATGGAAGTAATCAGGGCAAAGATTGCAACGGAGTGTGCAACGGAACTGCTTACCTCAATGATTGCAATATCTGCGTAGGCGGAAATACAGGACTCGGAGTTAATCAGGGTAAGGATTGTGCGGGTGTTTGTGGTGGCACGGCTACTTTAAATTCATGCAGCATTTGCACAGGTGGTACAACAGGCGTTCCTGCAAACCAAGGCAAAGATTGTGCGGGTGTTTGTGGCGGTACTGCTACACTCAATGCCTGCAATATCTGCGTAGGCGGAAATACAGGACTCGGAGTTAATCAGGGTAAGGATTGTGCGGGTGTTTGTGGTGGAACCGCAACTTTAAACTCTTGTAACATTTGCACAGGCGGCACAACAGGCGTTCCTGCAAATCAAGGCAAAGATTGCGCAGGCGTTTGTAATGGAACAGCCTATCTCAATGACTGTAGCATTTGCGTGGGCGGCACTACAGGCTTAGGTGCAAATCAAGGTAAAGATGCCTGCGGAGTTTGCGGTGGAAATGGTTCAAGTTGCGCACCTCCATGCGTTGCAAATGAAGTTATTTCATTCACGTTGATGCGTACAGGAACACTCGGTGAAATCGGTCCGCTCACCAGTGGCATGACCATCAACCTTGCAACCATCGGCTCATTCAGCGTTCGCGCGAATACATGCAATGGACAAAATGTGGGTAGTGTTCGATTTTTTGTGAATGGTTCAACTGTTCGAACTGAATCAACTGCTCCTTATGCAATCAATGGCGACAGCCCCGCTGGTAGCTATATCGCATGGAATCCAACCGTTGGTTCAAAAACCCTTACCGGAACTCCTTATACAGGTGCAAGTGGGTCAGGCACTGTAGGTATCAGTGAAACGGTTACGTTCACAGTTATCAATCAGGCAACTACTACAGATTGTGCCGGTGTATTGAATGGAACAGCAACGATAAATTCTTGTAATATCTGTGTTGGCGGAACAACAGGATTGCCTCTCACTCAGGGTAAAGACTGCGCTGGTGTTTGCAATGGAACAGCAACAATTAATTCATGCGGAATTTGCACAGGCGGAACCACAGGATTGGGCGCAAACCAGGGTAAAGATTGTCTTGGCATTTGCAATGGCACGGCAACAGTTGACGCTTGCGGAGTTTGCAACGGTAACGGCTCAACCTGCGGTGGTTGCACTCCGGTTTCCATCAGTTCATTGACGCTCACTGGCATTTGCACAGCCGGTGACATCGCTGAAATCACCAATGGCATGATTATCAATCTTGCGCAAACTCCAAATTTTGC
>JAWXCB010000097.1:0-29731 GCA_034440455.1 Chitinophagales bacterium
AGCGTCCGCTTGTGCCATCATTGTTTCAGCGTCCGCTATCTTTTTTCCTTAATTATTTGTCCCCGCTTGGGCTAAAGCCGCAAAGACATGTCGTTGCTATCAACCTGTTATCCCTACGAGATAAAAACCAATGAAATTGACTTCTTAGCATTGACCCCCGAATATAGCGCAAGCGTCCGCTTGTGCATAATTCTCCTATAGCATCCGCTATTTTGTTTTCCTTGTTTATTCTTTGCCTGCGCAGGGGCTAAAGCCGCAGGGGAGTGTGGTGGTATCCTTGTACCCCGCCATAAATGACGGGACGACTATTTACCACTTTGTTGTGTCTTCCGCAGGGACTTGGCACAAAGGATAGCAGGAGATCTTTCGACCTCCGCGCTCAGTAAAGGCGAAAGTTTTCTATCAATTCAAACGTCCAAGTCAGCACACCCGCAAAGCCCGCGCTAAAGACTTGCGCAAAAAGTGTCTTAAAACAAAAACCTCCGATGCGTTTACACACCGGAAGTTTTTGTTTAGAGTTAAAAGGAAATTACTTCACCAATCTGTTCAGGCGAATCTTGCTTTGCTTGCGCTTTAAAAGAAATGACGAGCGAAGCTTTTTTGATTGGACTTGTATGCTGTTCGCGTGGTTTCGTGGTAATGGGGTTTATGTTCAGACATTGTTTTCTTTTAGTAGGTAAATGTAATCCCTGCTCCAATACCCCGCAGTTATTGCAAGTCTTCAGCGAGCAATTTATGCGAATGCTGACTTGTGAGAAGGAATGTTCACCCAAGGGGATGCCGGAACGAGTCCGGCACAACACTCCACCCTCAACCCCCCAACATTCACCTGCAACAACAATTATCCTTCCACCACTGAATCACTAAACTATCCGTTGAGAGAGTCGCGTTGGTGTGGCGGCAAATCGTGTTGATGCACTGGTCAATAGTGCAAGGGTCGGCATCATCGCAATTGAAGGGCGTATAGACGCACACGCCCGCAACGCAGGCATCGGAGGTGCAGTCGTTGAAGTCGGTGCAGTTGATGGGCGTGTAAGAGCAAATTGCATTGTTACAAAAATTATTTGTGCAGACATCACCATCATCGCACGCGATTACAGTAAGGTTTGTTGTGCGCACACTGTCGCAGCCATTGGCAGCAACGAGTGTGTCATAAAAATTGCCTGAAGTTGTTTGTAGTGTGCCTCCCGCAAAATACGTAGCGCCATCACAAATGGAAGCATTCACATTTGAAGCAGCATGTTGTTTTATTGAGAGTAGAGTTGTTAAAATAGAATCGCATCCGTTGGCAGCAATGAAAGTATCTCTGTAAGTGCCTTGTGTGTTTTGATAATTGCCTCCTGCAAAAATGCTGTCGCCTGCGCAGATGCTGATGGCGATGGTGTTTGACGAAGTGGGAAGAATCGTGAGCGTTGTCTGTACAATACTGTCGCAGCCGAGCGTAGCGGTGAGTGTGTCGGAGTAGGTTCCGTTTTGCGTGTAAACGGATGTGCCGATTGTGAGCGATTCTCCATCGCAGATAGTTGTATCAATCGCAACAAACGCGGGCAGCACGGTGAGCGTAGTAGTGAGAATGCTGTCGCAGCCGCTTGCAGCGGGCAGTGTGTCAGAATAACTTCCGCTTTGCGTGTAAACAGACGTGCCGACTGTGATGGAATTGCCTTCGCAAATCGTTGTGTCAATCGTGGTGGTTGAATTCAGAATGACAATGAGCGCAGTGGCGAGAATGCTGTCGCAGCCATTGGCGGCAACGAGCGTATCATAATATGTGGCGGAACTGTCACGATAACTTCCGCTGATGAACACGCTGTCACCTTCGCAAATAGTAGTGTCGAAATTTGTAACAGGAACTGGAAGCACATACAGCGTGGTGAAGATGATGCTGTCACACGCATTGAGGCGCTGCACGGTGTCAATGTAAACATCCGTTTCCGTTTGTAATCCACCGCCCACATAAAAAGATTCGTTGTCGCAAATTGTAACATCACGAAAACCAAATCCTGTTGGTGTTAGCGCAATGGTAATTTGCACGATGCTGTCGCAGCCGTTTGCAGCAGCACCGATGAGCGTGTCAATAAATGTTCCTGCTGTATTGTAAGTAGAACTTCCAATCGTGATGCTTTCATTGGAACACAACACAGTGTCAATGATTCCTACAGGAATCGAATCAACCATTACCATCACTTCAGCAGACGGAGTGCAGCCGCCACTTAACGTATCGGCAACCGTGTAGTTGGTAGTAGCGGTGGGAGCAACGGTAACAGATGGACCGCTCATGCCGCCCGGATGCCATGCGTAGCTCAATCCGCCAGAGGCAGTGAGCGTTACTGAATTTCCAGCACACACAGCAGCAGCAGGACTTACATTAAGCAAGCTGATGTTCGTGACAATCACAGGTTTTGTAATAGAATCATAACAAATAGAGTAGGGGTCGTTCTTCGTCAGCAGCGTTACATCAAACGTGTCAACGGATTGGTATTCATGCTGTGGGTTGTTGGGTGCGGTATAGGTTGCAGAAGTGCCGTCACCAAAATCCCAAATCCATTCAAGGATGTCATGCCCGCTGCCGGATGATAAATCGGTGAACGTGGTTGGCAATCCAAGACAAACCTGCGTTGCAGAAAAATCAGTAACAGGCGGAGGGATTTTTGTTAACTGGATGAAACCGCGATTATCACCACCGCCAAAGAACGGGTCGAATCCATCCAATTGCAGGATGTAAGGCGTGTTGGGTTGCAAGCCATAATCGTGCGTGAACAAATAATTTTCTCCATCACAAATATCTGTTTGCTGGCAATCAAGCAGCGCCTGCGGATTGTTGTCGCATGGTGTTGCATCTTCATATACCGCGATGGACAAGCCATCCGTAGGAATACCGAGAAGGCATGAGCCGCCAATTGTTCCCCACAGCGTGATGTTGTAAGTGCCGCCACACGAATCGGTCATGAACTGAAAATAAATTGAGTTGTCAGGTTCGCCACCATTGCCGCATTCGATGTAGCCCGGCACACCTGCCGATAAATCTTCACCCGTTGCGCCCTGCGTATCCCAGCAATACACCGTATCAAGCACCATCACCGTTGCGGTGAGGCAATCATCAGAGCCGCAGCGGTCGGTGATGCACAAGCCGAACTCATCGCCATTGATACCAAACGGATTCAGAATGCTGTTGATGTCGTCATTATATACTTGCAAGTAAATTGTTTGTCCGCCTGCGGGATTCACAGGGATATAATAAAACGGGTCGCTGCCGATACCGCCCTGCGAGCAATCAATGGGATTCAAACTTCCGCACGAACCGGAGTAAGCATTAATCGTGAGGTTGCCATTGGTGACATTGAGCAAGCCGTATTCATCATTTCCTTCAATCAGCATGTTTCCTGAATTGGGAATCGGTGTGGTGAAGCGAAACCAGGTGTCACCACAATTCTCTCCGCATGCAATGGTGAATGCATTGAGAATGGAAATGGTAGGGTTGCCATAGTTTGTCGCGGTGCCGTTATCATTGTCAATCCAATCGGGTCCATCAGATGATTGACAGGAAATATTTCCGATGTAAGCCGAGATGTTAATCGCACCGCTGCAACCGTCATTCGGTGGCGGCACATATCCCGGATTTGGATTTGAAATCGTGATACTGAATGTTCCGTAATCACCCGTCAAATCAGCGCCATCCACTTGCACATAATAGGTTTGTCCGGGCGCGATGCAGGAAATAGTTTCATCTACATCAAACGCAAACGGGTCATTTGGAAATGAAGGGATGAAGTTGTCATAGTTCCCGCCAACCTGCACGAACGAGGAGAAATTGCAGGAGGCATTTAAACTCAAATACAAATTGAAGTTTGCATCAATGTCGCCATTGCTGTTGATAGAAATATTCACTTCACCCGATGGCGGACCGAGGAATGAATACCACACTGTTTCATCATCACTTGCCGCGTTTGGTTCTCCTGTTTGAACTGTCGCGCAATAGTTTGCTCCGGGCTGTGTGGAGCCAAGCGGCACACTGCCTGCGTTGCACACATTGTCATGCAGAGGCACCGTTGCGGTATTATTTTGCGCAACGGAAATGTTAAATGTGCCCTCATCATTTCCGAAAGCATCAATACCATCAAGCTGAATGATGAATTCCGTATTAGCGGGAACGCAGGTGAAATAAAGACTCAGATCACCCGTATTCAGCACGGAAGATGTTCTGACAAGACTCAGGCTATTGAAGCTGCACGAGCCTTGCGGAGTCACAGCATAAACAGAAATCAGCGCATCAAGATTATTCGTGTTTGTAACATTGATGGTGATGTTGCCGATAATGTTGGGCGTGGTATAGCGATACCACACTGTTTCGTCATAGTTTGCATTCGTGATGTCTGTTAATCCGCTCACGTTTGGCTCCGCAAATTCTTCCGATGCGCAGATATTGTTTTGATTGAAAAGGTTTTGTGTGGTGTTTACGGGAATCACACCAAAATTCAAAGCGTTGCAGAAATCATCATTCACCGGAATGGTGTGTGGAATGTTGTTGTCGGAAACAGAAATATTGAACGTGCCAACATTACCCAATACATCATCTCCATCTATCTGCACATAATAAGTAGTATTCGGCTCAAGGCAATTTAGTGTGACAGAGTTTGCATTGAAATCACTTCCACCGACAAACGTGAGGTCGAAGAAGTTGCACGAAGGATACACATCAACGCTGAACACATTGATAACGGGTGAAATGCCGTTTGCATTCGTCACATTCACTGTTGTTGTTCCCGGGTTTGCCGGAGTGGTGAAGATGAACCACACTGTTTCATCATAACTGATATCTGTGATAACAGGATTGCCGCTCGCGAATGGCTCACCCGTTTCTTCACTTGAACAAAAATTATTTGCAGCAACAACCGCTGTTGCGCCTCCCTGCGGAACAACACCAAGATTCGAATGGTCACAGATGTCATCATTAGGCGGGAATGAATTGATTACGCCATTATCGGCAATAGAAATGTTGAATATGCCTTCATCTCCAAATACATCCAATCCGTCAATTTGTACATAGTAAGTCGAGTTTGGTTGTAAGCAGGGAATCGGCAGATTGATGTTTGAGTTGGGCGCAGGATTAAAGGTGTTGTCCACTTCAATCATTCCTGCGAATCCGGTAATGTTACCCGCGCAATTTGTTGGCGCACCGCTATACACTGCGATGGTCGCGTCAATACCGCTCACATTCTGCACCGTCACGGTAATCAATCCGGGATTATTATTTGTGGTGAACGTGTACCACACTGTTTCATCATAGTTGATGTCGTCAATGTTATTGCCACCGCTCACGAGTGGCTCGCCCGGTTCTTCCAGCGCACAGAAATTATTTTGATTATTTAAACTAACGGAACTTCCCGAAGGCACAATGCCCATCGCAACAGCATTGCATACATCATCATTCGCAGGAATGATATTCGGACTGCCATCATCAGAAACCGAGATGTTGAATTCTCCTTCTTCATTAAAGTATAAATCCAATCCGTCAATCTGAATATAATAAGTCGTGTTCGGACGCAGGCATGAAACAGTGAGCGATTCGCTTCCAATATTCGGAATCGGCAACACGGGATTAAATGCGTATTCCACTTCAAACAAGTTGTTGTAGTTGCAAGTCACTCCCGCAAACGATTCATATAACACGATGCTTGAGTTGATGAAATTATTTGGAGGCAATTGAATAGGCGAAGTAATGTTGATGGTGAAATCACCGGGCGTTGCTGACGTGGTGAATGAATACCACACCGTTTCATCATAGCCGATAGAGTAGGGGTTGTTGTTGCCGCTCACATTCTGTTCGCCTGTTTCTTCCGTAGCGCAGCGATTGGTTTGCGTGGTGAGCGATGCGCTTCCGCCCGAAGCAATCGCGCCAAAGTTTGACGAACTGCACAAATCATCATTGTTGGCAATCGGCATCTGCTGCAATGTTTCAATCACCAAATCAAACCAGCCGGTGCCGAGCGCATCAATCAAAAGGAAATCTGCGTTGCCGTCCACTTGCACAAAGTAGCGCTGCCCCGGAACGAGACATTGCACTTCCACTGTTTCGCTGAAAAATCCCGGGTCGTAGTTGCTAATCAGTTCTGTGAGTTGTCCGCTGCAAGTGTTGTTTGAGGAACCATACACTGCAATTTGCAAGTCCACATTGTCGGAATAGGTGGAACTCAGCACATTATTATTTGCAGTGATTTCCACATGACCTGTCGGAGGCGCGATAAATGAAAACCAAAGTGTGTTGTCAGGCGTGATTCCATTGAATGGAATTGCATCATTGTCGGTGTAAGCAGGGTCAGGCTCACCCGCTTCAATAGTTGCACATTCATTGTTGAAAGGCGATGCGGAAATCGTTCCGCCCACCGTGTTGCTCGCTGCGCCAAGATTAAAGTAAGCGCAAATAGAGTCATTCTGCGAAGCAGGCGGACCACCAATATCTTCGACATCAAGATTGAAGTAACCATCGAGTTCATCCACCGTGCCGATGAGTTCCGACTCTCCATCCACCATGATGAAATACGTGTTGCCGGGAATCAGGCAATACACATCACGCAGGTATTCATCATTGGTGAGGTAATCCAAATCAAACGGGTATTCAATTTCACCTACGTTGTATTCGCTGCGCACTTCAAATAAATTTCCGTTGCAAGGGTCAGCCTGATTATCCGTTCCGAAGATTGCGAGTTGCAAATTGAGTTCTTCAGGATCGCCATTCGGGTTGTCGGTTTCATTCGCAAACACATGCACGCGCCCCGATGCAGGAGCAGTGAAAGTGTACCACACCGTCATGTCGGTTTGAAATCCCGAAGGAATCGGTTCGAGAATATTATCCGCGCAAAAGTTGGATTCATATTGCAACCCCACCGTGCCGCCTGTTGGATTGCCGATGTAAATCGCATCGCAGATTTCATCATTGGGCGCAGGCGGGCTTTGATAATCTTCAATATGCAATCGGAAATGCCCGACACGCAATTCTTCCAGCAGCGGTATATTATCGCCATCAATCTGAATGAAATATGTTTTCGTGGTGTCAAGACACGTAATACGCAGCGAATTATTTCCAAGCAAACTCATGGAAGTAAGCGGGTCACCGCTTTCCAACTCGCCAAGAAAACCCGTGCAAGTATTGTTGCTTGACTGATATACCGATGCTTCGATATTAATATTGTCGCTTGTAGGTGGCGCATCGTTATCGAGATAAATCACCACGCTTTGTGAAGAAGGCGCCCGGAAGGTGTACCAGATTGTTTGCTCGGGGCTATTGAACAATCCAACGCCATTGCCCCAGTTTGCACCGCCATATTCTCCGGGATGAATGCCCGCGCAGTAATTATTTTCATCGGGCAAAATCACGCTGCCGTTGTTTGGCACTCTGCCGAGCGGAGTCGCATTGCAGATATTATCATTCAATGCGCGCACGATGCTGTTGTCAACGATACTCAGCGTGAACTCATCTTCGCCATCGGGCAGGCTGCCGAATCTGCCATCCACCTGCACATAGTAAGTTGTGTTTGGTTGCAGGCAGCGCACGGTTCTGTCGGAAATATCAGGGTCGGCAATGCCCCCAATCTCATCGAAGTTTTGCAGCAAATTCAAATCGCTGATGGTATTGCAATTTGCATCGGGGTCTGAATACACATTAAGCACTGTTCCGAAAAATGTCGGGATGCCGCTTGCATCCAGATATACTTCGTAGCCGATATTCGAGATGGAATTGTCGGTAGTGAACCGATACCACACGGTATTATCCGTATGTCCAAGCACACCGCTGGGCAATGGCTCACCGGGCTGCACATCGGAGCAGAAATTACTTTCAAGCGGAAGGTTGATTGTTGTGCCGAGCGAAAGCACTCCCACATTTTCCGCATTGCAGATGTCATTGTTTGTGGGCTTAGGCACTCCATTATCTGAAATACTTAAATTAAAAATGCCTTCATCATTCAACCCATCCACGCCATCCACCTGAATGAAGTAAGTGGTGTTCGGGAAAAGACATTCCGCAGTAAGCGTGACATCATAATAAAACGGCACGAACTGAAAATCATCATCAATGTAGGTGAGGTTGCCGAATGCGCACGAGTTGGAAGGAGAAACAGAATAGAGCGTCAGCGAACCTGTGATTTCATCACCATTGCCGCTGCCATCAAAGAAGATATTAATTTCTGATGCTACGGATGCGCCTGTTGTGAAACGATACCATTCCGTTTCATCACCGTTGCTTGCATTCGGCTCGCCTCCCTGTACATCTGCGCAATAATTATTTTGATTGTTGATGGCAAGATTGTTATTGAAATCAAAAGTGCCGAGGTCAACATAATTGCAAATGTTGTTTGCAGTATTTGCAAGAATTGAATTGTTTGTAATACTGAGATTAAAAATTCCCTCATTGTTCAATCCGTCCACGCCATCAAGCTGCACGAAATAATTTGTGTTGGGTTTCAAACAAGTCACCGTAAGCGAAACATCATACACAAACGGAATAAGTTGCGTGGCATCATCCACAAAACTCAAATTGCCAAACGCGCAGGTGTTTGACGGATTCACTTCATACACTGCAACGTATCCTGTCACTTCATCGCCATTTCCGCTACCATCAAAATTCACATAGATTTCACCCGGCACTGTGGCTCCGGTTGTGAAGCGATACCACACCGTGTTGTCACCGTTGCTTGCATTTGGCTCACCGCTCTGATAATTCGCACAATAGTTGTTTTGATTATTTACGCTCAACGTATTTCCAAGCGCAACGGTGCCAAGATTGGTATAACTGCAAATGTTGTTTGCTGAGTTTGCAACGATGTTGTTGTCGCTGATTGTTAAATCAAAAATGCCTGCGTCATTTAAACCATCAATGCCATCTACCTGCACGAAGTAAGTTGTGTTGGGTGAAAGACAAGTAACATCTAATGAAACATCATACACAAACGGAACAAACTGGGAAGCATCATCAATGAATGATAAATTTCCGAAGGCGCACGAACCTGCCGGGCTTACGCTATACAACGCAATGTAGCCCGTAACGTCATCCCCGTTGCCGCTGCCATCAAAGCTGATGGTGACTTCGCTTGCCACCGCTGCGCCTGTGGTGAAGCGAAACCAAACGGATTCATCACCGCCACTCACGTTGGGTTCACCGGCTTCGGTGTTTGCGCATAGGTTGTTGCTGTTATTCACAAACAGGTTGCCGCCCACATTCAGCGCGCCCATATTGGTGTAGCTGCAAATCATATTGTTGGGCGAACTTATGGGGAATGAACCGCTTACGTCCATGCGCACACGATAGCAATATTGACCTGAACACCCGGTGGCATTCACGCAATATTGCGGAAACAAATAACTGCCGTTTGTGATGGATGTATTGAGCACATCCGTTCTGCTGCCGTAGTTGCCATCACAGATAATCGAAAGCGCAGAACCAAGCACACAGCCTGTTGGTCCATCATCTTCACAGCCTTCAAATGTTACGGAGATAGACGAAGGCACATCAAGCGCGCAGTCATAAGATTCATCCATGAGGCTGATGGAAACATTCTGTGTGCATCCGTTGCAAGTAACCTGGTAACATTGGTCGTCCACTTCATTAGGACCCGTCCACCACCAGGTAGGGTCGCTATCACCACCCGGGAATCCGTCACAATCACCAATAGTTGTACTCACCTGAGAAACGGTGAACGTGATGCGCTTTTGTGCTAAACCATTTATGCTGATTAAACAAAAAACAAAAATTCCCCATCGCCTGATGACGTTACAAATAAAAAGGAATGGGGTACGGGGAAGCATGGATTTTTTTTAATAGGCTACGAGATTCTTCGCTGCGCTCAGAATGACGAACCCATTGAGAGCTTGCGCTGCTATTTTGGTTCCGCTGCTTTCTGCGGGCTTTCTTTTGGAAGCGCTTCTTCCGCGCGCTTTTTTCGCAGGGCTGCCAGCTCGGTGGTGAGGTAGGTTTCAAATTGTTCCTTCGACATGCTCTGGAATGTTTTTCCGGGATTCGCTTTTTGATATATTTTCAAAAGCGTTTCATACTCCTCCATTGTGATGGCTCCTTCTGAGCCTTGGTCAATGGTTTTTGCGGGAGCAATTTCTTTTGTTGCCGGTTGCGTTTGCGTGGTTTGCGCAGCAAGTTTCGCGCTGCACAAAAGCAACGCGGCTGCGGTGGCGCAGAAAAATAATTTTTTCATGACTGTTGGATTTGTTGGTTACGGATTAAATATAGGGAGAGAAGCGCAGACGAGGAAACTCAAATTACGTACAAAAGTCAATAGTGGAAAAGAATCCATAGGGGTAGAGGATTATCAGGAAACGATATTGCTTTTTCTTTTTCCTCTGAAACATTACTACCCCCCTTAACGTATAGACTACGTAATTACTCGTAAACGAAGGCAACGGACATGTCTTTGAACCATGTGTAATGTAAAAAATGACAACCCCAAACCCGTCATTGATGAATCAGGTCTCTGCTATAACTGCGCGAAAAATTCTATTGCTGCGCATTGTTGCATTCATTTTCACCTTCTGTTTTTTTATCACTAATTCTTTTGCCGCCAACATAAACTGGCAGGGTGATGTCAGCTCCGCCTGGAACAACGCGAATAACTGGGCGGGAAATGTTATTCCCGGTGCGAATGACGTGACGATCAACCCTGCCAACTATACTTACGCTCCAATCATCAGCGTGGCTTCTACCGTTGGAAATATTAAAAAGATTACCGTATCAGGCGGAGGTGTTTTAACGATTCAGGCAAACATCACTGCTGCGGATGACATCACCGTTACCGGAGCAAATTCAAGAATTGACATGACAGCAGGAACGGTATCGTTTTCAGTCGGAAATAAAGATATTATTCTCGCTGCGGGTGGTGTCATCAACCTGTCAGGCGGTTCGCTCTCGAGCACCGGGCTGGTTACTCTCACCAATAGTACATTCAATGTGAGCGGCTCCGCAACACTCAGTGTCGGCTCCACCCTGCGGCTTACTTCGAGCAGCGCCAATTCGCTGTTTAACATGACCGGGGGAACAGTTACTGTTGCAACTGCCATTGATTATGCAGCCGCCACCAGTACGTTCAGCGCCACTATTTCCGTTTCAGGCGGAACTTTTACCAACAGCGGAACCACCGATTTCGGAAATTCGGAAAATGACCTTACCCCTTTCAATGTTTCCGGTGGAACCGTTACGCTTACGGGCGCGGTAGCTGAGAATGGAAGTGGAAATATCACGTTTAACGTTTCCGGCTCTGGCTCTTTGATTTTCCAAAACGCCCTTACGATGGATGCCACGGATGTGTTCACGCAAACGGGAGGAACGGTTACCTTTCAGGGCGGCAACAGAACATGGACCAATGCAGGAACATTAAATTCAACCTCAGGTGATGTTATTTTCAATGACGCTACCGCAACGGTGATTACAGGCGCAGGCTCCTGGAATTTTAATAACGTGACCATCAACGCCAGCAAAGTATGGACCGGCACCAACCCTGCAAACATCAATATCGCGGGCAACTGGACCAACAGCGGGGGAACGTTTAACGAAGGCACCAAGAGGGTGACGTTCAATGGCACATCCGACCAGACGATTACAGGCGCGGAAACTTTTTATGATTTAACCATCAATAAATCATCGGGCAAAATTATTCTGGCGAATAATGTGATTGCTTCCAATTCACTCACCATGACGCAGGGAAATATTGACGCAGGCGCGAATAAAATCACGGTGGGTACAAGCACCGCGAATACAGGTACGCTCAATTATACTTCGGGCTCCGTGATTGGGAAATATGAAAAATGGCTTTCAACAACCGCTGCTGCGAGAGTATTCCCCGTGGGAACAGCAACAGCATATCGCCCTGCAACCACTATTTTTACGAATCTAACAAGCGGCTCGCTTATCGTGCAATTCATCGCATCGAACCCTGGCTCTTCAGGATTGCCTTTGGTTGTTGGCGGTGCCAACATCACCAACCAGTTCACCGAAGGCTATTGGGATTTCACGGCTGCCAATTCTTTGGCAAGCACCAACTATGAAGTGCAACTGACTGGAACCGGATTCACTTCCTATACCATTAATAGCAATACGCGCATCATCAAAAGAACCAATTCAGGAACTGCATGGATTTTGGATGGAACGCATCAATATCCAACAGGCTCCACGGCAAGGCGAACCGCCTTAAGCGGTATTTCTACCGCACAATTCGGACTGGGCAGTACCACGTGCACGGCACCCACTGCAACCGTTGCCCAGAACAATACCAATGAAATAGCGCAGGGGAGCACCAATAACGAAATCATCAGGATTGCAGTTTCTGCCTATGGCACTACCTGTCTTGACAATGTCACGCAATTCAACTTTAATACAACAGGTTCAACGGCTGCGGCAAGCGATATCAGTAACGCAAAAGTGTATTACACCGGAACCTCCTCTACCTTCGCTACCGGCACTTTATTCGGCTCATTGGGCAGCGCGCCCAATGGCGCGTTCAGCATCACCGGCTCGCAAACGCTCACCAACGACCTGGAATATTTCTGGTTGTCGTATGATATTGCGACCGCTGCCACACGCACGAATGTGGTAGATGCCCAATTTGTTTCTTTTGTGGTAGCTGGCAACACCAATACCAGTATCACCAACGGCAACCCTGCGGGCATCCGCATCATTAAAGCCGACCGCTATGCAGTAGCTACCGGCAACTGGAACACCACCACTACCTGGGCTTATGTATCAGGGGGAACACCGGGCGCTTCTGTACCCACATCGGTGAATGATGTGTATATCGAAAGCGGATATACAGTGACCGTGAATTCTTCCGGCATAACAGCAAAGAATATTTCCATGACCGCTGGTGCCGCAAGAAACCTGTTGCGGATAACCACAGGTGGAACAATTACTTGCACTTCCATCAACCTGTCAACGACCAGCAAAAGACCGGAACTTTATGTGGACAATAATGGGCAGCTCACCGTGAATGGCTCGGTAGTGATTGATTATGCAAACTGTACTGAAGATGCTGTTAATAGTTTTTGGATAACCGGCACTGCCCAGGTAAACATCACAGGGAATCTTGACCTGGTGAACACCAGCGCTAAGAAGCTCATTATGTTGCAAAACGGCTCATCGGTGGTGACCGTTGGAGGCAACATCACCTTTAACAATAACACAAATGATAAGGCGCATTTAGCCATGGGCGGCACTGCGAGGTTAAATCTTGCGGGCAATCTTATTATTCCTTCCGGTAAATATGGAAAGCTTTATAACGATGACGCGCTGAATACTACCGTTATCAATTTTAACGGTACTTCTGCTCAAACACTTGAATTGAACACCTCAGCCTCTAATTCCAATCAATGGCAATACAGCAATGTCTATATTAATAATACCGCTGGGGTAACGATGAATGGCAGCGTGGTGGCAGGGGCAACTTATGATGCCATTGCCATTTCATTAGTGGTGCAAACCGGAACGCTTAATTCAGGCGGGTTCAATATACAATTGCCCAGTGCAACCACCTCTTTATTTGAAGTTCAGAATGGAACCACGTATGTCACCACCACCACCGGCTCATATGGTGGTATCGCCTATTTCGGTGCGAATGCTGGTAATGGTAAAATTACTTTTGGCGCTACTTCTACCATCAACTTCGCAGCGACTTCTGCGCAGGTGATTCCCGCTTTATCAGGCGTCAACGGCACTCCTTACGGACACGTTATCCTTTCAGGATCGGGAACGAAAACAATTACGAATGCGCATCATGCCAATTTCAGCGCGGCTACTCCTGTATTCGATATTAACGGCAACCTTACTATTTCCAACGGAGCTACACTTGATGTCAGCACAAACAATTATGGCATCACCGCTGCCGGAAACTGGACCGACCAGAATGCCAGCACAGGTGCAGGATTCACGAGACGCTCAGGCACGGTAACTTTTGACGGAACCGGAACGCAGACCATAGCGCTCACAGCGCCACAAACTTTTTACAATTTCACTACCAGCAAAGCTTCAGGTGATATCGCCATCACCGGGAATGCTATAGTAGCCAACACGCTCACGATGTCGTGCAATTTCAGCATGAGCGGTATGAATAAGCTGACATTAGGTACCAGCACCGCCAGCATCGGCACGCTCAATTACACAGCAGGAACCGTCATCGGAAAATTTGAAAGATGGCTCACCTCCACAGGGGGAACGGCAAGATTATTTCCGGTGGGAACAGCCACTTCTTATCGTCCCGTTACTTTCACTGCTACTACAATAGTGGGAGGTTCGCTGATAGGGGAATTTATTTCCGGTGACCCCGGCTCTTCAGGGCTTTCATTGACCGAAGGCTCTGTAACAGTAGCGAACCAATTTACGGAAGGTTACTGGGATTTCACCGCTGCCAACTCGCTCACCAGCACCAACTACCGCATGGATGTAACCGCAACAGGATTCACTTCCTACTCCATTGAAGGCAATACGCGTATAATCAAAAGAACCAACAGCGGCAGCGCATGGGCATTGCAGGGAACGCACATTGATGCAAGCGGCTCCATCGCATCACGCTCGGCACTGAATGGCATCGCTACCGCACAATTCGGATTGGGACGTTCTACCTGTCCCGCTTCCACAGCCACCGTTACCCAACCCACCACTACGGATGTGTGGCAGAGCATCGCAGGCAATGAAATCATCAGGATAGCAGTGAACTCTTCGGCATCAGCCTGCACGCAAAATATCACCCAATTTAATTTCACCACGGCAGGCACTCCCGGCTGTTCCGCTGCTGCTACTGACCTCGCCAATGCAAGAGTCTATTACACGGGAACATCCTCCACCTTTGCCACCACCACATTATTCGGCACACTCGGCAGCGCACCTAATGGCGCATTCGTCATTAACGGCACGCAGACGATCACCAGCAATACGGTTTACTTCTGGCTTACTTATGAAATTGCCGGGACATCAACGGTCAACAACGTGGTGGACGGGCAATTGGTATCGTATGTAATGGGCGGAACTACCGTGAGCGGAGGTTCGCTCACCACGCCCAACCCCGCAGGCAGCCGCACGATTAAAGGTGTACGTTATGCCGTGGCAACCGGAAACTGGAATGCTACTTCAACATGGGCATATACATCGGGAGGTTCTTCGGGAGCTTCGGTACCCACTTCATCCACAGATGTTTACATTGAAAGTGGCAGAACCGTAACGGATAATTCATCGGCAGCGGTTGCGAAAAATATTTATATCCAATCAGGGGGCACCAAAGCACAATTGATTATTACTACAGGAGGAAGCCTCACGTGCTCCTCCATCTCCATGACTACTACCAATAAAAAATTTGAATTGTATGTACAGCAAACGGGCGCACTGACCGTGAATGGGAACGTGAGCATTGATTATACTACCTGCACGGAGAACCTCTCTGCCACCACCGGAATACAAATCAATAATTCCGCAACCGTAACGATTAACGGTAACCTGACGCTGACTAATCCTACGGGTAAAAAACTCTATATGGTGATGAACGGAACCAGCATCACCACCGTTACCGGAAACGTCAGCTTAGCCGCTGATGCCGATGACCGTGCATTCCTCGGAATGGGCGGCACGGCAAGGTTGAATGTGAAAGGCTCATTCGGTATTGCAGCAACAAAACACGGGGAGCTTTACAATACGGATGCGCTTTACACTTCCATCATCAATTTCAACGGCTCAAGTGCCCAAACGCTCAATACATACACCACCGCCAGCTCCAATGAATGGCTCTACAGCATCGTGTGGTGCAGCAACCCGTCAGGTGTTACGCTCGGTGGAAATATTGTGGATGCTACCGATTTCAACAGCATCCGCAAATCGCTCTATGTAAAAAGCGGCACGCTAAAAACCGGAGGCTACAGCATTACGTTGGATAACCTTGCTACTGCCTTGTTCCAGGTGGATAATGGAGCAACCTTCTATACCACCACTGCTGACGGCTATGGAGGTATTCCTATCTTCGGCACTAATCAAAACAACGGTAAAATCACGCTGGGCGCTACCAGCACGGTGACCTTTGCGGGAGCCAGCCAAACGGTTCCGATTCTATCCGGTGTTGATGGCTCTGGCTATGGTAACGTAATCATTGCAGGCACAGGAACAAAGACACTGGGAAGACCACATCATGCTGACTTCAGCGGCACAGGTGCATGGGATGTGAATGGCAACCTCACCACAAGCAGCGGAGTAGTGCTGGATGCAAGCGCCAGTAACTATGACATCACTCTCGCGGGTAACTGGACGGAACAACACGCAGTTGCAGGTTCAGGATTCGTAGAGCGCTCAGGCACGGTGACCTTTGACGGAGGCTCCACGGAAACGATTACCCCGACTGCAACCCCAATGACTTTTTACAACATGACGGTGAACAAGTCAGCAGGTACGCTGAATCTTGTCACCAGCGACATCGTGGTTTCAAACACACTGACCATGACTGCGGGAAACATCAATTGTGGCGCTTCGCGCAAAATAACGCTCGGCACCGGTACAGGCAGCACGGGAACACTTACTTACACCGCAGGCACTATCATCGGGAAATTTCAAAGATGGCTGAGCGGCACCGGCAACAAACTCTTCCCGATGGGTATATCCACTTATTACAGATCGGCTAATATTAACTTTTCACAATTGACAGCCGGTACGCTGGAGGTGGAATTCTTAGCATCCAGCGCAAGCAACACCGGGTTGCCCTTGTCGGAAAATTCAATTACAGTCGGTTCAAGCAATATCCTGACGGAAGGATATTGGAGATGCACTGCGGCTAATTCGCTTGCCAGCACGAATTACAGCGTCACGCTGACCACCGCAGGATTCACATCGAGAATTATTTCGAGCAACACCCGTGTGATTAAGCGCGCAAACAGCGGCAGCTCCTGGACATTAAACGGCACACACGTAGCCGCTACCGCCACTACGGTGGGCAGAAGCGCATTAAGCGGATTTTCAGAGTTTGCCGTTGTAACGGCTAATTGCGTTCCTTCCGTTACTGCATCTATCACGGTTACAAGCCATGCATGTAACAATACCAGTGGCGCGCTCACGCTTTCCACCACGAATGCGCAAGCGCCTGTCGGCTATACCTGGAATAATGGCGCTACCACGCAAAATCTTTCCAACTTGTCTTCCGGCAACTATACCGTGACGGTGTTAGATTATAATAATTGTACGGCAACGGCAACAGCATCGGTAGGCGTTACTTCTGCCACCATGACCGTTACACACCAAACCAATTATGACACCCCTGATGGCGCCATTAACTTGAGCGCTGGCGGTGGAACCGGTCCCTACACTTATTTATGGAATGACCAGGGTGCTGACATTACCACAGAAGACCGAACCTCCTTGCAAAGCGGTTGGTATGTGGTGACCATCACGGACGTGTCGGGATGCAAATATGTGAAGTCAGCCATGCTGGCTTATATGGATACCATCCATGCAGGGTCTTATATCGTGAACATGGGCGTGAGCCCGCAAACGATTGGCAATGGACTGAAGCCTTTTGGATTTATTAATGATATGATTCGAAACCAGCATGTGCCTGTGAACTGGGTAATTAACCCGGATAAGGCGCAATATGGAGTTGATTTCGAACTGAACGGGAATGACTACAAAGGCGGACCTTTCATTGTCGAAGCGGAATATATTGATAACGTGATTGATAACCGCATCACGTATTGGGAAACGCGGGGCGTAGTGGGTGATTACACCACCAGTGATATCGTGGTTCCTGTCTATGCGAAGATTACAGGATTTTCAAACCTTGGTATTGACGAGCAAAATGAAGGTATCGTTATACCCTATTTCAACAATGCGGAAGTCCCCACCAATATTTATTACGTGGGTCTTCCCTCCACATTGGGCGCTTGCGATAATGCCTATGTATTACCCCATGCCGACCCCACTTGGGCAAACCATTATTACCTGAAAGATTTTGTGCTGGATGGAGGTTATGTCTGGTCGGGATGCCATGCCGTGAGTATGCTCGAAGGAATTTCCAATCCCGGTAATAGCAGCGACAGGATGAATTTTCTTTCACAGACCGGCTTGCAGTGCTACAGTTCAGGCAAATGCGGCAGCATCGGAACAGTTCATGCCGGAACTCCCACAACCCCTTATACTTATGATAACACCCTGGGAGCGCATCCGCTCATGCAGTTCATGAACGACCTTACTCCGGCTACCACGGGCGGCTCGGAAAAATGGTATATCCCCGTCACGACCGGAGGATGGAACATTGGGGCATACAAAGCAATCACTACTGCCGATGGTTCTTATGGCAAAGAAGGTGTGAAGCTGGTATTCGGAAATGGGTTTGATGATAAGGATAATGGGTTGGTGATGTATGAAGGTGGGCATTCCCTCAATGGAAGCGGTGTAGCCAACGTGGCAGCTCAAAGAACATTTTTCAATTTTATCCTGCATTCAGGCATCAGCAAAAGACTTATTGCTTCCATAACCGCTCCCACTTCAATGGCGGAAGGAACAGGTGCTGCAGTAAGCGTCAGCATCACTTCAGGTGGCGCTCCGTTCACCTATCAGTGGACGACCAATGTGAACGGCTCATTTGCAAATTCAACGGCAGCCTCCACTACATTCAATCTGACAAAAGGAAACGGCAGACCTTATGCGAGAATCACAGTAGCCGTAACGGATGCCTGCGGCAGAATTTATTATGAAACCAAAACCATCCAAGTGCTTTATGCGGCTGGTCCTATTGTTTCTTATTACAATGGATACAACATTAGGTGCAATGGCGGCAGCGATGGTACTATCACAGTTGCAGGTTTAGGCGGAACGCCACCCTATTCTTATGAATGGGGTCATGGCGCCACCACCGCAGCAGTTACGGGCTTGTCTGCCGGAGACTATACCGTAACTATTACTGACGCTGTGCTGCTCGCAGTTTATGATACCATCTCCCTTGCCGAACCACCCACTGCTGTAACTGATAGCGCGGTAAGCACCGGCACTATCCTGTGCTATGGCGATTCCACCGGCTCCATTGACATGACTGTTAGCGGGGGCTTGCTTCCTTATGATTACTCATGGTCAAGCGGACAAGTCACGGAAGATATCAGCAACCTGCCCACCGGAATTTACGATGTTACTGTCACGGATGCGAACGGCTGTTACGCGGTCACTAATCCGCCTCTTGGCATCGGGCCTGACTCCTTGACGATTATGGATAGTATCGTGGATGTGACCTGCAATGGAGGCTCAGACGGCTCCATCAACTTAACCGTTTCGGGTGCCACCGACCCTTATACCTATTCCTGGTCAACGGGTGGCTCCGCATCGAGCATTGCCGGGATATCCAATGGCGACTTTTTTGTTACCGTCACAGATTCCAATGCGTGCGAAAAAACGGATTCCTTCACGGTGGGGCAGGCTACTGTGTTAAATCTGTCCACAACGCCAACAAACATCTTGTGTAATGGAGCTTCAACCGGTGCGATAGACCTCAGTGTCTCAGGGGGCACAGCGCCATACACTTATGTGTGGTCCGGCAGTGAAACATCACAGGATATTTCAGGCAAAGCAGCGGGCAATTATATCGTTACCGTCACCGATGATAACGGATGCACGGCTACCACAAACAGAACATTGACGCAACCCGCAGGAGTGAGCGGGTCTTCGTCCATCACCCATGTCATCTGTAATGGGGGAAGTAATGGCGCGGTTGATTTCACTCCATCAGGCGGTAATAGCCCTTACACTTATGTCTGGTCAAGCGGCCCAACTACGCAGGATATCAGCGGTCGCACAGCAGGCACCTATACCGTAACAATTACGGATGCCAATTCCTGCACGGGAACGCACGCACCGGTCATTACACAGCCTGCCGTTGTCAGTGCAAACCCGGTAGTCACAAATACAACATGCCCTTATTCGACAAATGGCTCCGTAAACATTACACCCGCTGGGGGAACAGGTACCTACACCTTTGTCTGGTCAACGGGCGCAACCACGGAAGATATTTCGGGCAGACCCACCGGAAGCTATTCAGTGACGGTTACTGATGCGAATAGCTGCACAGTATCCGCTTTGGGCACCATTGCATCTGCCTCCAATATCGCCTCCACCCTCTTCATTCTGGATGTATCGGTACATGCCGGTTCCAATGGACAAGTCACCCAGACTCTGTCAGGTGGCATAGCTCCCTATTCCTATGCATGGTCTAATAGTGCAACTACCAAAGACATTACAGGAATTATTGCAGGCAACTATACGGTCACCATTACGGATGCAAATAGCTGCACGCTCACAAAATCAGCCACCGTTGATGAACCCGGAGCTTGCCCCTGCGCATGGCTCGGCACCACCAGCGATGATTGGAATGATGGCACAAACTGGGATTGCGGCTTCGTGCCCACCGATACCTGCGATGTGGTCGTGCAGGCTGCAGCAAACACCTGCACCATTTGGGGAGGCAACGCTTCTTGCAGAGGCTTAACGATAAACGCGGGCATTAACCTCGTGATAATCAACACGGCAACACTCAATATCTACGGTAACCTTGTAAACAACGGAACCATTGTCAGAAACAGCAGCACATTAAAATTCATGAGTGTTAACGCGCAAACTATCAGTGGCGCTTCCATCTCCCGTTTTCATAATCTCCATATCAATAACGCCTCAGCTACCGGGGTTTACATGACGGATAATATTGAAGTCTTTAATGAGCTTCGGTTAATCAACGGCTATTTGTTCACCGGCACCGACACGGTCAAGATGATGAGTCCTGCACAGGGAATGCTCAATACCTTCAGCGCAAGCAGCTTTGTTGTAGGAAGGCTGTGCAGGAAAATCAGCAACGCGCAGAATTTTGGCTATGAATTCCCGGTTGGAGATGCAGGTGCGCCTACGCGCTATTTTAAAGCCTATATTAAATCATACGCACTTCAGGGTACTACCTGCCTCACAGTTTGGTTCGACACGCTCAGGCAACATTCTGACGCGCAATTGATTTCAACTTATTATAATCCTCCCACCAATATCAATACTTATTATAACTATACAGTGCCTTATGTGAAAGTGGTAAATGGCGACACTACCTATTCCACCACCTATGGCAATACGAGCGTTACTGGCCTTATTGGCGGAGTAACCGGACAAGAATTGACCACCGCCTCATCGTATGTCAATTCCGTCTTCACCATGGGAAAAGCAGTTGAAACAGACGGATTCATCTACTCGCACATGGCTTCCGAAGGCATTTGGCATTTTGAACCTGACCAGCAACCAACCGGGGGATTCTATCACATGGTGTTGAGCATCGCAAATTTCAGTGGTCTGTCAGACAACAACTTTGGCGTGCTCAAAAGGCCTGAAGGAACCAATGGCACCTATTGGTCAGCAGGCGGGGGAAAGATGAAGCCTTTCTTTGGCACAGGAAGGGTGCTTGCTCATGGTATTGCTATGCGCGAATACCTCACTACCTTCTCCGAAGGCGGAGTAGGTGGTGGCGGAGGCAACGGACTCCCGATTGAACTGCTTGATTTCAAAGCTGAATTAGTGAAAGATGACGTGGAACTCACTTGGGTAACGGCTACGGAAATAAATAATGATTACTTTACAATTGAAAAATCAGATGGGGAAAATTTTAAGCAGATTGCAATCATTCCCGGAGCCGGTAACAGCAGTTCAACTAAATACTATTCCAAGATTGATTATGAGCCGTTTAGCGGAACATCATACTATCGTTTAAAACAAACGGATTACGATGGAAAATTCACTTATTCAGATGTTGTTTCCGTCACCTATCAGCCTGCTGATCCTGGTAATGAAGAGGATCAACTCCTCATATTTCCTAACCCGTCAGGTGGCAATTTCTCGGTAGTGGTAAAAAACGCAACTGAAAAAGTTACGCTCACCTTATTCGACAACAGGGGTAAGTTAGTCATGACCGAATCTTATGCCGCTGATGAAGATAACGATACCCATCAGGTAATGGTGAAGGGCATTCCCAGTGGGGTTTATTATCTCAAAGCAGACATGGGAGAAAAAATCCGCTATACAAAAAAGCTGATGCTGTTCAGCGAGAAGTAAGAGGCGCAACGCTGGGCGCGACTCCTCTTTATTAAATCCTAAAAAAGGGCTTGTGAGCAGGGTAGGAAAACCATCCTGAAATTCACAGAAATTTTTCCTGACACGCTTCATTTCCCCGGATAAACCGCCTTAAAAACCTGTTTTCTCTTCTGAAAATTAATTTTTATTCTTTTTACGCAATTTTCGGAAATATTTATTTGACATTCTTTCGTTGCGCGCATACATTGCTTCATAGTCAGAGTGGCGAGTTTGCCATTTCTGTGAAACAAAAAATCTTTATCTATGAAGCAACTAATGATTATCGGAGTAATCTTAACAGCGTTCTGCTGTAGTCTCCGGTTAAGCGCGCAGAATGTCTCCGGGGAACAGTGCTTTGAAAGCCCTACCAAGCCGGGTATTGTCCATGCAAGCATCGCATGGACGGTAACGGGGCAAACCGTTACCATCCGCACCACGTTTGCAAAAACGTTTGTGGACAACACCTATGGCTCCGGTGCAGTAGGCTGGCCTAACGGGCATACTTTCAGCAACCTCACCGGTTCTGATAATCTGCAGTTGGCGCTCTATGACGCCAATGGTTTGAAGAAATTAGAGTTTAAGCAGGATTATATCACCGCAAGCGCAGGAGCGCCTTCCGGCTATGATTGCTTAGGCGTAACGGGCGGTGAAGGGCAGATGATTCTTGGTAGTGCAAGCAACATTGTAAGCGCAACATCGTCATTAGACCAGAATATGAACACGTTTGGCTACGTGCTCAATACCAATTCACCTGCTACCAACAGCAGTTACGCTCCAAACGCATCCTATCCGAACTGGAATTATGATGTTTATTATGAAGTAACTGTAAACCTCAGCGCATTTGGTGCTGCGGGTTTCGGTTATCCGTTGATTGCTTCTATACATGCCAGCCCGAGCAAAACAGGAAATAACACAGAAATTGTACTGCCGGTCAATTGTCCGAATACACTCGAAGTATCCGTATCAGGAAATTGCGTACAGGATTGCAGCGAAGGAATTAACCTGACGGTGAATAGCACGCATTCACCGTTTTCTTATTTATGGTCAAATGGCGCAACAACGCAAGATATTTCCGGTTTGTGCGCAGGCGCTTACGCTGTAACGGTTACCGATGCAAATTCAAATACATTAACAGCTTCTGCTCAGGTTACCGATGCAACTTGCCCCGGTGGTGAACAGTGTTTCTCCAGCCCCACCATTCCTGACATCGCCAATGCACATTCGGAATGGACCATTAACGGTGCGGCAAATACTGTCACCATCCGCACCACCTTCGCAAAAACATTCGTTGACAATACTTATGGAACAAACGCAATCGGTTGGAACAGCGGACACACGTTCAGCAATCTCGTTGGCTCTGATAATCTTCAAATAGCTCTCTACGATGCAAACGGTTCAAAAAAGGTTGAGTTCAAACAGGATTATATCACCGCAAGTGCCGGTACTCCTTCAGGCTATGATTGTTTGGGCGTTGCAGGTGGTGAAGGACAAATGATTCTTGGGAATGCAAGCAGTGTGTTAAGCGCTTCTTCGTCTTTAGACCACAACATGAACACCTTTGGCTATGTACTCACCACAAATTCGCCTTCTACGAACAGCACTTATTCCCCCAATGCTTCTTATCCCAACTGGATTTATGAAGTTTATTACGAAGTAACGGTAGACCTTTCTGTATTTGGTTCAGCAGGGTTCGGTTATCCTGATATTGTTTCAGTGCATGCCAGCCCGAGCAAAACCGGCAACAACACAGAACCGGTAATTGAAACGGAATGTCCTCAAACATTGACCTTGACCGCAACAGGTGAAAGCTGTTCCCAGGAATGCAGCGGAAGCATCACCCTCACGGTAAACAGCTTCAATGCCCCTTTCACTTATTTATGGTCAAATGGCGCAACCACAAAAGATATTGCTAACCTCTGCCCCGAGGATTACAGTGTAACTGTTACCGATGCAGACGGAACCACCGCAACCGCAACTGCCAATGTAAAAGAAGCGAATTGCGATGGTGGGCAGCAATGTTTTTCCAGCCCCACCATTCCCGACATTGCAAATGCAAGGTCACAATGGACGATTAACGGCAACATCCTCACGATCCGCACCACCTTCGCAAAAACATTCGTTGATAATACTTATGGAACAAACGCAATCGGTTGGAACAGCGGACACACGTTCAGCAATCTCGTAGGTTCTGACCACATTCAATTGGCGTTATATGATGTCAATGGCATAAAGAAATTAGAATTCAAGCAGGATTATATCACTTCAAGCGCTGGCGCGCCCTCAGGCTATGATTGCTTGGGCGTTTCAGGCGGTGAAGGGCAGATGATTTTAGGGAATGCAAGCAGCATTGTAAGCGCAACAACTTCGTTAGACCAAAACATGAACACGTTTGGCTATGTGCTCACTTCCAACTCTCCCGCTACCAACGGCAGCTATGCTCCCAACGGAACTTATCCCAACTGGATTTATGATGTATGGTATGAGATATCAGTTGATTTGAGCGTATTCGGTTCAGCCGGATTTGGCTATCCGAGAATCGCTTCGGTGCATGCCAGCCCGAGCAAAACCGGCAATAACACCGAACTCGTTAACCCCGATGATTGTCCGGTTGACTGTTCAAATTCTACCCTTTCTGTTTCAGGCCAGGTAAGACCTGACCTGCAATGCGATACACTTCCGCCTCCTGCCGATTGCAATTGCTCTTGCGCGGGCGGTGGCTTGAAAACCATCAGTGTAATGTTTGTGGGTGTGAATGGTTCGAATGTAAATGTATATGCAAGCAGCGGTCAGCATGATTTGATTGCCTCGTTCACGAATGTGCAGTTTGGCGATATCCTTTTCGTAGATGGAACGTCATTGCCCGGTGGTAAGCTCTTTAAGAAGACCTACTTCAAAGTAGTTGGCGGAAAGGAAACTAAGATTTATACGGATTGCAAAAAAGATATCAAAGGTAAAACGTATAATGCCTTTAAAGTAGTTGGTTTTATGGATGCGCTCGGCAACTCTTGCGATGCGCTTGCAAATTGCGACCAGTGTCCCTGCTATAAATATTTCAAGCAGATTACGCTCATGTATAACGGAAATTCCGGTGCAAGCATTTCAGTGTATGAAGATGCAAGTCATACGAAGTTGATTGCATCTTATGCCAATGTTCAAGAGGGAGGGGTTCTTGTGATTGAAAAGTCAAATAAAAATCTTCCCAAAATCATTTATATCTCTGTAAACGGAGGAACCCATTTAGTGCTCACTTCTGAATGCAATAAAATTGGAATAGGCGGCACCTATGGCGCTTTCACATTAGTTGGTTTCATTGACAAGAAAGGTCGTGAATGCAGTTTCAGCAATCCTTGCGATGGTGATGGCAGCATCAATCTTACCGCAACGGGCGGCATTCCTCCTTACTCATTTGAATGGTCCAACGGTTCATCTTCAGAAGATTTGAGCGATTTATGCTCAGGTTCTTTCTCCGTAACGGTGACTGACTCAATCGGATGTAGCATAACCGCAACTTATAATGTCGGCACCGCCCCCTGTGCTTTGGCAGCGATTGGTGATTTTGTGTGGCATGATTTGAATGCAAACGGTCAGCAGGATGCCGGTGAACCGGGTATTTCCGGAGTAACTGTTCAATTATATGATGCAGACAACGATTCACTGCTTTCTACAATAATTACCGATGCAAACGGCTATTACTTGTTTGACAGCCTTGACTTGGGTAACTATTATATCATTTTTGGACACGCCACTGTGCCAAATGGATTGCTCCCTACATTAGCTGATGTGGGCAATGATGCAACTGACAGCGATGCGGATGCCATTACCGGAAAAACGGGAATCTACTCACTCAATTCCGGTGACACGATTCTAACAGTAGATGCAGGTTATCGCTGCTCTTTAGTGGCTTGTTCAATCAGCGGTGAAACTGTTTTGTGCCCAAGCGCTACTTCAACCTATTCTGGTCTTGCAGGAGTAAGTTCATACTCCTGGACAATTGTTGGCGATGGAAACATTGTTGGCGCAAGCAACCAGCAAACGGTTACGGTGAAGGCGAAAAACAACTGCGGCAGTTTTACCTTGATGCTTGTTTCTTCTATTGGAACTTGTGCTGCAAATTGCGAATACATTGTTGCAGTCGAAGATCAAACTCCACCAACTGCAACAATCAGCGATGTTCCCGAAACGGTAGAGTGCCCTGCACAACCGGTGTTTGGTGAAATTACCGTAACGGATAATTGCGACCTCAATCCAACTTATGCAACAGAAGATGATACGATAGCAGGCAACTGCCCGAATAGCTTCATTGTTGTGCGTACTTGGCATATTGCTGACGCTTGCGGCAACAGTTCTTCCGCTTCACAGGCTGTAACCGTGATGGATAATACTGCTCCTGTGATTCATGGCGTGGGCGATGATGCAACTATCAACTGTCCTGAAATTCCTGAATTTAGTAATCCTACTGCTTCAGATGCTTGCGGCTCTGTTACGCTTACTTATATTGATGACGTAACATTTGGAAGCTGTCCTTATAGTTTCAGCATCACCCGCACATGGACTGCTGCCGATGCATGCGGCAATACAGCAACTGCTGCGCAAACAATTCTCGCAATTGACAATACTGCCCCTTTGGTTAGCGGTATTGGCGCAGATGAAACAATACAGTGTCCCACACAGCCGCAATTCAGCCAGCCTGTTGTATCTGACGAATGTGATTCAGATCCTGTATTGACATTTTCGGATGATACGATTGCCGGAAATTGTCCGAACGCCTACACTGTTATCCGCTCGTTTATTGCAACGGATGCTTGCGGCAACAGTTCTTCTGCTTCACAAGCGATTACAGTGGTTGATGCTACAGCCCCGGTAATCAGCGGTGTTGGGGCAGATGAAACAATCCAGTGTCCTGCTATTCCTCAGTTCAGCCATCCTGCTGCAACGGATGCTTGCGGCATTGCAACGCTCACTTACATAGATGATATTACGTTTGGCGCGTGTGGTTATGAATTCAACATTACCCGTATCTGGACAGCAACCGATGCTTGCGGAAATACCAGCACTGCATCGCAAACAATTACTGTAGAAGACAACACAGCGCCTGTAATCAGCGGTGTTGGCGCAAATGCAACAATTCAGTGCCCTGCGCAGCCGCAGTTCAGCCAGCCTGTTGCAAATGACGAGTGTGATGGCGCTTCTTTGACGCATCAGGATTTTAGAACAAATGGTTCTTGCGCAAATGAATATTCTGTTACCCGCGTATGGACAACTTCGGATGCTTGCGGAAACAGTTCAACTGCTTCACAGACAATTACAGTAGTTGACAATGTTGCTCCTGTAATCAGCAGTGTTGGCGCAGACGAAACAATTGAATGTCCCGCGCAGCCGCAATTCAGCGAGCCTGTCGCATTTGACGCTTGCGGTAACATTTCTTCATTCACGTTTGAAGATGAATTGAATGAAGGCGCATGTGCAAATGAATATGCTGTTACCCGTGTGTGGACAACAACCGATGTTTGCGGAAACAACTCTACTGCTTCGCAAACAATTTCGGTGATAGACAATTCTATTCCGGTGATTTCGGGAATTGGCGCGGATGAAATAATTTACTGTTCTGAGCAACCGCAATTCAGCGAGCCGACTGCTTCTGATTTGTGCGGAACAGCAACATTGACTTTTTCTGATGCAACGATCCCCGGCAATTGCGCAAACGAACGCATCGTTATCCGTGAATGGAGAGCAACTGACGCATGTGGCAACAGTTCTTCTGCAACACAAGCAATTGCAATAATTGATAATGTTGCTCCCGTGATTAGCAATGTAAATCCTGATATGGTGATTGCTTGCCCTGAAATTCCTGATTTCAGCAGACCGGCAGCAACTGACGCTTGTGGTACAGCAACGCTTACATTTCTTGATGATATTACGTTTGGTGATTGCGGTTATGAATTCAGCATCACGCGTATCTGGACTGCTACGGATGCTTGCGGAAATACTTCTACTGCAGCACAAACTATCACTGCGCGCGACACAACTGCGCCTGTTATTAGTGGAGTAGGGGACGATGAAACAATTCTGTGTCCTGCACAACCTGAGTTCAGCCAGCCGGTTGTAATTGATGAGTGTGATTTCGATGCTACAATTTCATTTGATGACGATACAATTTTTGATAACGCGCCTCAGTCAATCGTGTTCGTGAGAACATGGACTGCTTCGGATGCTTGCGGAAACTTATCTGAATCAGTAAGTCAGCGTATTACGGTGTTGAATCAGCAGGAGCCTGCTACAGGAGAAAATCCTGCGTGCAGCTACTCTTGCGATGGATCGGTTTCTGTGAGCGGAGGTTGCTACAGCTACTTGTGGTCAACAGGCGATGTAACTGCTACAGTTGTAAATCTTTGCGCGGGAGAATATACTGTTACAATGACGGATATGTTCGGTTACCAGATGCCGGATACTGTTCTACTTGTTGCTCCGCTTGCAATTGAAATTGAATCTTCCGTAGATCATGTTTCTTGTTTTGGAGCAAGTGATGGTTCGATTAACCTTCTGGTTTCAGGTGGTACATCTCCTTATATTTTCCATTGGTCAAATGGACGCACTACTGAAGATGTAAGCGGATTAATTGCCGGAACATATTCTGTAACTGTTACCGATGAAAACGGATGTACTGCTGTGGAAATCATTGTTGTCACACAACCCAGCGCATTAGTATTGGGCGCTATTGCAACTCCATCTACTTGCGAATTGAATGATGGCGAAGTTGCGGTAACAGTAACCGGCTCTATACCACCTTATACTTTCTTCTGGTCAACCGGTGCAACTACGCAGAATATCAGCGGACTCGCTCCCGGAATCTATACAGTAACAGTTACGGATGCGCACGGATGCCTGTCAACGGTGAGCTCTGAAGTTATCGCTCCTGCGCAATGCTGTGAGTTAGAAATTACCGGGTTCACTTTAGTGAATTTTGGATTTGGCGGTGACATTGATACGATTATTGACACCTATGTAATTAACCGTGATACGCTTTGCACATTCAATGTTCGTGCAGACGTTTGCGGTGATACAGTGAAGAGCGTGAAGTTTATTGTAAATGGAAATCTGTTCAGAGTAGAAGAAAGAATTCCGTTTGCCTTAGCCGGTGACAACCCACAAGGAGATTACCATGCATGGCAGCCTGTTCCGGGAACTTACCTCATTGAAGCAATTCCATATAATGGTCCGAATGCTACCGGTATAGCAGGCGCTTCAAAGACAATTACGATTACGATTGTTGATGGTCCCGGTATAAATACAAGTTGTATTTGTAACGATAACAACCTTTGCACGATTGATGAATATGTTAACCTGACATGTACAAATACACCGATTGTTTGTGATGACAATGATGCCTGCACAATCAATGGCTGCGCCAACGGAACATGCCTTTACACTCCTGTAAATTGCGATGACAGTAACTTGTGTACGGTTGATGCTTGTGTGAACGGAAGTTGTTTAAACACTGCTATTGAGTGTTTCGACAACGATGCTTGTACTTCAGATGCTTGTGAAAATGGCGAGTGTATTTACACTGCTGTAATCTGCGATGATTCAGATGCATGCACTATTGACGCATGTGTTGACGGAGCGTGTGAGTTC
>JAWXCB010000098.1:0-10725 GCA_034440455.1 Chitinophagales bacterium
CATGCGGAGGCAAAACAGATAAATAAGCCTTCAGCATTTTTTCTAAGCGTTTTCCCTTTTCTACAATTTCCGGAGCGGGTTGCTTTGCTTCATATTCCTTCAAGCAATTGCAGTGAACGGCATGCGGACTGAAGGATTCGAGTTTACAATGGTCGCTGCAAAAAGTAACAGGCGAAACGTAATGCTGAAAAACAGCATCCGCTTTTTCACTCAGCGCGACTACATCGGTATCAAGATAGCAATACGTGTTTCCTTGCGGAAGAAATTTATGCAATCCTGTTTTCAGATAGATGCTTGCCTGATGATGACTGAAGTGTTCGGGTGTTTTAATATCCATAATCTTATCCCAAATTATCTCAATTTCATTGCGCGAAGAGTCGGTAACAACAAGAATGTCATTTTTAGAAAAATGCCGGAGAGCCTTCAGCGAAAAATGCAGCGTTTCAATGTGTTCGCGCGTTCCGCACACCACGAATACAAATTTGTTTTCAGACATCTGTTCGGGATTCAAGAGAATTCATGCGCATACTCATTCAGTTCAACTTCGCTTTCTTGTTCCTTTTTAAATAATCAAGAGCCGAAGAATTTTTCTTTCTTAAATCTACACCGAATAGGAGAAACACGTAGTAGATGGGATAGTTTATCAAAGAAGATGTGATTAGCTTCAGCCATGTTTTTGCAAAGTAATAAAACCGCTTGAGCAACTGGTAAACAGCATCGGGAAAAACGACAAAAACCTGATGGAAAGCGACTTTCACAATGTTTGCATACGCCACATCAGCAACATCATAAACGAACCGGAAAAACTGAAGAATGGCATTTGCATTAAACAGAACAAGATGAACAAGAAGAATAACTGCAAATCGCTTGTCAATAAAACAAAATGCAACGAGCAGGGATAACGGCAGCCATTTTTCATACACATTGTTCGGAAAGAATTTCCATTTGCTTGCTAAAAACACAGGCAGCTCTTTTTCCCGGAAGCGTATAAAAATGAGGAGCGCAAAAATTAAGATTGTAACAAAACAGATTGTGAAGAGCCTGTCGCTGAATAGCAAAACGCTAAAAAATGTCAGGCTAAACGCGACCTCAAGCAGGAGGCTGTTTCTGATGTAGCGATAGAAAGGACTCGGGAAAATTCCGGCAACAAAATTTTTCGCTCCTGATTTTTTATCCGATTGCAAATCATCAGCCTGATGGAGCAGAATGTTTCTGATTCCGCTGAATGACTGCCATGCAAAAAGCAAAATAATCGGAAGCGCAGGCAGTGATTTTCCGGCAGCAAGCGAATAGGTATAAGCCGCCAGAATAACCGGCAGCGCATGTGCATAGAGCGCATCAATCACGATTCCTGAGATACCTTTTTCTTTCAGCCGAAGCGGTGGAGCGGAGTAAATGATGAACAAGAGAATTTGCGCGCCAATCAACGCTGCCGAAAAAACAGTGAAGGGCAACCATCTCCAGGGCAGCAGCAAGATGATGAGAGCAAGAAGAAAAAGCAGTAGGATGCTCCACTGCGATTTTCCGGCAAGAAAATTTTTCTTTCCTGCAAGGGCATCACTCTCCCTGTCAAAAAAATCGTTGAGCAGATATCCGAATGAAGCGAAACCGGAAATGGTTGCTACGGAAAGCAGCGCCAGCAAAAGAAATTGATCAAACCCGATGTCGAACCATGCCGTGAACAGATACACCATGCCCATCAGCAGGGCGGCTTTGCTCTGCCACCAGTCTTTAATTCTGAAAATACCCTTATCTGCTAAAGTTGAATTAAGCATTTCCTTGATGCTGTTTCATTTTTACCTTGCACTCTGTAATTAAAATTAAGGCGAAGAAGTCGGTAATTTCCCATTCCTTTCTTCCGAATTTTCATTTAGCATTGCTCTCAGATATGGTTACTGTCAGCGGATTTCAAAAACAAATTTCCTATCAGCGTTGCGCGAAGTGCATCGCTGATTCCACCGTGCCCGGAATTTCATTTGATGAAAAGGGCGAATGCAATCTTTGCATGATGCACGACCGCTGGGAAAAAGAATATCCGAATGATGAGCGAGGCGCGAAAATTCTCGAACAGAAATTTGATAAAATGAGGCGGGAAGGGAAAGACAAAAAATATGATTGCGTAATTGGCATCAGCGGGGGACGCGACAGCATCTACCTGCTTTATCTTGCCACAACGAAATGGAAACTGCGCCCGCTGGCTGTGCATTTTAATGACGGCTTTGATAATCCTGTGGCGGGCGAAAACATGCTGAACGCGGTGAAAATATTAAATGTTGAACTGCGCACCATCACCAGCGACTACCGCGAATGCAAAGACCTAAAAGTCGTTGACCTCAAAGCCTCTACGCCCTTAATGAATAATGGAACTGATGTCGGCATTGGCGCATCGCTTTATGGAGTGGCTTACAAAGAAGGCGTGAAAAATATTCTGTTCGGACAGTCGTTTCGCACCGAGGGCATTCGCCCCATTGCATGGGCTTATTTCGATGGAGACCATTTGCGCGCAGTGCATAAACAATTCGGCAGCTCCTCTTTGAAAAAATGGGAGCCGCAAAATCCCGGTTACAATCTCGGTATCAAGGAGATGCTTTTTTATTCAGCGCTCCACGGCATCAAAGTTTTTTCTCCGCTCTACTATTATCCGTATATCCGTGAAGAAGCAGGCGCATTGCTTCAAAAAGAGCTTGACTGGGTTTATCCCGGAGCGCACTATTTCGATGATTTGTATTGGAGCCTGATTACTTTCATTCACCGTACCAAATTCAATATTGATTTCCGGTTGATTGAATATTCAGCGCTGATTCGCAGCGGCTTGCTCAGCCGCGATGAAGCGCTCGAAAAAGTGAAAAAGATTTACCAGTTGGAAGACCCGAAAGTGATTTCGCTTTGCCTCAAGCGGCTCGGTGTATCACAAGAAGATTTTGATGCGTGGATGAAACTGCCGCCAAAAAACTGGTGGGACTATCCCAACAGCTACAAGTGGATGTGGCGCTTCCGTCCCGTTATTTTAGCGATGGTGAAAATCGGAGTATTCACCCCCCTTATCTATGATAAATATTTCACGCTGAAATTTGGATATGAGGAGAAGTAAGCGGGAAGGGTGCAAAACAAAATTGCAACGAGCGTGGCTTTTCCCCTTGTAGGGGAAATACAAAGGGGTATCAAAATAGGTAGCATTATCCCTCTATGTCTCCCCTACAAGGGGAGAAGCCAGCCCGCAACTCCACAGTCAATTACCTAATTTTATCCATGCTATGCTGCTGTACGCCAAATTCAAAAATGCGGAGATTGAAGACTCCTTAAATGAATACGGCTTCGTTCATCTTCCGGGGTTTCTCTCTGGTAATGAAGTGCATGAATTTTATGCTCTCTTTCAATCCCTGCACACGAACAACTCTGCCGGACAAAACATGTGGAACAGTCTGTATGATTTGCCGAACGGAAAAGGGGTAGCCGCAAGCGAGCAGTTGAAAGAAAAGCTTGCCGGAAAATTTTCAGGGTGGCTGCATGATTTCAAAATGCCGGTGGTTACTTACATGGTGAAAAATCCTACCGCTGAAAGCAACTGCGAGTTGCACCGCGACAACAGCGCCTTTGACGAAACGCGCTTTGAATATCGCAATGGCTGGATTCCATTGGTGGATATCAACGAAAAAAATGGCGCGCTGTACGTGTTGCCAAAAAGCAACCACGTGTTTGATTATTGCCTGCCGATGGCAACAGAGTGGCAATATAAAAGTATGACTCCTGAATTGATGAAGCATGTGCATGTGGTGTATGCGAAAGCAGGCGACCTCGTGGTATATAAAGACAAAATGCTGCATGGCTCTTTTCATAACCACACCACGCAGCCCCGTCCTGTTTTGCATTTCGGCTTGCTGCATCCTGAAGCAAGCACTTGTTATTACCGGAGGAATCAGCAGGAGAATCGCGTGGATGTTTTCAGCGTGCAGCCGGATTTCTTTTTTGAAAAGGATTTTGAACAGGCGTTGGCGGGAAGAAAACCGGAACAATCTTTTCCCTACAATCCTCCCGAACTGCGTATTGAAGATGTGCTGGAAAAAATAAAGTGATTTAACTTATACCGCTCCCTGCTCTTATGAATCTTACACAAAGTCCCACCGAAAACAAAAACAACGCGGAAGACGTGCGTTCTTTCTACAACACGCACACCGATAAATTCATGAAGGTGTATGGCGAAATCATTCAGGCGTTTCGCTCAAACAACGTGCATGATTATCTCGACTACACAATTCAAAATGCAGAACTGAAAGACGGGCAGAAAATCCTTGATGCAGGTTGTGGCGTTGGCGGTCCTGCCGCGTACTTCGCTGAAAAAATGAATATTGAAGTAGAGGGAATTACCATTTCTGATTTTCAGGTGGAGAAATCAAAAGAAGTGCTCGCCTCAAAAAACCTGAAAGGAAAAGTAACCATCAGGCAGGGCGACTATCACGAGTTGGAAAAAAACTATGGCGCGGAAACATTTGACCGCGTGTTGTTTCTTGAATCATTCGGACATTCAGCAACCAAGCCGCTGCTGATTGAAGAATCGTTTAAAGTGCTGAAGCCGGGCGGCATGTTGTATATCAAAGATTTATTCAGGCGTGAACATCCGAATGAGGAAGACGGAAAAAAGATTGACCGCATCATTCATGAAATAAACAAAGCCTACTGCTATCATGTTGCCAATTTGTATGAAGTGCTGCGCACTTTGCGCAGCCTCAACTTCATCATCCTGTTCATCAAAACTCCTGAAGTGAAAATTGATGAGTTTGAGCATCTCACCATCAGCAACAATTTTCAGGAGTTGTTTGACATCGCACGTATTCTCACCTGGGAAGATTATGTGTTCCCTGTTGATTTTTATGAAATCAAAGCCATGAAGCCGCCTTTTGATTTAAGCAAAGACAAGCATCTGTATTTTTTAAACAAGCCGGAAGTGACAGGAGGCGGGAGTGCTACAACATAAAGTGATAAGAAAGGGCTAAAGCCCTTGAGGTTATTTAGGCACATTTTTTACCCCGACCTGAAGGTCGGGGTTACTAATAGCCCCGCCTTTCAAGGCGGAGTAATTGCGAGTATGTCAACATTATTTAAGGGCTTTAGCCCTTTCATCTTCTTCCGAACCCAACTATTTGAAGTTTATTTGTCGCTTCCACTTCAAACTCCAAACTTTAAACTCCAAACTGATTAAATGTGCGGCATTGTCGGCTATCTGAATTTTAAAAGAAAAATTGAGCCTCCTGAAATTGTGGAGATGCGCGACTCGCTGCGCCATCGCGGTCCTGATGATGAGGGCGTTGGTTTTTATGAAAACGATTCCATCGCGCTGGGGCATCGCAGGCTTTCGTTTCTCGACCTCTCCCCTGCCGGCAGACAGCCGCTCTGCAATGAAGATGAAACCATCTGGCTCATTCTGAACGGGGAGATTTACAACTATGTGGAATTGCGCAGCGAGTTGGAAAAACAACAGCATGTTTTCAAAACGCACACCGACACGGAAGTAATCGTGCATGGATATGAGCAATGGGGCTATGATGTTGTGAACCGGCTGAAAGGCATGTTTGCCTTTGCGCTGCTTGATTTGAAGCAGAAAAAAGTTTTTCTCGCGCGCGACCGCTTCGGCATCAAGCCGCTGTATTATCATCTCAGCGATTCTTGTTTTGTGTTTGCATCTGAACTGAAAGCGATTTTAAAATGCAGGGAAGTGAAGCGCGAAATAGATTTCACTTCGTTTGCAGATTATTTCACCTACCGCTACATCCCTTCGCCAAAAACAATTTGGAACAACATCGCCAAGCTGCCGCCTGCGCATTTTTTAGTTTATGATTATGTTGAAAGAAAAAACGAACTGAAAGAATATTGGAAAATTTCATTTGAAAACCACAAAGCTGATGCTGCTGCATTGGCAAAAGAAGTGGGCGCGATGCTTTCCGAATCAGTGGCAATTCATGCGCGCAGCGATGTGCCTGTGGGTTCGTTTCTGAGCGGGGGCTATGACAGTTCCGCAGTGGTGTATTACCTCACGCAGCATGGCTACAAGCCCGACACGTTCAGCATCGGCTTTAAAGGATGGGATAACAGCGAGCATCAATACGCGCAGCTCGTTGCGGACCAACTCAACGTGCCGCTCACCATTACGATGGAAGATGACGCAAGCCATGAGTTGCTCGACATCATGCCCGATGTGTATGACGAGCCAATTGCAGATATTTCTATTTTGCCCACGTGGCTTGTAAGCCATGCCGCAGTAAAAAAAGTGAAAGCCGTGATGAGCGGTGAAGGCGCTGATGAACTGTTTGGCGGCTACTCGTGGCAGAAACAGTTTTTTGCGATGCACTACGAGTTGAAGTGGCATCAAAAATTAGCTCATGCGCTCGCACACAAGCCCGCTTTTGACACGGTTGAGTTTTATGCAAACGCCATGGCGATGGGACGCTTCAACACTGCCGAACTGAAAAAACTAATTTCCCCTGAACTGCACCATTCCATTGCAGATGATGCCGAGTGGTTTTATCGCAAACATTTCGATGCCTCGCTTTCGCCCTTGAAGTCAATTCAGCGCATGGACATGAAATGTTTTATGGGCGAATTGGTGCTGGTGAAGATTGACCGCGCCAGCATGGCAAACTCGCTGGAAGTGCGCGTGCCGTTTCTTGACCATGAATTGTTTGAAAAAGTATTGCGGGTAAAAGAAACCGTTTATTACAAACCCGACAGCACGAAGTTTTTGCTGTATGAAAACATCAAACATTTTCTCCCCGAAAAAATATTGAACCGCGCGAAGCAGGGCTTTGTAGGTCCCGATGTGTTTTATATGAATATGCAGCGCTACCAAAAAATTATGGAGAGCAGCAGACTCATTCGCGAGGGCATCGTGCAAAAAAGCTATTGCGAAAATTTGCTCGCCACAAAAGACCACTGGCGGCTGTGGAAATTTGCAGTGATGGAAAAATGGTATGGCAGATGGAGCTGATGTGTTTTCCGTAAATGACTTTACACAATTCTCGCGGTTTTGTTCTTAAAACAAGGTAAATCAAGCGGTGAGTTAGCCTTATGAAGATAGACGAAGCCGAAAGTCTAACAGACAAACGCGTAAGTCTATCTTCATTTCCCGTATGAAGCGAAACAAACGCGTATGTCACACTTCATTTCCCGTATGAAGCGAAACAAAGGCATATGTCACACTTCATTTCCCGTATGAAGCGAAGCAAAGGCGTATGTCACACTTCATTTCCCGCATGAAGCGAAACAAAGTAGCATGTTACGTTTCATTTGCCGGGTGCAGCGAAGCAAAGGGGTATGTTTCGATTTGGAATGCTGCGGATAAGTGTGGCTTATGCAAAATAGAAATGATTAGCGTTAGATTAGTGGAGGAGAACTTTCATGTACAAACGAGTTATGTAGCATTTTAAATGACACGATACCTAAACAGAATGAGAATAATTGAATGGAATTGTCAAGGAACATTTAGACCTAAAAACAAAGAAATTTTTGAGTTAAGACCGGACATTTTAATTGTTCCAGCGTGTGAGAAAGAAGAAAAATTAGAATTTGGTAAACTGACACCTAAGCCAAACGACTTTCTTTGGTATGGCGACACAGGCAAAAAAGGAATTGGAATTTTTTCGTTTTCAAACTACAAATTCAGACTTTTAAAAGAGTTGTGCATCTATCAAAGTTTCTGCTTGGTTGACAGTGAAGTGCTTCGAAATCGCCACCTTCGGGTAGCTGCAAACCGTTATAAGTAACCCTATGACAACGACACAACCTCCTATAACGACCGATAAGGCATAGACACATTTTGAAATACATTACACGGTCAGTTTGGATTTTATCAGTTGTTAGTTTGCTGACAGACACAGCAAGTGAAATGCTTTATCCAATAATACCGATTTATTTAAAGACCATCGGATTTTCCGTGATTTTAATTGGTATTCTTGAAGGCATTGCAGAAGCAACGGCAGGACTTAGCAAAGGTTACTTCGGCAAACTTTCCGATACTACCGGCAAACGGGTTCCGTTTGTGCAAATCGGCTACGCTTTTAGTGCTGTTTCAAAACCCATGATGGCCGTATTCATTTATCCGCTTTGGATATTCTTTGCAAGAACCATTGACCGTTTCGGAAAAGGTATCCGAACGGGCGCAAGAGATGCAATACTTTCTGATGAGGCAACACCTGAAACAAAAGGAAAAGTTTTTGGCTTTCACCGTTCAATGGACACTTTCGGGGCTGTTCTCGGACCCTTGTTTGCCCTATTCTATCTTTACTGCAACCCGACTGATTACAAAACACTTTTTTATATCGCCTTTGTGCCGGGACTCTTGGCTGTTGTTGCTTCGTTCTGCTTAAAAGAAAAAAATAAACCCACAGAGAAGAACATATCTTCAACACCGTTTTTTTCTTTTCTCCACTATTGGAAAGAAAGTCCGGCAGCATATAAAAAACTTGTATCCGGACTTTTGATTTTTACATTATTCAATAGTTCCGATGTATTCCTGTTGCTCAAAGCAAAAGAAGCAGGGCTTGACGACACGGCAGTTATCGGAGTTTATATTTTCTACAATCTTATTTACGCCTTGTTTGCCTTTCCTATCGGCATACTCGCAGATAACATAGGGCTTAAAACCATTTTTGTTATAGGTCTTTGGGTGTTCGCAACCGTGTATTTCGGAATGGCATTCAACACCAACATTTACTTATTCTTTGTATTATTTTTCCTGTATGGCATTTATGCTGCTGCAACAGAAGGCATTTCCAAAGCTTGGATATCAAACATTATAGACAAAAAAGAAGCAGCAACTGCAATCGGTACATTTTCAGGACTGCAAAGCATTTGCACGCTGTTGGCAAGTTCACTAACAGGACTTATTTGGTTTCAGTTTGGCGCAACAATTGCATTTATTGCAACAGCTACAGTAACACTTTTCGTAGCAACTTATTTTTTGATAACTATTCCAAAACCGACAACAAACTAACCGCCTTCGCTCGCGTTCCGCACGCGCATCTTTTTTTCTTCGCCTCCGGCATTTATAGGTTGCCGCAACAGATGTCAGCGATAACTTTGAAGAACTTCCCTGCGGATTCTTAATTTTCAGATTCGCATCATACGCCAATGCCGGAAAAAATCAACATCCTGAATTATATCAATGGCGAACTCTTTCCGTCCGTATCGGGAAACTATTTTGAGAATAGCAATCCTGCCACGGGTGAGCATTATTCGGTTGTTCCCGATTCAGATGCTGCCGATGTTGCACAAGCAGTGGTGGCAGCCGAAGCAGCTTTTCCCGCATGGTCAACCTGTGGAGCGGAGCAGCGCTCAAAAATCCTGAACACGATTGCCGACCTGCTCGAAAAAAACTTAGAAGCGTTTGCGCTCGCAGAAACTACCGACACCGGCAAGCCTTTGCAACTTGCGCGCACGGTTGATATTCCGAGAGCAATCAGCAACTTCCGCTTTTTCGCTTCGGGCATTCTGCATTTTGCATCCGAGTCGCACCACACGGAAGGCGTTGCAATAAACTATACCTTGCGCCAGCCGCTCGGTGTTGTCGGCTGCATTTCGCCCTGGAATTTGCCGTTGTATTTATTCACCTGGAAAATTGCACCGGCATTAGCTACAGGATGCACGGTGGTTGCCAAACCTTCGGAAGTGACTCCAATGACTGCTTTCCTGCTCGCGAAAATTTGTATGGAAGCGGGATTGCCCGCAGGAGTTTTAAATATCGTGCAGGGTTTTGGAAACAAGGTGGGGCAGGCAATTTGCGAGTATCCTGCGGTGAAAGCAATTTCATTCACAGGCGGAACGGAAACAGGAAAACAAATCGCAGCGACTGCCGCTCCTCAATTCAAAAAACTCTCACTTGAGCTTGGCGGCAAAAATCCCAATATCATTTTTGCTGATTGCGATTTTGATGCGATGCTTGAAACAACAGTGCGCTCATCGTTTTCCAATCAGGGGCAGATTTGTTTGTGCGGCTCGCGCATTTTAATTCAAACATCGCTTTACGCAAAATTCAAAAAGGCTTTTGTTGAAAAAACAAAACAACTGCGTGTGGGCGACCCGCTTGATGCAACTACAAATCTGGGGGCTGTTGTTTCAAAGAGTCATTTTGAAAAAATCATGCGCTACATCAGCGCAGCAGAACAGGAAGACGGGAAAATTTTAACAGGCGGAAAACGCGCAATGATTAATGGAAGATGTAAAGACGGTTATTTCATTGAACCCACTATCATCGAAACATCAGACGTGAATTGCAAAATCAACCAAGAGGAAGTGTTCGGTCCGGTGGTTTCACTAATCCCATTTAGCAATGAGGAGGAAGCCCTGCAAATCGCCAACTCCACATCTTATGGCTTGGCATCCACCATCTGGACGCAGGACATCACGCGCGCAATGCGCATGGCGCAAAAAATACAAACCGGCATTGTTTGGATTAATTGCTGGATGATGCGCGATTTAAGAACACCATTTGGCGGAATGAAAAATTCAGGCGTGGGTAGAGAAGGCGGCTGGGAGGCATTGCGCTTTTTCACGGAACCTAAAAATGTGTGCATCAAATACTGAATCACCGAATCACCGAATCAACATGAAAACAACAACAGATAAAGCGCCCAAGCCGGTTGGCTTATATCCTCATTCAAGAAAAGTTGGCAACCTGCTTTTCCTTTCCGGCATTGGTCCGCGCGAGGCGGGAACAAATAATATTCCCGGCAATGA
>JAWXCB010000099.1:0-17417 GCA_034440455.1 Chitinophagales bacterium
AACCGCTACAACAAACCAGATACAGGCACGCAAGGTCCAGTTAACTTACCCTGGTCAGTTTGCTCCGAAAAGGCCTGGTCAGATACCCCGAAATCTCCATTCAGTTGGCAAGTATTTAATTAGCTCGTTATGCGCAGTCATTACGCCAAAATCCTACATTAATAGGAACATTAGTGTCATGCCTAATTATTATAGTCAATGGAATATGTAACCTTAAATATCCTTTAGGATGTTTGTATGCTATGAAAGTAAGCCCACTAATTGCTGCTAAAACTATTCCCGTATTAAGTGTATAAATCATCTCTTTTTGTCTTAAAGAAGCGTTTGCAAAATATTTTTTCAAAAAGAATTAACCGTACAAATTTTTAATCGAAGTGATAAAAGCATTGACGTTAACTCGCGGATAAGCGCAAGTTCTTCACCGTTAATCAAATGGGCATTTCTAAAAATTGCTCATATATCGCCTCACCCCTGCCTGCGTTAAAATTTCGGCAGGTAAACCATCCCTTTCCCGAAGGAGAGGGTATATTGTGGTAGAATTTTTAGAACTGCCCTAATGATAATCTTATGTATTTAGTAAAAGTGGATGAAGCCCTCGTTGCTGCAAGGCTGCGCTATGCAGCCGCGCATCTGAAAGCCTCCGGCTTTTGCGAGCCGAAGGCTCACGGACACTTACCGGACAGGCGGCACGCTTGCCGGAACGGATTCATACAGATAAGTACAACCCTTCAAAAAGTAGTGGTGCGGTAGGTTTTTTTGCCCTCTTTTTCAAACTTTCCACACTTCTTCGCTCGGTTTTTGGAGGAAAGCGCATTTCCTCATTTTTTATTCCAACCAAAGTTTGTTTATCTGTAAGCGATTCCATAATTTTGCCCTTCCAAAAAATTCAGAGGGCATAGAGCGTTCTGGAATCACTGGAAAAATAAAGCAGCAAGGCTGATATGTCACAAAGAATTAGAATCAAACTCAAGTCTTACGATCATAACCTGATTGACAAGTCAGCGGATAAGATTGTGAAGACTGTGAAAGCAGCGGGCGCAGTGGTTTCCGGACCTATCCCGTTGCCCACGGAAAAAAAGATTTTCACGGTGCTCAAATCACCGCACGTAAATAAAAAAGCGCGCGACCAGTTCCAGCTCGCTACGCACAAGCGGTTGATGGACATTCACAGCTCCACTTCAAAAACAGTGGAAGCATTGATGAAGCTGGAATTGCCGAGCGGTGTTGATGTAGAAATCAAAGCATATTAAGATGAAAGGGATTATCGCAAAGAAAATAGGCATGACCGCATACTTCGATGAAGCCGGGAATTATATTCCCTGCACAGTCGTGGAAGCGGGTCCTTGCGTGGTTACGCAGGTAAAGACGAAAGAAACGGATGGCTACAATGCCGTGCAGTTGGGTTTTGATGAGAAGAGAGAAAAGAGCACAACAGCCGCGCTGATGGGGCATTTCAAAAAAGCAAACACTACTCCGAAAAGAAAATTGCTCGAATTCCGAGACTTCCCGTTTGAAAAAAGTATCGGTGATGTGGTGAACTGCGAAATCTTCAACGTAGGCGAATTTGTTGACGTAGTGGGCACTTCAAAAGGAAAAGGCTTTCAGGGCGTAGTGAAAAGACACGGCTTCTCCGGTGTAGGCGGTCAAACGCACGGTCAGCACGACCGTTTGAGAGCGCCCGGTTCCGTTGGTAGCACCTCTACTCCCGCAAGAACATTCCCTGGATTAAGAATGGCAGGCAGAACAGGCGGAGAACAGGTGAAAGTGCTTGACCTCGAAATATTAAAAGTTGACAGCGCCAATAATCTTGTGTTCATCAAAGGAGCATTGCCGGGCGCAAAAGGTTCATACGTAATCATCGAATCATAATGAAAGCCAAGGTACATAACATAGAAGGTAAGGAAACCAAGAAGTCGGTTGAACTTGATGAGAGCATCTTCAAGATTGAGCCAAACGATCATGCGATTTATCTTACCGTAAAGCAATACCTCGCCAACCAAAGGCAGGGTACGCACAAAACACTGGAGAAATCAGAAGTTTCCGGTTCAACAAAGAAGTTGCACAAGCAAAAGGGAACAGGCGGCTCGCGTAAGGGCAGCATCAAGAACCCGTTGTTCCGTGGTGGCGCAAGGATTTTTGGTCCCCGTCCGCATGGTTACGGTTTCAAGCTGAACAAAAAGCTGAAAGACCTTGCAAGAAAATCAGCCCTCACATATAAAGTGAAGGAAGATGCATTGGTAATAGTGGAAGATTTCAGCCTTGCAAAACCACACACAAAAGAATATGCGCGCATCCTGAAAAACTTGGGTGTAAACGGTCGCTCTGTGTTGTTGCTGCATGAAAATAACAAGAATGTGGTGTTGTCAGGTCGCAACCTCCCGAAAGCGGAAGTTTCGCTTGCTTCATCCATGAACACTTACGAAATCATGCGCGCGAAGAAGTTGATTATTACCGAGAGTTCGGTAAAGGCGATTGAAGATATTTTCAAGAATTAAAACTGAGCGAAATGGGAATATTGAAGAGACCGATTATCACGGAAAAGATGACCAAGCTGGGCGAGAAGCTTAATCGTTTTGGTTTTATCGTGGAGAGAGAAGCCAACAAATTGGAGATTAAGAAAGCAGTGGAAGGTATGTATGGCGTAACGGTGAAAAGCGTGAACACGATGGTGATTCCGGGCAAAACCAAGTCTCGTCAAACGAAAACAGGCATGACCAAGGGAATGAAGAAGCCCTACAAGAAAGCCATCGTTACATTGAACGCGGGTGAAACAATTGATTTCTATAGTAATGTTTAAGAATTGAACAATGTCGCTGAAAAAATTTAAACCGGTTACCGCAGGCACAAGGCACAGAGTAGGTTCTACCTATGAGGAGTTGACGACAGACCGTCCTGAGAAAAGTCTTTTGGCAAGTCACAAAAGCACAGGCGGAAGAAACAGCGGAGGTGTGCGCACGATGCGCAATCGTGGAGGCGGTCACAAGAAGCGCTACCGTATCGTTGATTTCAAGAGAAATAAAGACGGAATTCCCGCCACTGTGGTGTCTATCGAATACGATCCAAACCGCACTGCATTTATCGCATTGTTAAATTATGCTGACGGTGAAAAGAGGTATATCCTCGCTCCCGAAGGTTTGGAAGTTGGAAAGAAATTGATGTCTGGCGCGAAAGCTACTCCCCAGCTTGGAAACACGATGTTCCTCAAGGACATTCCTTTCGGTCAGGAAGTACACAATATCGAAATGCAGCCGGGACAGGGTGGAGTTATCGCGAGAAGCGCAGGCGGACATGCCGTTCTCGATGCCCGTGACGGAAAATATGCAATCCTGAAAATGCCTTCAGGCGAAACGAGAATGATTTTGCAGGAATGCAAAGCAACGCTCGGTAAAGTTTCCAATCCTGACCACAATCAGGAATCTTACGGTAAAGCCGGAAGAAGACGTTGGTTGGGAAGAAGACCAAGAAGCCGCGCAGTAGCGATGAACCCTGTTGACCATCCGATGGGCGGAGGAGAAGGAAAAGCATCAGGAGGTCAGCCGCGTTCAAGAAACGGACAATTCTCAAGAGGCTTGAAGACAAGGAACAAAAAGAAATTATCCAGCAAGTTTATCATAACCAGGAGAAAGAAATAATCATGGCGCGTTCAATTAAAAAAGGTCCTTACGTTGACCATAATCTTGAAGACAAAATTGCTGGTTTGAATAAAACCAACAAGAAGACAGTTGTGAAGACGTGGTCAAGACGTTCCACCATTATTCCTGAATTTGTGGGACACACCATGGCGGTACACAATGGCAACAAGTTCATTCCGGTGTATGTCACGGAAAATATGGTAGGACACAAGTTGGGTGAATTTGCGCCCACGCGCCAATTCAAGGCGCATTCATCTAAGAAAATCGAAACAGCGAAATAACTAAATGGGAAAGCGTAAACGATTAGCAGCAGAAGCTCGCAAGGAAGCGATGAAGTCAACGGCTATTGCCCGGTGGAATGATATTCCCACTTCACCCCGCAAAATGCGTATTGTAGCTGACACCATCAGAGGCAAATCCGTGGAGCAGGCGTTGAGTCTTTTGAAATTCAACCCCAAGCATGCATCAAAAAAGCTGGAGCAGGTGTTGCTTTCAGCGATGTATAACTGGAAGCTGAAGAACGAAGGGTTAAGAGCAGAAGACAGCGAACTGTTTGTAAAGACAGTTTTCATTGACGAAGGCAGAACGCTGAAGCGTTTCCAGCCCGCGCCTCAGGGACGCGCTTACAGAATCAGGAAGCGTTCCAATCACATCACGATGATTGTGGACAGCAAAATTCCAAAGGCAATTCCGGCAGTGGAAGAAGCAGTAGTAGAAGAAGCGCCAACAGCTACGGAAACCAAAGCGGCAGCAAAGACAAAAGCAACGAAAGCGCCAAAGGCAGCAGCTAAACCGGCAAAGAAAGCAGCAGAAAAGAAACCAGCAACAAAAACGACAAAAAAGAAATAATGGGTCAAAAAGTAAATCCGATTGCGAATAGGTTAGGCATCATTAGAGGATGGGATTCTAACTGGTTTGGTGGAAATTTTTATGCTGACAAGTTGATTGAAGACGAGAAAATCAGAGTGTATCTGAATGCCCGTATCAACAAGGGCGGTGTTGCAAGAATTGTGATTGAGCGCACTTTGAAAAGATTGACCATTACGATTCACACCTCGCGCCCCGGCATCATCATCGGTAAAGGCGGTGGCGAAGTGGACAGGATTAAAGAAGAGTTGAAGAAGATTACAAGCAAGGATGATGTGCAGGTAAACATCGTTGAAATCAGGAGACCGGAGTTGGATGCGAGCATTGTAGGCGAAACGATTGCCAATCAAATCAAGGCGCGTATCAACTACAAGAGAGCAGTGAAGATGGCGATTGCATCAACAATGCGGATGGGCGCGGAAGGAATTAAGATTCGTGTTTCAGGCAGATTAAACGGTTCTGAAATTGCGCGCTCGGAAGAATTCAAGGATGGCAGAGTGCCTTTGCACACGTTGAGAGCGGATATTGATTTCGCGATTAAAGAATCGCAAACGGTTTACGGAAAGATTGGCATCAAGACTTGGATTTGCAAAGGTGAAGTATTCGGCAAGCGTGACTTATCTCCGAATATTGGCGAGAAGAAAGAAGGAGCAAAACCGAAAGGCGCCAGAGGCGGCAGAAGATTTCCAAAAGAACAGGGAGCAGAATAAAAGAATAGAAAATGTTACAACCCAAGAGAACAAAATTTAGGAAGCAGCACAAAGGCAAGATGAAAGGCAATGCCAAGAGAGGTGCTGTACTCTCATCGGGAACCTTTGGCTTGAAATCAATGGACTTGGCATGGGTAACAGACAGGCAGATTGAAGCAGCTCGTGTTGCCTTAACAAGGGAAATGAAGCGCGAAGGAAAAGTGTGGATTAAGATTTTCCCCGACAAGCCAGTTACCAAGAAGCCTGCGGAAGTGCGCATGGGTAAAGGTAAAGGTTCACCTGAAGGATGGGTGGCAATCGTGAAGCCGGGAAGAATCATGTTTGAGGCTGCCGGTGTTCCGCTTGCAATGGCGAAACATGCTTTATCGCTTGCTGCGCAGAAGCTTCCTGTAAGAACGAAGATTATTGTCAAAAGGGATTACGCGGAATAAATAATTTATCATGGCTAAGGCTAAAGTTAAAAAAGAAGACATTAAGGAATTCGCCAACGATGAGTTGGTGGCGAAAATTTCCGAAGGGAAAACCCGGTACACGAAGATGAAATTCAACCATGCCGTTTCCCCGTTGGATAATCCCCTGACGTTGCGCTTTGTGAGAAAAGACATCGCCAGACTTGCAACAGAGTTGCGTAAAAGGGAAATTGTTGAAAAAAATAAGAAATCCTAAGTGATGGAAAGAAATCTGAGAAAACAAAGAACCGGAAAGGTGGTCAGCAATAAAATGACGAAATCAATCACTGTGCTGATTGAAAGAAGTTTAGTGCATCCGCTCTATGGAAAATTCATGAAGAGGTCAACAAAATTGGTGGCGCATGATGAGAAGAATGAGTGCGGTATTGGTGACAGAGTGCGCATTGCAGAAACACGTCCCCTGAGCAAAACAAAGAAGTGGAGATTGGTAGAAATTCTTGAGAAAGCAAAATAGTTGACCGTTCATCGGCAAACTAACAACGAACAACTAACAACGAACAACGAAGAAAAAATGATACAGCAGGAATCAAGATTAAAAGTGGCGGATAACAGTGGGGCGCGCGAAGTGCTTTGCATCCGTGTGTTGGGCGGTTCACCGCACAGGCGCTATGCTTCTATTGGCGATAAAATTATCGTGAGTGTGAAAGATGCGCTGCCCGCAGGTGGCATCAAAAAAGGCGCTGTTTCCAAAGCAGTAGTTGTGCGCACAAAGAAGGCTATCAAAAGAAAAGACGGTTCATACATCCGTTTTGACGATAACGCTGCTGTGTTGCTAAATCCGCAGGACGAGCCGAGAGGCACACGTATCTTCGGACCGGTAGCAAGGGAACTGAGAGAGAAAGACCAGATGAAGATTGTATCATTAGCTCCAGAAGTATTATAAAATAAAGTTCAAAAAATAAACAAGTGTCACGTTTCAAAGCAAAGACTCATATCAAGAAGAACGACACGGTGATTGTAATCTCCGGTGAGGATAGAGGAAAGAAAGGCAGGGTGTTGGAAGTATATCCTGAAAAGCAACGCGCATTGGTGGAAGGTGTAAGGATTATCAGCCGCCATACAAAGCCGAATGCGAAAAGCCCGGACGGTGGAATTCTGAAAAAAGAAGGGCCTATTCATATCTCCAATCTCATGGTGGCTGACCCGAAATCAGGCAAGGCTACAAGAATTGGCAGAAAAGAACAGGGTGGGAAATTAGTACGCTACGCAAAAAAATCAGGGGAGGTGATTAAGTGATGAAATACATTCCAAGACTTAGACAGCATTACGGAGAAAAAGTGATTCCGGCATTGATGGAGAAATTCAAATACTCCACAGTGATGCAGGTTCCTAAACTGCAAAAAATTTGTGTGAATAAGGGCGTGAACACTGCAACGCAAGACAAGAAAACTGTTGACGTTGCGGTTGAAGAACTCACAACTATCACCGGGCAGAGGGCGGTTTCGACAAAATCGAAGAAAGCTATCTCCAATTTTAAGTTGAGAGAAAATATGCCGATTGGCGCAAGAGTGACTTTGCGTGGCGACCAGATGTTTGAATTCCTTGACAGGTTGATTGCCGTTGCATTGCCGCGTGTGCGCGACTTTCGCGGAGTAAACAATAAGAGTTTTGACGGCAGGGGCAATTTTACGCTGGGTGTTACTGAGCAAATCATTTTCCCGGAAATTGATATTGACAAGGTGGCAAAAATCAGCGGCATGGACATCACGTTTGTGACTTCCGCATCAAATGATGATGAAGCATTGGCATTATTGACCGAATTAGGATTACCATTTAAAAAATAAGTAGAAGCATGTCGAAAGTATCAGTTATAGCGAGAAATCTGAAAAGGGAGAAGTTAGTTGCCAAATATGCCGAAAAGCGCAAGGAGTTAAAAAAAGCAGGTGACTTAAAAGGACTGGATAAGCTTCCGAAGAATTCTTCACCCGTGCGTGTGAGAAACAGGTGCAAACTTACTGGCAGACCGAGAGGTTATATCAGAATTTTCGGCTTGTCGAGAATAAAATTCCGCGAGTTGGCAGTTGACGGAAAAATTCCAGGCATAACAAAAGCAAGCTGGTAAGATTTAAAATCAGAAACAAAAAGACAATGACGGATCCGATAGCAGATTATTTAACGAGAGTGCGCAACTCAATTCTGGCAAGACACAGGATTGTAGAAGTTCCCGCCTCGAACCTGAAGAAGCAAATCACTGAGATTTTGTATAAGCAGGGGTATATCGAAAAATACAAGTTTGAAGACGTACAGGGCAAGCAGGGAATCATCAAGATTGCATTGAAGTATGATGCAAACGGCAATCCCGTGTTAAAGAGCATCACGCGCGTGAGCAAACCCGGCAAAAGAAAATATGTGCATGTGGATGAATTGCCCCGCGTAATTAACGGATTAGGAATAGCCATTATCTCCACCTCCAAAGGTTTGATTACAAATAAGCAGGCAAAGGAGGCTAATATCGGGGGTGAGGTTCTTTGTGAAGTATATTAAACAATAAAGAAAATGTCACGCATAGGAAAAGCTCCGGTTACACTCCCAAAGGGTGTTGAAGTGAAGGTGGACTCAGGTAATCATGTTACCGTGAAAGGTCCGAAGGGAGAGTTGTATCAAACAATTGACCCGGAAATCACGGTAAAAGTAGAAGACGGAACAGTGGTGGTAGGAAGACCAACTGACCAGAAGCGTCACAAGGCGCTGCATGGCTTGTACAGAACGCTCATCAATAACATGGTTGTAGGTGTTTCGCAAGGCTACACGAAGAAGTTAGAATTAGTCGGTGTGGGTTTTCGTGCGAGTGCAAAAGGGCAGAATGTGGAAGTGAGCGTAGGATTCAGCCATCCTGTATTGATTCAGCTTCCGAAAGAAATCAAAGTTTCTGCATCGCAGGAAAAAGGTCAAAACCCGGTTATCATGCTCGAATGCGCAGACAAGCAATTGATTGGCGAAGTATCAGCAAAAATCCGGTCAATCAGACCTCCGGAGCCTTACAAAGGAAAGGGTATCAAGTACGATGGTGAATATATTAGAAGAAAAGCAGGTAAGACTGCAGCATCAGCAAAATAAAATAGCATGTTAGCGCACAAAACACTCAGAAGAAACAGAATCAGGAAAAGCATCCGCAAGCGCATCAAGGGCACGAAGGAAATGCCCCGACTTGCTGTGCGTAGAAGCAACAAGGATATTTACGTGCAGGTGATTGATGACATTGCAGGGCATACGCTCGTTGCAGCTTCATCAAGAGATAAATCACTGGCTTTGACAAAAGGCACAAAGTCTGATATGTCAAAGGCGGTGGGAATGGAACTTGCGAAACGCGCGGTAGAAGCAGGCATCTCTCAGGTGGTGTTTGACAGAGGCGGTTATCTCTATCATGGTCGCGTGAAAGCATTGGCAGATGGTGCACGCGAAGGCGGATTAAAATTCTAAAAAATTACAAAGCGATAAATGTCAACAGGTACATTACAACGAGTAAAAGCAAGCGAACTTGATCTGAAAGAAAAAGTCGTGAACATCCGCAGGGTTTCAAAGACAACGAAGGGAGGAAGAACTTTCGGGTTCTCGGCTATCGTGGTGGTTGGAAACGGAAACGGCATTGTCGGTCACGGCTTAGGAAAAGCCCGCGAAGTAACGGAAGCGATTTCAAAGGGGATTGATGATGCGAAGAAAAATCTCATCAAAGTTCCGGTATTCAAAGGCACGATTCCGCATGAAGTATTCGGCAAGTACGGAGCAGGAAAAGTATTGATTAAACCTGCCTCTGATGGTACGGGCGTTATCGCGGGCGGTGCAATGCGCGCAGTGTTGGAAAGCGCTGGCATACACAACTGTCTTGCAAAATCACTTGGCACATCCAATGCGCACAACGTAATCAAGGCGACTATTGTCGGCTTGTCAAAACTGCGCGATGCGCGCACGGTGAGCAATGAAAGGAGAATGTCTTTAAAGAAAGTTTTCAACGGATAATACAATGGCAAAGCTGAAGATAACACAAGTGAAAAGTTCTATTGAGCGTCCTGAAAGACAGAAGGCGACATTAAGAGCTTTAGGATTACACAAGATGCATCACTTTGTTGAGTTGGAAGCAACTCCGCAAGTGCAGGGCATGATTCAAAAAGTCAATCATTTAGTAAAGGTGGAGAAAGCATAACTATGGATTTAACATCATTAAAACCGGCACCAGGCTCGGTTAAAAGAAACGTAAAAAGATTAGGACGCGGACAGGGCTCTGGGCGTGGCGGCACTTCTACAAAAGGGCACAAAGGTGCGCAATCACGTTCCGGCTACAAGAGAAAGGTTGGCTATGAAGGCGGTCAGATGCCTTTGCAGAGAAGAATTCCAAAATCAGGATTCAAGAACATTTTCCGCGTGGAATTCAAAGCCATCAATCTTGATACAATCCAGAAATTGGTGGACAAGCACAACATGAAGAAGTTTGACCTGGAAACATTAAGAGCGAAAAATATCATTTCAGGAACTGCGAAACTGAAAATTCTTGGCAGAGGCGAGTTAAAGTCGAAGATTGATGTTGAAGCGCATGCAGTAAGCGCAACGGCAAAGGATTCTATTGAAAAAGCCGGAGGCTCTGTTAACCTCGTAAAATAAAAGAATGAAAGGTTTTATCTCAACCCTGAAAAATATTTGGCAGATTGAAGACCTGCGCAACAGGATATTGTCCACCATTGGCTTTATCATGATTTACCGCGTGGGTTCCTATATCGTGCTTCCCGGCATTGACCCAAATTCGCTCAGCGCATTGGAAAAACAAGGGCAGGAAGGCATTTTGGGATTGTTGAATATTTTCACAGGAGGAGCATTTTCCAGCGCATCCATTTTTGCATTGGGAATTATGCCTTATATCTCTGCATCTATCGCTATCCAGTTAATGACGCTTGCAATTCCATATTTTCAGAAGTTGCAAAAAGAAGGTGAAAGCGGCAGAAGACAGATTAATCAAATCACCCGCTATCTCACCGTAGCAATTACAATGGCGCAGGCGTTTGGCTATATTGTGAACCTTAAATTCATTGCACAGGATGCTATTGTTATTTCATCCGCGCTATTTACAGTATCAACCGTAGTCGTGCTCACCGCAGGAACAATATTCGTGATGTGGCTCGGTGAAAAAATTACAGACAAAGGAATTGGAAACGGTATTTCAATCATCATCATGATTGGTATTATCGCGCAGTTGCCATTTGCATTAGTAAGCGAGTTTCAATCGCGTGTTGGTGAAGAAGGCGGTGGCGCAATTGCATTGTTGATCGAATTGCTGGTGTTGGTATTCATTGTTGTCGCGGTGATTGCCCTCGTGCAGGCGACAAGAAGAATTCCCGTGCAATATGCAAAGCGCATTGTCGGCAACAAACAATACGGTGGAGTTCGTCAGTATTTGCCGTTGAAGATTAATGCAGCAGGAGTAATGCCTATCATCTTTGCGCAGGCAATCATGTTTATTCCAGCTACTGTAGCGCAATTTTTTCCTGCGCAGCTTTCTGACGCATCAGGATTTCTTGGCGCGTTGAGCGATTACACTTCGCCCTGGTACAACATTATTTATTTCACACTGGTGATTATGTTCACCTACTTCTACACTGCCATCATTGTAAACCCGATGCAGTGGGCGGATGATTTGAAAAAGAATAGCGGTTTTATTCCCGGAGTAAATCCAGGAAAGAAAACTGCCGAATTTATTGATGCCGTGATGTCAAGAATTACGCTCCCTGGAGCCATCTTCCTCGGCTTGATTGCTATTATGCCTGCATTTGCAAGACTGGGAGGCGTGAACAGCCAGTTCGCGGTTTTCTTTGGCGGCACTTCGTTATTGATTTTGGTTTCGGTGGTGTTGGATACATTACAGCAGGTGGAAAGCCATTTGTTGATGCGTCACTATGATGGATTGATGAAATCAGGCAGAATAAAAGGCAGACAGGCTGCCGGTGCAGCATACTGATGTATGATTTATTACAAAACGCCTGAGGAAATAGAGTTAATCAGGGAATGTTCTTTACTTGTTTCTAAAACACTGGCTGAGGTTGCTTCGCGGGTGAAGCCGGGAGTTACTACGGTGAGCCTTGATAAAATTGCGGAAGAATTTATCCGCGATAATGGAGGCGAACCTGCATTTATCGGCTATAACAATTATGCATACACAATGTGCATCTCTGTGAATGAGCAAGTGGTGCATGGGCTTCCATCGCAAAAGGAACTAAAGCACGGAGATGTTGTTTCGCTGGATTGCGGAGTGAAGAAAAGAGGATTTTTCAGCGACACCGCTTACACTGTGCTGTTGGGTGAGGTTGGCGAGGAAGTTGAAAAGATGGTACTTGCTTCCAAAGAGGCGCTGTTTCTCGGAATTGAAAAAGCAGTTGCGGGAAATAGAGTAGGAGATATTAGTTTTGCCATCCAAAATTTTTTGGAAAGGGAAAAAAGATATCATGTGGTGCGCGAGTTGGTGGGGCATGGCATCGGAAGGAAATTGCATGAAGACCCGGAAGTTCCGAATTATGGAAAGAGAGGAACCGGGGTGATGTTGCGCGAAGGATTGGTGGTTGCTATTGAGCCGATGGTGAATATTGGAACGCACAAAGTAGTGCATGAAAATGACGGATGGACAATTCGCACGGCAGATAAAACATGGTCAGCGCATTATGAGTTGATGGTGGCAGTGCGAAAAAATCAAGAGGCAGATTTTCTTTCCACGTTCACTTTTGTGGAAGAAGCGGAAAGAAAAAATAAAGAGTTGAAGCCAGTTGAATGGCAGAAAAAAGAAGTATTGGCAAATTGAATGGCAAAACAGGACCTGATAAAGTTAGACGGAACGATTACGGAGTCGCTTTCAAACGCGATGTTCCGGGTGAGGCTTGAAAACGGTCACGAAATTATATCGCATATCTCGGGTAAAATGAGAATGCACTATATCAAGATTTTGCCGGGCGATAAGGTTTCGGTTGAAATGTCGCCCTATGATTTGACAAAAGGCAGAATAACGTACAGGTATAAATAAAAGTCATGAGAGTAAGAGCGTCAATTAAAAAGAGAAGCCCAGAATGCAAGATTGTGAAGCGCAAGGGCAAATTATATGTCATCAATAAAAAGAACCCGCGCTTTAAGCAGCGTCAGGGATGATTTTGAACAAACTTAAAAAAAGATAAAACAAAGTGGCACGTATAGCTGGAGTTGATTTACCAAGACACAAGCGGGGAGCAATCGCCCTCACTTACATTTATGGCATCGGCAGAACCTCTGCTTCCAAAATTTGTGAAAAAGCAGGTGTGGACGAAAATGTAAAAGTGGAAGAATGGACGGATGAAAACATCAATAATGTCCGCAAGGTGATTAATGATGACCTGAAGGTGGAAGGCGCATTGCGCTCGGAAGTGCAATTGAGCATCAAGCGCCTGATGGACATTGGTTCTTATCGCGGAGTGCGCCATCGTAAAGGCTTGCCCGTTCGCGGACAACGCACAAGAACAAATTCGCGCACAAGAAAAGGAAAGAGAAAGACAGTGGCAGGAAAGAAAAAAGCGCCAACAAGTAAATAATAAATAGTGAGTAGTTGAGTCGGTGATAAAACGAACAACGAAGAACAAACAACGAAAAAATGGCTAAGACAAAAGCAAAGAAAAAAGGAATCAAAGTTGACTCGGAAGGAAAAGTTTATATCCAGGCGAGCTTCAACAACATCATCATCAGCTTCACAAACCAGCAGGGACAAGTGATCGCATGGTCATCAGCGGGCAAGATGGGTTTCAAAGGCTCAAAGAAAAACACGCCTTATGCCGCGCAGATTGCATCGGATGATGCATCACGCAAAGCGTATGAAGCAGGCGTGAGAAGGGTAGAGGTGTTGGTGAAAGGACCAGGAGCAGGTCGTGAATCAGCAATCAGAACAATAGGAACGACAGGTATTGATGTTGCCCTCATCAGGGATTTAACGCCCATGCCGCACAATGGATGTCGTCCTCCCAAAAAACGCAGAGTTTAAAAGAAAAGCATACATAATTTAACATGGCAAGATATACAGGACCAAAAACAAGAATTGCGCGCAAATTCGGAGAAGCGATTTTCGGATTTGACAAAGCTTTTGAAAAGAAAAATTATCCGCCTGGTCAGCACGGAGTATCGAAGAAGAGAAAGACGCTTTCTGAATTCGGCACACAGTTGAAGGAAAAGCAGAAAGCCAAATACACCTATGGCTTGATGGAAAAGCAATTTTCTAATCTTTTCAAGAAAGCTGCAAGAAAAAAAGGCGTAACGGGTGAAAACATGTTCCAGTTGCTGGAAGCAAGATTGGATAACACCGTTTACCGTTTGGGCATTTCCCCCACGCGCAGCGGAGCAAGACAGTTGGTTTCGCACAAGCATATTGAAGTGAATGATAAGGTAGTGAATGTTCCTTCATACACGCTTCGTCCTGGTGATACGGTGAGTGTGCGCGAGCGCTCAAAGAGTTTGCCCGGCATCTCTGACAGCCTTTCAAGGAATGCAAAAAAATTCAACTGGCTGGTGTGGGATGATGGCGAGAAAAAAGGCACATTCGTGAGCCTTCCGGCAAGAGTTGATATTCCTGAAAATATCCAGGAGCAATTGATTGTCGAATTGTATTCGAAGTAAGAGTTGAGTTTATTTCTAACGTCTAAAATTTAAAATCGCAATATGGGAATCTTAACATTTCAGAAACCTGATAAAATCGTCATGCAGAAAGCAACAGACTTTTCCGGTCTGTTTGAATTTCGTCCGCTTGAGCCGGGCTTTGGCGTCACCATCGGCAATGCGCTCCGCAGAGTGTTGTTGTCTTCGTTGGAAGGATATGCCATCACTGCCGTGAAAATCGAAGGCGTGGAGCATGAGTTTTCCACCATCAAGGGCGTAACGGAAGACATGACGGAAATCATCCTCAACCTGAAGCAGGTGCGGTTGAAAAAAGAAGAAGGCGATAGCGTTGATGAAGAAAAGATTTTCATTTCGCTGAAAGATAAAGAAGAGTTCAAGGCAGGTGATATTGAAAAGCACACGAATTCTTTCACGGTGATGAATCCTGATTTGGTGATTTGCCGCATGGAAAGTTTCGTGAAGCTCGAAGTGGAATTGACGATTTCAAAGGGCAGAGGCTATGTCCCGGCTGAAGATAATAAGCCGAAGGATGACCAGTTGAGCGTTGTTGCGATTGACTCTATTTTCACTCCGATTAAGAACGTGCGCTATCACGTTGAAAACACGCGCGTGGAGCAGAAAACGGATTATGAAAAGCTGATTATCGAAATCGAAACAGACGGCACTATTCACCCGGAAGAAGCGGTGAAAGAAGCGTCAAAGATTTTGATTCAGCACCTGATGTTGATTTCTGATGAGCATATCACATTTGATACGCACGACACAGCGAAAGAAGATGTGGTGGATGAGCATGTGTTGCACATGAGAAAAGTGTTGAACACTCCGCTCGAAGACCTCGACCTGTCAGTGCGCGCTTACAACTGCCTGAAAGCAGCGAAGATTAACTCTATTTCTGATTTGGTGACTTACGATACAAACGAACTGTTGAAGTTCCGCAACTTCGGTAAAAAGTCATTGGTTGAAATCGAGCAGTTGATTAACGAAAAAGGCTTGCACTTCGGAATGGATATTTCAAAATTTCAGACAACCGAAGAAAAATAGAACAGTTTCGGGTTTTAAGATTAAGTCTATAATAAACATTGACTTAAAACTTAAAACTTAGAACTTAAAACTTAGAAAGATGAGACACGGAAATAAAGTAAATAAATTAGGAAGGGACACGCAGCACCGCAAAGCGCTGCTCTCGAATCTCGCATCTTCGCTGATTCTCCACAAAAGAATCAACACTACGGTAACAAAGGCGAAGGAATTGAGAAAGTATGTAGAGCCTTTGCTTACAAAAGGCAAAACCAACTCCACACATTCGCGCAGAGTGGTGTTCAGCTATCTGCAAAGCAAAGAAGCAGTGAAAGAATTGTTTGGCGATTTGGCAAGCAAAATTTCACAACGTCCCGGTGGCTACACACGCATTATCAAGCTCGGCTTCCGTCAGGGTGACAATGCTGAAATGGCGATGATTGAATTGGTTGACTATAACACTGTTTACACCAACGAGAAAAAGGCCGGAGCAGCAGGCGCAAAGAAGAGAACACGCAGAGGAAAAGGCAAAGCCGCAGAAGCTGTAACCGAAACGAAAGCGGAAGAAACAAAAGAATAAGTTGTTGCTTTCACTTCACAAAAAAAAGGACAGGTTTATCGCCTGTCCTTTTTTTTTAGGAATTATGAGGGATAAAATCAGAGTAGTGGTAGATGATAAGAAGTTACTGAGCTTACTCCCAAGAACTATTCAGGCGCAACCTGATATGGAAGTTAATGGGGAGCTACATCAGCGGATTTGCTTTCTTAGTATAGACGAGGATCAATTTATTAACCCGAACTCAGGTTATTCCCATAGATATGCGGTGTCGTGCTTTTTCGTATTAGCAATCAGAAAATCTTCTTTTCACGATTTCAAACAATAGCAGTTTGGTTAAGGATTGCATATCAGGAACAGCAATTCTTTCCATCTGAAAAATCCCCGCTAAATTCGCTGCTCCATGAATCCCAGTTTAGACCCGCAAACCGAACACCTTACGCCTGCCGACCGCGAGGTGGAGGCGGTGTTGCGCCCGCAGAAGCTGGATGATTTCAGGGGGCAAAGCAAGCTCACCGACAATCTGCTGGTGTTTATCGAGGCGGCAAGAAGGCGCAATGAGGCGCTTGACCATGTGCTGCTGCACGGTCCTCCCGGCTTGGGAAAAACAACACTCTCTTATATTGTAGCGAATGAACTGGGCGTGAATATCCGCGTCACTTCGGGTCCTGTGCTGGAGAAGCCGGGCGACCTTGCGGGCTTGCTGACGAATCTTGAGCCGCGCGATGTATTGTTCATTGATGAAATTCACCGCCTCAGCCCCGTGGTGGAGGAGTATCTCTACAGCGCGATGGAAGATTTTAAGATTGACATCATGCTCGATAGCGGTCCGAATGCGCGCTCGCTGGAGTTGAAAATAAATCCGTTTACGCTCGTGGGCGCAACGACTCGCTCGGGGTTGCTCACGTCACCATTGCGCTCGCGCTTCGGCATCAACTCGCGCATGGAATATTACAATGCGGAAATGCTCACGTCAATCGTGAAGCGTTCATCAGCGATTCTTGAAACGGAAATCACGCAAGAGGGCGCGTTTGAAATAGCGCGCAGAAGCCGAGGCACTCCGCGCATCGCAAATTTGTTATTAAGAAGATTGCGCGACTTCGCGCAGGTGAAAGGCAGTGGTATCGTAGATGAGAAAATAGCTAAATATGGTTTGGCAGCATTGGATGTAGATGAGAAAGGTCTGGATGATATGGACAACCGCATCCTGCAAACCATTGTGGAGAAATTCGGTGGCGGTCCTGTGGGCATCAGCACCATCGCAACCGCTGTGGGCGAAGAAAGCGAAACGATAGAAGAAGTGTATGAGCCGTTCCTGATTATGGAGGGCTACCTGAAGCGCACCCCGCGCGGCAGGGAAGCGACTGACCTCACGTATAAGCATCTGGGGAAGAAGCCACCGCTCAAAGCAGCAGGGAATTTGTTTGACTGAGTTTCGTCATGCTGAGCAAAGCGAAGTATCTCACACTAACTTTATCACATTGCTTTCAAGCGAGGAGATTCTTCGCTTCGTATGACTCCGCTCAGAATGACGCGACTGTTGTTCGTCATGCTGAGC
>JAWXCB010000100.1:0-45519 GCA_034440455.1 Chitinophagales bacterium
AGGTGGTGGCGGTGGTGGCGGTGCGCAAGGCGGAGTTGGCGGTATCGCTGGCTTTGGAGGTGGTGCTTCATTTGGCGTGTATCTTTTTTCAAATGGAACGAATGGAAATTTTATTGACTGTAATCTATCAGTTGGAAATATGGGCGCGGGAGGTAATGGTGGAAATGGTGGAACAGGTGGAAATGGTGGCGTGGGAGGTGTGGGTGATAGAAGCGATTGCGATTTAGGATTGGGCGGTGATGGTGGTAGTGGAGGTAATGGCGGCAACGGTGGTGATGGTGGCAACGGATATGCAGGAATTAGGAACGCACTGCAAATAGATGGCGGACAAGCGCTTTCTGTAGCCAACATAAATTTCAATCTTGCAGGGCAACCGGTAATTCAGGCTTCAAATGTGAGTTGCACAAATCGCCCTGTAAATCTTTCGGCTGCAAATACGGGAAACTGGACTTTTGGAAATGGTTCTTCGCCTACAGGAGCAAATGCCGCAAGCGCAACTCCAATTTATACCAATACAGGAAGAAAAAACATCACTTACACCAGCGAACAATACACCGGCTTTGTAAACATCGCAATTGACAGCGCAGCCTACAAACCAAACATCAGCAGTACGGCAACTTTAATTTCGACTGACACTTATTTTCTCTGCGCAGGTGAGCAAGCTGATTTTACCAGTGATGCCTTTGGAGCAGATTACGATTGGAATTTTGGCGGAGCAATTCTTCCAAACTCTTACAGCACAAAAGATGTAATCGGATTAACATTCACTACTGCCGGAACATTTATCATCACCATGCGCATCCTCACTGATTGCTGCGGATGGTCGGGACCGGATTCAGTAACATTAATTGTAGAGCCGAGTTCACCTGTTGCGTTTGTAGGCGATACTCTATTGTGCGAAGGTGAATCAACAGTGATTACATTAAGCGGTGCGCCATCCTATGCGTGGATTCCTGACGTTGGCGCGCTGAATGGACCTCTGGCAACCGTGCCGTTGAGTCCCGCTGTTACTACTTCGTATCTCGTTCTTGGATTCAGTCCTTCGGGAAATTGCACAACGGAAGTAAATGTTACCGTGCATGTAAATGAAATTCCTGTTGTATCAACCTCGGTTGTGTCTGCAACGTGTACGAATGATGGAAGCGCAACTGCAAATGTTTCGGGTGGCAGCGGCACTTACAATTATCAATGGGATGATGCAAATGCGCAATCCGCTCAAACTGCTGCGAATTTGTTTACGGGAAATTATACCGTAACGGCAACCGATGCTTTATCAGGATGTTTCAATACAGCATTTGCATTCGTTCCCACAGCAGGACCACTCGCATATATCGAAAACACAACACCCGTAACTTGTTATGGCGACAGCGATGGAACTGCAACAGTTGTAGGCACAGGCGGAACACCCGGATATAATTTTGTTTGGGAAGAGGGCAGCGTAAACGCAACCATTACAGGACTCGCAGCAGGACAATACAGCGTAACGCTTACAGACAATGCCGGATGCAACTCTGTTACAACTGCATTTATCAGCCAGCCCGATTCGATGGTACTGGATATTTTTTTAATTGACTCTACACAATGTTTTGGAGATGATGAGGGACGCGCATTTGCGGGTGCTGATGGCGGCAATGGCAGTTACAATTATGAATGGTTTCTTGATTCTCTTTTAACAACACCTCTTGCTGACGCAGACGACTCGGCAGAAAATCTTATTACTGGAACATATTATGCCGTTGCAACTGACCGCAACGGATGCACAACGTTCAATTCAATTTTCATTCCCGGAACGGGATTGCCATTTTCGCTTGATAGCACAGTGGTAAATCCGCTTTGTTATGACAGCGCGAATGGCTCCATTACATTACTTGTTTCAGGAGCAGCGGGCGGATATTCTTACACATGGAATCCGCAAAACATCAGCGGCAACGCAGCGAATAGTTTACCCGCAGGAAATTATTCTGTAACGATTACCGATGTAGCGGGATGCGACACTTCAATGAATTTTTTATTGACAGAACCAGCCGCATCTTCTGTTTTGATTACGCCTGATGATACGACTATTCTATTGGGTGAAAGCGTACAGTTGACATCCGTGTATCAATCCGCGAATCCATCGGGTGCTTTAATTTATGCGTGGTCGCCTTCCACGCTAAATTGTGATACGTGTCAAAACCCAATTGCAACACCGACTGAGCAGACACTTTATACGCTTATTGTTACTGACCAAAATGATTGTCCGGCAACAGCGACTGCATTCATTGATGTTGAGTTGGATAAAATATTTTGGGTTCCCAATGCATTCACTCCAAATGAAGATGGCGTGAACGACATCTTTCTCGTTTATGGAAAAAATATCAAAGACATCCGGCTCATCATTGCCGACCGCTGGGGCGAAAAGATTTTTGAAAGTACAAGCCTATCCAATGGCTGGGACGGCACCTACAAAGGCAAGCCGCTGAATCCAGGAGTGTATGTCTATTATGTAGATGCGACTTTTATAAACGGAGAAGAGAAATCGGAGAAGGGAAGCGTTACGCTGATACGGTAAAACTTACAATTGATTTTAAAATTCCCTAACGCGCTTTTACCTGATTCCTAATTGGAATGAAATTGCAGATAGAATTTCTTCCTGCAACAATTCATCCTTTAATTTACCATACAACTTCACCAATCGTTTCTTGTCTAAGGTTCTGATTTGATATCAAAGAACCACGGATTCTTTTTCCAGTCCTGATAATTTTTTAGGAAGTAATGCTTCATTGGGATAAATGCTCCGGTTCTTTTTTCTTGAAGTAAGCGGAAGCACATTAACAACTGAAAGCACTTCATTGATTTGATTTTCGCTGATAACCATTACAGGTCTTGTTTTCCCTTGCTCCGAGCCGATGACAGGGTCTAAATTCGCCAGCCAAATGGTCCATTTTTGAAATTTCATAGACTTTCATCGCTTATGCCTTCAAAATCCTTGTTCACTTCACTCATGTCCTGAATAAAAAGCGGGTCTGTGGCTGCCCGCTTCATCCGTTTCATTTTTTCTTTTTTTGAAAGCGGAATTTCTTCAACAGTAACAACCACCTTTTTTTTTGAAGGAAAATCCTGCGGCAGGTTAATAATCAGTTGATGGTTTTTCGGCACATCAAATATTTCCTTAAACGACATAGAATAAATTTTAAACAAAATTACTCGAACCAATAATCAAAGTTGATTGAACTCTAATCATTTTCATTGGAGTTTCTCTCTTATTCTCAATAACTTTCAAGGTAGAACACACATCTGTTCATGCGCTTCTCTCGTTTCTTTTCTTTTTGCATCCTCTTTGTGTTAGCTAATCAAACACAAGCACAGAACTACAACAATCCGGGCGGCATGGTGCAAACATGCGTAGGAAATTTTAACGACACGGGCGGAAGCGCGGCAACTTATGATGATGACGAATATATTGTCACCACCCTTTGCCCGAGTGGAGCAGGCAATTGCGTGTCTGTCAGTTTCTCCACGTTCAATCTTGAAAATAATTTCGATTACCTCACAATTTATGACGGACCTTCTACAGCCTCACCGCTCATCGGAACTTATACCGGCACTTCATCACCCGGAGCAATCGTTGCGAGCAGCGGCTGTCTCACGTTTGTGTTTGAATCAGACTTTTCCATCACCAATCCCGGCTGGGTAGCGCAAATTGCCTGCGTTCCATGTGGCTTGCCTCCACCCTGCGCGGGCACAACGCCTGCTTGCGCTTCTCCTGTGCCTGATGAATGTTCAAGTGCTTGTCATCTCGGCACATTGTCAGCGCCACCTGCGTGTCCGCAAACGGGAAATGCTACGAATGTTTTTTGCTTGAACAACATCGGAGCAACTCCCGCTTCACCTTACAATGCGTTGGGCGGCTGCCAGCCGAATGGCGCAAACATGCCAAATCCTGCTGCGGATGTGTGGTATTCATTTGTTGCTTCCTCAAATATTTTGGATGTGCGCATTCAGGGATTAAACACTCCGAGCCTCGGATTTTACGAAGGAAATAATTGCAATACATTTATCGGCAGAGGTTGTGGAGTTGGTAGTTTTGGTTTGCTCACTGCTTCCTTTCAACCCGTTTTTCCGGGAAGAAGATATTACCTGCGCATCAGCGGTGCAGACACAAGCGACACGGGGGAATTTACACTTACAATTACCGGGCGCAACGATTGTGACCCATGCCTCATCAATTACAACCTCACTGCATCACCACTTCCTGTGAGCACAGTGTATCAGCCTGGCGAGCGCGTGCATTTCTGTCTCACGGTGAGTCAGTGGTCGCCTACTTCCGTCAACTGGCTTCATGCAGTGGTGACTGATTTTGGTCCGGGGTGGAATCTTGGTTCGCTCACGGTTTCTCCACCTGCTTCCTGTGACGGTTATGGTTCGTGGGGATGGTACAATTCTGTTACAAGCACTGCAACTGGATTGGTTTCAGATCCGGGGTTTTTTTATGAATCAACACAAGGCTGTTCTTCTTGCAATGCGAGCAATCCCGGAGATAACTATGGCGATAATTGCACAGGCGCTGTCAATTTTGTTTTCTGTTGGGATATTACCGTTGCAGATTGTCCGCCTGCCGCGCATGGCGATAATCTGAATGTTTCCATCAACACGTATGGCGATGGCGAGACCGGCTCGTGGACGAGCTTCGCTTGCGCTGCCGACCCGCTGGTTGATTTTTTTGCAACGCTCTCTTGCTGCCCGCAGCCGTTGTTGCAATTTAAAAATGTGAGCTGCTCAGGCGCGCAGGATGGATGGATAATTGCCGAGGCACAAGGTGTTGCTCCTTTCACCTACAACTGGCTCGACACGGCAGGAAATATTTTAAAAACAACAGTTGGCAATTTTCCTGACACGTTGCAAAATCTTTCCACAGGAAATTATACGGTGGAAATCACCGATGATTTACAATGTTTCACTACGACTGATTTCACAATTAGCGAGCCTGCTGCTTTATCTGTGAATCTGAACGTAACGAACATAAGTTGCAACGGGCAAAATAACGGAAGCATCACAGCAAATGTTTCAGGAGGAAGCGTGCCGTATCAATATTCTCTTGATGGAATCAACTTTCAGGCATCGAATATTTTCACCGGATTGAGTGATGGAAATTATACAGTGACTGTGCGCGATGACAGCACATGTATCGCTACACAAACTGCAACAATCATCGAACCAGGGCTATTGATTATTGCACTGGATTCAATTATAGACGCATCTTGTTTTTCAGGAAACAATGGTGCGATTTACACGACCGTTTCAGGAGGCACAGTGTCTTATTCATTTCAATGGTCAAATGGTGGAAACACCGAAGACATCTTTAATCTTGCTGGCGGCACGTATATTTTATCCGTGAGTGATGCGAACTCCTGCAATGCCAGTGATACATTTCTTGTAAATGCAGGTAGCGGATTTACATTAAGCACAACTACAACCGATGTTACCTGCAATGGAAATGCGGATGGCGCAGCACAAGTAACTGTGAGCGGTGGTATCTTGCCGTTTAATTTTTTATGGTCGAATGGCGATACGTTGCAAAATCTTAATGGAGTTGTTGCAAGCGTTTATTCTGTAATTGTAACAGACGCGAATAATTGCACCGACAGCGCAAGCGCAACAGTGAATGAGCCGACACTTTTATCCCTTTCAGGAATTGCTACCGATGCAAGATGTTTCACCGGCAATGACGGTTCAATTCAACTCACTGCGTCAGGCGGAATCACGCCTTACGAGTATTCGAATGATGGAATTCAGTTTCAGAATTCAGGAATTTTTAATGCAGTCCCGGGTGGAAATTATCAGGCTGTGACACGTGATTCAAACGATTGCATAGCAACAATCAGCCTCGTTGTAAATACACCCTTGCCGATTGCAACCATCATGAATATCACTGATGTAAATTGTTTTGGAGGAATTGATGGAACAGCATCCGTTTCAACAGCGGGGCAGAATACTCCATTCACTTTTTACTGGAATACAGGCTTAACGGACAGCGCGATTAACGGTTTGAATACCGGAAATTATTTTGTTACCGTAACAGACGCAAACGGGTGCAATGCTTATGATACCGCCAGCATCAACTCACCTCTTGCTTTAACATTAAATGCCATCCTATCCGATGCGCAATGTAATGGAAGCAATGACGGCTCTATCAGTTTGCAAGTTTCGGGAGGAACGCCCGCTTACAATTATTTGTGGAATGGCGGACAAACAATCGCAACACTTGATTCACTCCTTGCAGGCGCGTATGATGTGGTTGTTACTGATTATAATAGTTGCACAGTTTCCGGTTCTTATTCCATTACAGAGCCTTCAGCAATTTTACTTTCAACCGACTCAACTGATGTGTTGTGCAAGGGAGCAAACAATGGCGTGGCAACTGTTTCTGCTTCGGGCGGAATTCCACCTTATACTTATCAATGGGATGCGGGCGCAAATAACCAAACCACTTCCAGCGCGATAAATCTTCGCGCAGGAACATACAGCGCGGTTATATCGGATGCTCACCACTGCACTGATTCTGCAAGCGTGATTGTTGCTGAACCGCTGCTCATTTTGCTTCAGCTTGATACAGCAATTAACCCGTTGTGCTTTGGTGAATCTTCGGGTTCGATTGCAGTTTCTGCCAGCGGAGGCAGTGGGGCGCTTGATTTCAGTTGGAATACCAACCCGCCTTACAACGGAACAAATCCAACAGGTTTGCCGGAAGGCAATTACAGTGTAGTTGTTACCGATGCAAATGGTTGCTCCGATTCGCTGACGGCAACGCTAACTAATCCGCCTCCATTCATCGTTTCTATTTTACCTGCGGATACCACAATCACGTATGGCGACAGCGTGCAACTTCATGCAGTTCGCGCTCCCGCAAATATTTCACCCTCCTACATTTGGGAACCGATTACAGAAATTGCATGGTGCATCTCTCCTTGTTCACAACCTTTTGTAAGCCCCACGACTCCGACTACGTTTTCAGTGGTGTTGATTGACCCGAACACCGATTGCACAGCAAGCGCAGAGGCTTTTGTAAATGTAGAATATGAAAATGTGATTTACCCGCCAAACGCTTTCACCCCCGATGGCGATGGCATAAATGATGCGTTTGAAATTTTCTTCGGACCGGAATTAGTGCGTATGTATTACATCATCTTCAACCGCTGGGGTGAAAAATTATTTCAAACGCAAACCCTCGGTGATTTTTGGAAAGGAGTTTATCGCGGAAAAAAAATGAACCCGGGAGTTTATGTTTATGCCATCAATGCTACTTTCCTCGATGGCGAGCAGAAATTTTACAAAGGAAGTTTTACGTTGCTGCGCTGATTACTTCGCGCCCCTTGTCATCTGTTCAATCATATCCCACATTTCACTCGGCACGGCTTCCATGCCGCTAAACTGACCTGCGCCCTTCAGCCATTCACCGCCATCAATCGTGATGCAGTCGCCATTGATGTAAGAAGAAAAATCTGACACAAGAAACGCGCAGAGATTTGCGAGTTCCTGATTTTCACCCACCCTACCTACGGGCACTTTTTTTGCTGGGTCAAATTTTTCTGCAAGTTCTCCGGGTACTAAACGCTCCCATGCGCCTTTTGTAGGAAATGGTCCAGGGGCAACCGCGTTGAAACGAATTTTATATTTCGCCCACTCCACCGCGAGCGAGCGCGTCATTGCAAGCACACCGGCTTTTGCGCATACGCTCGGAAGTACGTAGCCGGAGCCAGTCCATGCATACGTAGTTACAATACTTAAAACTGTACCGGGTTGTTTTTCCTTAATCCAATGTTTGCCAAGTGCGAGCGTGTAATTAATCGAGCCTTGCAACACAATTCCTATTACCGCTTCAAATGCTTTTGGCGAAAGCCTTTCCGTTGGGCTGATAAAATTTCCTGCGGCATTATTTACGAGCGCATCCACCCTGCCGAATTTTTCGAGCGACTGCTTTAGCACGTTTTCCACTTCTTCATATTTGCGCACGTCAGATTGCAGCGCAAGCACTTTGCCTCCGGTTTCTTTTTCCAATTCTTTAGCTGTTTCCTCCAGCTTTTCAATTTTGCGACTGGTGATGATGAGGTTTGCGCCTAATTCCAAAAAATATTTTCCCATCGCTTTTCCCAAGCCGGTTCCACCGCCTGTGATGAGAATGGTTTTTCCTTTAAGCGCATCTTGCCGGAGCATGGGTTCGTTGTAGAGCATGGTTGTGTTAATTACGAATTAGGAATTACGAATGACGAATTTATGAAAAACCAAAGGTAGAATAATCTTTGAGAGATTTTGCAGTGCACTATCGTCTGCGGTCTGTAGTCTGTTGAGCCAACTAAAACTGTCCCGTAGAAAGCAAAACCAACGTACAGGCTTCAATCGTTTCGATTCCTTTTGATTCGGCTAATTTTTGAAACTCCCGATTCTCAGTGCCGGGATTGAAGACGATGCGCTTAGGCTTAATGGTGTTGAGGATGTAGTCGTAATAACTTTTCTGAATGGACGGGTTCACATATAATGTGACAGTGTCAACGTCTTTGAATTCTTTTCGCTCCGTTTCAATTTTCATTCCGTTTATATCTCCCTGCTCAATACCAAACGGAATTACCTCGTTTCCTTTTTCTTTCAACCTGCTTGCTGCAAGGTATGCATAGCGTGAGCGGTTGGTGGATGCGCCCACTACTAAAGTTTTTTTTCCTGCCATTGTTTTGAATTGCAACCCTATAAAGCGCAAACAACGGAAAAAAGTTTGGATTGGGAACGCTTGGGTGGGCTTCTCTCCGCCTTAGGCGGAAGACACAGAGGGGTATTTGCTGCAATAAAGGATTTTTTTGTTTTACCCCTTTGTATTTCCCCTATAAGGGGAAACGCCTTCGCTCAAAGCACACCATTCATTGAAACATTTTTTCAATAACTAAGTAAAACAACGTAATCAACCCAACAATGAGATTACACAAAGGCATCACAAACAAGGAGAAGCGCATGTTGAACAAGCTGGTGGAAGAAAATCTTGCCGAAGGCAAAGAACTCTCGCTGCTTCGCACGCGGCTCAGTCAGATTGCGCTGTTATGCAGACTCTTCAATAAAAAGGTTGAAATCACTTACGAAACGGAAAAACAGGAACTGAAAACAATCGTAACCCGCGTATGGCTCACCACTTGCAAAAGCGTGGTGCTGAAAGAGGGTGTTTCAATTCCGACAGTGAGTATTAAGGATGTGAAGGTGGTGTGAACTTGCTTATCCCTTCGTAATCAAATTTTGCCCTATCGCCCAAGCGATTTTATCATTTACTATTTAGAACAGGAATGTACCGAGCAATAGTTGGATTGCTCTTGAGATAATATCTGTTGGCGCGAATGACTTGACCCGAAATTATTTCTGCAATGAAGGTGATTTGGTAGGGCTTAGAAGTATCGTAAACTAATACTTTATCAAAGGTGGAAAATTGATTCTTTAAATTTCTCAAACCCGCCTTGTATCTATAAGCTATCTCTGAAGCGGGCAGTCCATGCCCGCCTGTCTTTAGCCGAATGCGCACCCTTTCTACACATGATTTTGCATTAGGCATAAAAAAGAAAACCAAATAAGTGAGGAAGCCGTTTTCTTTTGCTTCAGTCACAAACTCCAGGTGTTCGAGTAAATGAAGATTTGTTTCAAAAGCAAAATGCTTTTTTTCTTTTATCGCTTTATTATAAGGGACAATTTTGGAGTTGGGTTTTTCGATTTTCCCTATTTTATTTATTTCATCAATAAATTTTTTCAGCACATAATCAACGTGGCTTTTGCTATATGTAGGGATTTTGTATTTAGTAAGATGTTCCTGCAATTCGCGGTCAGACTTCCCCAGAATTTTCTTTGCTTCAACCCATTTGTAACAGTCCTTAACATCAGGGATTTCAGCGGTAAGCGGTATGATTGACTCATAATCCGGTTTCATCAGCGTAGTTAAAGTCAGATATAGTTCTCCTGCTTCTGTGGTTGTCATTATCGGATATTACTTTTTAAATCCTATCCAGTTACGGTTTTTCCAATCATCTAATTTTTGCTTTTCGTGTAACAGTAGGTCAAGGGCTTCATAGACATCGGCAAACTGGCGGTTGTATTTGCGTTCCAATTTTTTCAGCTTGTCGGTTAAATCTTTGTGCGAAAGGGCATACTGCCGGATGAACACAAACGCCCGCATGATGGTGATGTTTACATCAATGGCTTTGGGGCTGTTGAGTACGCTGGAAAGCATTGCCACGCCCTGCTCAGTGAAGACAAAGGGAAGGTATTTGGTGTATTTTCCCCTTCCTTTTTCTAAGGTCGCTGATTGCGTCCTTAGAGCGTTGTATTCATCCCGCTTCAGTTCAAACATGAAATCGGAAGGGAAGCGTTTAATGTTGCGCCTTACGGCTTCTTTCAGCCGCTTGGTTTCGGTTTCATATAGTTCGGCAAGGTGAAAGTCGAGCATTACCTTTTGCCCGCGCACTTCAAAGATTTTTTGCTGAATGATTTGGAGTTGCATATTATTTTTTAGTGTTTTAGAGTTGCAGTTTTGCGCCCTTAGACTAATTCGAGTATTATTTTATCTGCGGCTTCCCGTTTTGTCTTGTCAATCACTTTAGCGTAAATCTGTGTGGTTTTCAATTCGCGGTGTCCCAGCATTTTTGATACGGTGTAAATGTCTGTTCCGTTGCTTAGTTGCAGCGTGGCGTATGTATGCCTGAAACAATGAAAGGTAATCTCCTTAGTTATTCCGGCTGCTCCTATCCATTGGTAAAGGTGCTTATTGTGATATGCTGAATAAGTAAGCCCTTCAAATACTTTATCAGTCGGCTCTTTGCGTTCACCTAATAAACTGAAAGCCTGTTCGGAAATAGGCAATACTTCAACCCCTTTCGTTTTTTGCTGTATGAAGTGAATGAAATAGCCTTGCCCCTCAACGTATTCAATTTCACCCCAAACCAGTTTTTGAATATCCCAAAATCTTTTCCCCGTAAGTGCTGAAAACAGGGCTGCACGTTTCAGCAAGGGATTGACACAATCTGTTTTTACCAGCCTGTTCAGTTCTTCAAGGGTTAAATAATTACGCTGGGTTTCGGCTGGCTTAATCGGTTTAATCCTTGCGTTCAGGTCGCTTTGCAAATAGCCGTCTTTATAGGCTTGCTTCAATGCAGCTTTCAGTTTGTTGAAGTAAGACAAAGTTGAATTTTGTGAAAGTGTTGCCTTGTCGCTCTTATTGCTTCTTACAGTTTGCAAATACTCTTTGAAATCATTGCAAAACTTTTCGTTGATGTCGGCAAACTTCAAATTGCCATTGGTGAATGTTTCAAGATAGCGGAACGCTGAAACCCAGTTATCGTGGTTTGATGCTTTCCGCTTGTCTGTTAATTGCTTGAAATATTCCACAAAGGAACATTCCCCCCGTTCCTTAATTCTTAGCTGTTCCTTTTCGTAACCTGTATAAATTTCAGGCTTGTTCAGTTCGTTATCTTTTTTCTGCCTTATCTGTTCGGCAAGTTGCAGCGTTTCTTTATTGTGCTGCTTGTCAATCGAATTGCTGGTTTTATCAAAAATGTAAAGCCCTAAAAATTCCCTTCGGGTAGGTTTGAACTAAGTACAGCTTTCTGCTACGCTTACCAGTGTGGGAGCAACGAAAAAACCAAACAACCCCTTTTCCTAAGTCGCTGGGAACACTAACAAGTTGAACCCGGTAATTTATCGGGGTTCCGTTTGCTTGGTAATCCAGTTCAAGGTAAGGGCTTTCGGGCTTTGTATTCGTGGCAATAGAAATACTGCCTGTTTTATTTCCGTTCACGCTCCAAGTTATCGTACCCCGTTGGTATTGGTTGGGCTTTAAATACCCGTGTTTGTTCAGGAACGAAATGCTTACCGTTTTACATTCATCGTACAGGGTTGGAAAGGTCGGGAACTTGGCATAGTTAAAATATTACGTTACTTAATTATTTATGTTGCCTTTCTTTATTTCGTTTTATCATTTCATCTCCATCTTTATAAATCAATTCTGTAGAAATCCATTTCGATGATGCCACTGATTCAATATTGTTCTCTAGGCATTCTAGATAGTAAATAATTGAAGTGCCAAGAAATAGAAACAGACCTCTAAAACCCTCTTGCACTTTATCTGATTTATTAGCTAATAGGTAAGTATAAAAGGGCACTATTTCGGATTTTTTAAGTTCTTTCATTCTTGATTGAATAGGAATGCTTTCGAATGTACACTCAAATAATTCGTGAGCAAATGCATTCCGTATATTTCTTATTTTATGTAGGTCATTACATAAACGATTGCTTATCAGCCCAAGCCTGTATACCAGATTGATTTTAGTACCTAAGTTGGCTAAAGCCCCTTCCAATAATGCATCTTTTCCACTTGAGTTAGGCAATAAATAGGCTTTTAGTATTCTTGAAAGAGCGACATCAATTATTGATGCTGTTAAGACAACAGTTCCTCTATCGCTTTCTTTATATAGTTCGGAAAAAATAATTTTCATTCTGTTCGTTCAATGTTACTTGGTTGGTTCATTTTTATAGTAATTCTGGTCTTGCAATACTATTAAATTAAAAATTTTTAAACCTAAATCATTAAGGAACACGGGGGTTTAATCTTAGTAAAACGTGCCGGGTTCGCCTTGTATCGCTTCAATGCTTTCAACCTTCGACAAAATATTGATTATTTTCCGATGCAAAACCTCGAAAACACAGAATCAAGGACATCGTCATTTACCACCTGCCCAGTAATCTCCCCAAGCGCATCTAATGCGCGTCTGATATCAAGCGCAAGCAGCTCACCGGAAATTTTTGAATCAAGTCCTGCTAACACATCTTCCAATGCTTGCTTTGAGCGCAGCAATGCTTCGTGATGGCGCGCATTTGTCACCACTACATCATCCGAGGATGTTTGCTTCACCACTGCTTTGCTGATGAGAGCTTCTTTAATAGGATGCAGGTTCTGCCCGCTTTTGGAAGAAATGAAAATCGTTTCGTCAGTAAAATCAAAACTTGTCAAGGCATCTCTCTGCACTAAATCAATTTTGTTGCCGACTAAGAGGAGTGGCGCATTTTCACGATTAAGAATTTTTACATCTTGTAATACTTCTTCTTTAGTCATGGAAGCAGCATCAAACACATAAATCAGAATACCCGACTGCCTGATTTTTTCATACGTTCTCTCAACTCCGATTTTTTCAATTGCATCCTGCGCTTCGCGGATGCCGGCAGTATCAATCAGGCGAAACAGGATGCCGTCAATATTCAAGACTTCCTCAATGGTATCGCGTGTGGTGCCGGGAATTTCAGATACAATCGCCCGTTCTTCGTTCAGCAAACAGTTGAGCAAAGTGGATTTGCCTGCATTTGGTCTGCCTGCAATGACCACATTCACTCCATGCTTAATGACGTTGCCAAGTTTGAAGGAATCAATCAGATTTGAGACGTGATCTGTTAGACTTGCAACAAGATTTTTTAATTCCGCGCGGTTGGCAAACTCCACATCTTCTTCGCTGAAATCCAATTCGAGTTCAATGAGCGCAGCGAAGTCAATCAATTGTTGCCGCAACTCTTTTATCTTTTGCGAGAATCCCCCGCGCATCTGGTTGATTGCGGCTTTCCGCGCTGCTTCTGAGTTGGAGGAAATCATATCGGCAACAGCTTCTGCCTGCGACAAATCCAATTTGCCATTGAGAAATGCACGCTGGGTAAACTCGCCAGGCTTTGCAGTACGCACACCTTTTTCCACGAGCAGCTCTATGATTCGCTGTATAATGAAAGGAGAACCGTGACAGGATATTTCCACTACATCTTCGCCTGTGTAGGAATGAGGTGCGCGAAAAATTCCAATCACCACTTCATCAATATCCTGCTTTCCATCTGTAATCCAGCCGTGATGTAATGTGTGAGAAGATTGTTCGGATAATTTTTTACCGCGAAAAACTGTTGAGCAAATATGAATAGAATCATTCCCAGATAGCCGGATTACCGCTATCGCACTAATTCCGGGCGGGGTTGATGGAGCAACTATGGTTTCTTGAGAGTACAAGTTGTAATGTGAAGTTTTAAGTTGTAAGCTCTAAGTTTTAAGTTTTTCCATGAAAGAATGAAGCATCTTCTTTTCTTCGTCAATCTTATTTAATAACTCTTCTGTTTCGCTGCCGAAAAATTTTAGCTCTTTACAAACTATCACTTGCACTTCAAGTTCAAATGTTGACCCAAGAGCTATTTCAAGAAATCGCCTAAAATCAGTTTGGCTTTTTCTCGAAACTCCCTCCGCTATATTTGAAACAATGGAAACAGCAGCCCTTCTCATTTGCGATGACAACCCGAATTGTTCAGACTTTGGCAATTTATCAGACAGGAGATAAATAAGTTTTACTATCTCAATTCCTTTTAGCCAAACTTTCAAATTCTGATAATTCTGCATGACTTAAAGCTTACAACTTAAAACTTAGAAGAGATTCCTCGCAGGCTTATATCCTGATTTAACAAGCATCTCTTGCGGCTCTATTTTCAATAACTCCTCGAATTTGGTATCAGGATATTTCTTTACATACGCTCGCACGATACGCCAGCCCAACCACGAACCGATATTTCCGGGCGCTTCGCGCGGCATTCCTGATGCTGAAGGCCCTGGAGAAATGTATTGTCTGTTTTGCAGCATGTCAGTCGAATAAAGCAGTTGCTTGTCCACGAAAAATTTCCAAATCTCCGGCTCGCTCATCATGCACCATTGAATATCCTCCGGGTTGTAGCCGATTTTTTTATAGTCTTCTGCATCGGGCATCAGCAGGTCGGTGAAGTGCAACGCGATTCCCTTCGCAATCATTTGACTGAGGACGGTATTGTCTTTCGGCTCAATTTGAAAGTGTTGCGTGGCAAGCGCTTTCACACTGTTGGCGACAAGATATTCCGATGAGAATTTCTCGTACATATACCTCGGATAGAGGTCAGTATAATATTTGAAATTCTCGCCCAGGTGCATGTCAAGTCCGATGCCAAGATAGAGCGTATCAAACGTGATAGCAGAATAACTGAAATTGGAGAGGAACGTCACCACTTGCGGAAGCGGCTTCTCGGGAAAATAATATTTGAAATAGCGTAACGCTTGCTCCAACTTTTTTTTATAAGGTGAAAAATCGCTGAACACTTTTTCGCAACTGTCACGCACTTCCTGCACATAGGGGTCGTTCAGATATTTTGCGAGGTTTTCAATCGTTTGTTCAGGCTGCTTTTTGTAATCACCCAAACTGAGAATGTTCGTTACATAAAACGAAAGAAAGTCGTCATACTTCTCATTCATCACGCGAAATTTCGCGCCTAAACTATCCGTGCCGAGTTGAAATAATACAAGGTCGAGGCGCTTCACCGGAAGATTTATCTCCGCGTCAGGCAGGCTTACATTTTTCCTATTATTGCACTTGCATGACGGCAGCAAAAACAGCGTCACCAAAATCAAAAATCCTTTTATCAAATTCATTATAAAACGATGCAGCTAAGAAACGCTAAAAATAACAAATTGCTGTACAGCGCATTGACGTTGTTCTTCTCGTTCGTATTGGTTTTTCCCTCCATTGCGCAAACAACTGTGCAATTCGGGCTGAATGCAAACCCCATGCTTTCATGGATGAAGGCGGATGCCTCTGAAATAGAAAAAGGGAAGATGCGTGGCGCCTTTGAATTTGGACTTCAGAGCGACATCAACTTCACGGATAACTATATTCTTTCCACCGGAATTTCGCTGACGTTGGTGGGCGGCAATCTTGATTACACCGATTCGATGCTGATGCGCTTATACCAAAACGATACTGCGCGGTTTGCCGGAACTACGAGCGCAACATTCAAACTTCAGTACATCAACATCCCATTGATTTTTAAAATGCGCAGCAATGAAATCGGTAAGTTTCGCTTCTATGGCGGGCTGGGCATTGTTCCGGGTTTTCGTTACAAAGCGCGCGTAGATGCTGAAAATAGTGGAACGCAGATTTTTGAAAATGAAAACATCGTGAAAAATAAAGACCAGACTGGCGGGGTTTTTCAATCCACTGTTTTTAATATGAGCCTGCATGTGGAGGGAGGTATGGAATTTCCGTTTAGCGACAAAACTGCGCTCGTTGCCGGAATCTTTTATCGCAATGGTTTTGTGAATGTGGTGGATGATGGCGATGAAGATAAAATCGCGTTGAATAGTCTGGGATTAAGAATCGGAATTTTATTCTGATGATAACTCGCTCGCTCTCAAAACCTCACCCCGCCCCTCTCCCAAGGGAGAGGGAGTCCGAACGCTATCACTTTATATCGGAGGAGAAGATTATCATACTATGAAAATCGCGGTTGCTCAGAATAACTATCACATCGGGAATTTTGAAAGCAATTTCAAAAAAATACAAGACTCAATTCAGTGCGCACGTTCCGGCAAATGTGACCTCGTGATTTTTTCTGAGTTGAGCGTGTGCGGCTATCCGCCCCGTGACTTTTTGGAGTTTAGTGATTTTATTAATCGTTGCGATGAGGTGATTCAGAAAATAGCGGATGAAGCAAAAGACATCGCGGTGATTGTCGGCAGTCCTTCGCGCAACCCGCGTCTGGAAGGCAAAGACCTTTTTAATTCAGCTTATTTTATTGAAAATGGAAAAGTTGAAAAGGTCATTCACAAAGCGCTGCTGCCAACTTACGACATCTTTGATGAGTATCGCTACTTCGAGCCAAACCGCAATTTTCATGTCGTGCAATTCAGGGATAAAAAAATTGCGCTTTCGGTGTGTGAAGACATTTGGAACGTGGGCAATGAAAATCCACTCTATACGATTTGTCCTGTGGATGAGTTGATGCGTGAACAGCCGGATTTCATTGTGAATATTTCTGCTTCACCTTTCGATTATGAGCAAACGGAAAAACGCCTGCGTGTGCTGCGTGCGAATGTGGCGCGCTACAAGTTGCCGCTGTTCTATGTAAATCATGTTGGTGCGCAAACTGATTTGATTTTTGATGGCGGCTCGATTGTGATGAATGCTGCCGGAAAGGTGTATGATGAGTTGCCCTATTTTGAAGAAACTTATCGTGAATATGATTTGAATGACTTGACTGCTTCTGCAAAATCACAAAAGGAGGACAAGGCAATTATCCTTCCGAAAATTCAAAAGATACATGATGCGCTTGTGCTCGGCATCAAAGATTATTTCGGCAAGCTGGGATTTCAAAAAGCGATTCTTGGTTTATCGGGCGGTATTGATTCAGCAGTAGTGCTCGTGCTTGCTGCGCGGGCGCTGGGAAAAGAAAACGTGCTGCCCGTGCTAATGCCTTCTGAATTTTCATCAGAACATTCCATTTCCGATTCAGTTGAATTAGCCAAACGACTTGGTGTGATGCATGAAATTCTTCCGATTAAAAAAGTGTATGACGCTTCGCTTGAAGCATTGAAGCCTGTGTTTGAAGGAACTCCATTCAATATCGCGGAAGAAAATCTGCAAGCGCGCATCCGCGCAAATTTTCTGATGGCATGCACCAATAAGCACAAATACATTCTGCTCAATACTTCCAATAAAAGCGAAGCCGCAGTTGGCTATGGCACATTGTATGGCGATATGTGCGGAGGACTTTCCGTGATTGGCGATGTATATAAAACGGAAGTGTATGAACTCGCGCATTACATTAATAAGGATGCCGAACTAATTCCAAACAACATCATCACAAAAGCACCTTCGGCAGAATTGCGCCCCAACCAAAAAGATTCGGACTCGCTGCCCGAATATCCCATTCTCGACAAACTGCTTTATCAATACATTGAAAAACGACAAGGACCAAAAGAACTTGTGCAAATGGGCTTTAACAAATCACTTGTTGACCGTGTGTTGCGTATGGTGAACATCAACGAATTCAAGCGCCATCAAACCCCGCCCATTTTGCGCGTTTCCCCAAAAGCATTCGGCATGGGACGCAGGATGCCTATCGTGGGGAAGTATTTAAGTTAGTGGCAGTTCTAAAAAATATTTTTTTAACCACAAAGAACGCAAAGAATTTTTCACAAAGAAAATAAAATCAATGCTTTGTGAACTTTGTGTTTTCTCTTTGAATTCTTTGTGGTTCGTCTTTTTTTTTTAATTTTTAGAACCACCTATAAAAAAGAAAAAGCCCGTTTTTCAACGGGCTTTTTCTTTTAGAAAGATTTCAGAAATGCTTATCCCTGTACTGCAACTACGTTTAAGCCGAGTTCAATCTCGTTCTTGATGAGTTTGTCCTTCGCTAAATCCAAAAAGAATGTTTCAGAGCCATACTTCACTTCCCACTGTGAGCGGTCAATGGTGAAGGTGGCAATAGCCGTCAACTCATTTCCTGCAACGGTTACGTTTGCGGGGAAAGTAACCGATTTGGTGATGCCTTTAATCGTGAGGTTGCCCGTTACATTATGGGTAACTCCCGGCTGGTCAGCAACCACAGCAATCGAAGTGATTTCAAACGCAGCATTCGGAAAATTTGCCACATCGAAAAAATCCGCAGATTTCAAGTGACCAATGAGGTCGCCCACTTTTGCTGCGCCACCTGTGTATTCATCTCCTGCTGAAGTCATTGAGTTCATATCAGCAGTAAATTTGCCGGCTGTAACCTGACCGTCAGTTGAGGTAAATGAGCCGTCTGAAAAAAGAAGCGTTCCCGCGTGTGCCTTCGGGGTGAACTTGTTACTACCTTTCCAGTTGATAACGCTGCGGTCTTTCTGAACGACAAAAGCTGCTCCGGCAGGGGCTGCATTTGCAGTAGTGTCAACAGACTCTGCGTTTGTTGCTTCTACTTTGTTTTCGGATTGTGAACTGTTGCACGCTGCAAACAATACTACAAAAGAGAGGAGAAGGGCATTGAGAGTTTTCATGGGTTTTTTAAATTTTTTTTAAGATTACGAAGTTACGACCCAAAACAATCGTGGCGTTAAAAAGTTTCCGAAAACCTTTTTTTAGCAGCAGATCGTCTTTTTTATTATCCTAAACACAACACGCCACCCTCAACACCCAACCCTCATCAAGCCACCAACTTCCTATGCCCCACCCACACAAACCGCTTGTTGACATATTCAGGGTTGGAAAAGCTGGCATTGCCCGCATGTAACTGCCTTTAACATGGAAGTCAAAGAATGATGTGAGCGTACCGTAAAGAAACAGAAACGAAAGAGGAAACGCTTCATGCTGCCACCCGGGTTTCCCATTTGTTTGTGTACTGTTTTTCTTTGTAAGAAAAACCTCATACATTTCAGGCACGTTTACTCTGTGCATTAATCAGAGATACTTATGCAAGCAGCGCTTCCCTACCTTTTCACCCTTAGCCTTTGCGCCATTCCTTTCGTTTACAGCACTGCGCTGCTCGACCCGGAGCAGTCCATCCGGTTTGTGTATCTCCTGCTGGTGGGCAGCATCGCTCTTGCAGCTTCGTGGATTACGAATGAAAAGAAATTACTCAGCGCTTTCAGAGAAGCTACCCGTATCAGCAACCCGTTTTTTGTTGCGCTTTGCATATTGCTGCTGTGCGCGCTGCTCTCCGTGAGCACGGCTGCGCAAAAGTCAGACGCATGGACGGAGGCAGCCCGCGTGGCGAGCTTCCTGTTTTTCTATCTCTTTATCTTCACCATTCTAAAAGCGCATCCCGGCAGCATTGTTCGCCTCGCAACCTGCTTTTGCGTGTGCGCTTTTCTGTTCTGCTATTTTGCAATCAGCGATTTTCAGCAACTCAGCGAGCAGTTGCACGACTCCAAAGCGCTCTATGGAATGACGGGGCGCATGGGGCACCGCAACCTGCTTGCCATTTTTCTTGCGCTGTGCCTGCCGTTTCATGCTCTCGCGCTGCAGCGTTATCGCTCGGTCAGCGCCCGCATTTTTTTTGTGGTGAATATTTTATTAAGCGCTGCGGTAATCGCGCTCACGACAAGCCGCGTGGGATGGACGGGGCTTGCAGCAATCCTGTTTCTCGCAATGGTTTTTATTTTTTGGGGAGATAAAAAAGGGCTGCTCACGCAGTCGCTTTTTCGCAAATCAATGCTGCTGTTCGTTGCGTGTGTTTTCGCTTTTGTGGCGATGCTCGCTGTTTATTTTTTTATGAACCGGGAAACTTCTAAAAACATTACGCAGCGGCTCACATCCGTTTTTAATTACAAGGAACAGAAAAACGAGCATACCGAAACGATACGCGAGCGGCTGCGTCTGTGGCACAACACGGTTGAAATCATCAAAGAGCATCCGCTTACAGGTGTGGGCGCGGGCAACTGGAAGTTTCATTTTCCTGCGAAAGGCATGGGGGGCATCCGCAGCGAAAACGGGCTGATTCATTTCCAGCAGCCGCACAATGATTTCCTGTGGGTGTGGGCTGAAACGGGTGTTGCCGGATGGCTGGCATTTGTTGGTTTGTTCGTTGCGGCTTTGGTTGTTGCGCTGAAAAAAATGAGGCGCGACACTACGTTACATCAGTTCACGGTGCTTGCTGTGGCGCTGTGCGGCACGGGCGCATATTTTTTCGCATCCCTGTTTGATTTCCCGAAAGAGCGACCGCTGCACTTGTTTGCGTTTGCGTGTTTTCTTGCAATCATCAGCGCGGCTGACTCTGGCTCGGATGATGCAAACGCAGTTTCGGAAACGGTTTCTTTCAGCAAGAAGAAGTGGAGGGCGCTGCTCTTGCTGCTGCTCCTTCTGCAGGCGGGCGTAATGTCTTTCTGGGTGATGCGGGCACATGCGGAAACGCACCTGAAACGCGCGCTGCTTGCACGCAAGCAGGCAAACTACAAGGAAGTGTTTCGCGAGCTTGATTTCATTTACCAGCCGCTCTTTGAAGTTGATTTGACCGGCACGCCTTTGAATTGGTACAAAGGTGAAGCGGCTTTTTTTTCAGGAAATACAGATGCATCAAAACAGTTTTTTGAATCATCGCTGAAAGCAAACCCCTGCCACCTTTACACATTGAGCAATCTCGGCTCACTCTATTATATAGAAAGCGACACAGCGAAGGCAATCGCGCAATGGGACAAGGCGCTGGCAATTGCTCCGGGCTTTGCCGAAGCAAATCTGAACAGGGCGATAGCGCATTATGATAAAGGGGAGATTGGAAAGGCGGTGGAGCCGCTTTCCCGTTTCACACTGGAGAAGTTGGAGGAGAAACATCGTGTCATTATCACGACAATCCTGCGGGAATACATATTAAGCATTAAAAAAGATGCGGCAAGCCCTGAATTAGCGGAAGTGCTGCAACGCATTGCGCAAACAGATGAATGGCTTCTTACACTGCAGGTGAAGATGGTTTCTGCAAGACAAACAGATGCTGCTGTTTGGAAAGAAGCGATTTACACGGCAGCGGTGTTAGATAAATCTATTACTCCGCAGACGGCTGATAGTTTACGTAAATTTTACAATCTTTCTTTGGATAAATAGAAAGAAGTGTATAATTTGGTTGCCTTAAATCCTTAACATGAAATCATTCGCCCAAACTCTGCTGCTCCTTGTTGCTTTTTGTTTTCCCGCGTTGAGCCAGCAGGATATTGTCGTGCAGCCTGACAATGGAAACAGGGGGCAGCGACTTCAGGTGTTGTTTTCCGGTGTGAATATTGATTTCAATCAGGCTACCGGCATCCAGCTTTTTTTTACACAGGGCACTAACGTGGTTATTTATCCTGAGGTGTTTCATGTGCAGGCATCTGATATAGCAACCGGCACTTATGAAATCCCGATTGATGCTGACTGTGGCAGCTATGCGTTGGAATCTAATTACAGTTATTACTTCCCGAATAAATTCACGGTTGATTGTTCTGCGCAGATTGCCGGAAACGTGTTTTTCGATACCAATGGCAATGGCACAAGAGATGGAATTGAATCAGGAACAGAAGGCGTCACAGTTGTTGTTCAGCCTACGGCAGGAAATCCGATTGTTGCGTTAACGGATGTGAATGGAAATTACTCAGCGCTTGTTTCGCTGGGAGCGTACTCAGTGAGCATTCAGCTTCCGCAATATCATCAGCAGACTTCCGCAACAATTTCTTACAATGTAAACCTCACTTCCCTCAATAACACATCCGGTGGCAACGATTTCGGAATCGCGTATGATGGTAATCATAACGACCTTGAAGTTTCCCTCGCATCAACGATGCCCATTGCTGGATTTTCTACAAACTATTGGGTGAATTGCTCCAATGCGGGCACTACCAGCCAAACGGCAAGTGTCAGTCTGAGCCTTGACAGCAACCTCACATTTAGTTTCGCATCCGTTCCTCCATCTTCTTCTTCGGGCAACCTGCTTACCTGGAACTCTCTCATCCTGCAGCCGGGAGAAAGCGTGAATATCATGATTGATGCAACTGTTGCAGTGGTGTTCCCAAATACGCCTGTTACAATTACAGCGCAAATTACATCCGCTGCCACCGATGAAACTCCCGATAACAACGCGGACACGCTTACAGAAAACGTGCTGTCATCTTATGACCCGAATGATAAACTGGTTGAACCCGCAGGAGTTGCTGCCGAGAAGTGGACATTGAAAGACCAGTACCTTACCTACACCATCCGGTTTCAAAACACAGGAAATTATTACGCATTTAATGTGCATCTCATCGATGTGCTTGACCAAAACTTAGACTTCACCACCCTGCAGGTTATCAGCAGCAGCCACGAAGTGGAATATTTGCTGAAAGCAAACGAACTGAATTTCTATTTTAACAATATCATGCTGCCCGATAGCAATATGGACCTGAGTGGCAGCAATGGCTATGTGCAATATCGCATCAAGCCGAAACCTGGATTGGCTGACAACACGGTTATTGAGAATACAGCAGATATCTTTTTTGATTTCAATCCCGCAGTTACAACCAACACAACGGAAAATAAGCTTGTTGATGTTATTCCTACCGGTATTTGGTCGCCCGGGTTATCTGCTGACGGTTTTGTAAAAGTGTATCCGAACCCCGCAGAAGGAAATCAGTCGCTCACCATTGAAATCAGCAATCAAATTCCATTCAGCGCGATAAATAATCTCTCCATATACACGCAAGAAGGGAAAAAGATATACGAAGTGAATTCTGTGAAAGGATACCGCATAACAGTAGATGCGTTGTCAGACTATCACGGACTTGCTATCATCCGCATGCAATGCAGCGATAAAATTTATTACAGCAAGGCGGTGAAATTCTGACCTTCTCCCTCATGCATTCGCAGCAGTTAAGCCCAAACACCTCACCCTAAACTCCCACTCCCAACACTCAAGAAACCAACTTTCTGTGTCCCACCCACACGAAACGCTTATTCACGTATTCAGGATTGGAAAAGCTGGCATTGCCCGCAGGGTTGCCACCCGTAACGTGGAAGTCGGAGAATGCCGCATGTTGATTCACCCAAATGAAACCGTGGAGGTTGAGTGAAACAGGCGCAAATACCGATTCCATTTCTTCTTCAATTTTCCGCGCGATTTTTTCGTCTGTGGTATAAGCAGCACAAGTAATCGCGCCATGCTTTGCTGCCATTTCTTTTGCAAGCTGAATGGATTCGTTCGTGTCTTTTGTTTTTATCACCAGCACGATAGGACCGAACAACTCTTTTTCAAAAGTGGCTTTACTTGCAGCGTCTGTTTCGATAATCGCAGGTGATGTGAGACGCGCTTTTGCAAATTCAGGATTCACAACGGTTGTCGGCTCAAGCACCACTTTGCCGAGCGAGGTAGAAGACTGCACTCTGTTCCAGGTTGCATCGCTTTGAATCGCGCCCAATGTTCCCGCGCCCATCTTGGGATGCGTTGCCAAACTCTTCACACTGTTTTTCAGCTTCTCCACCACTTCTTCATAAGACACAATTTTATCTCCTGATTTTACGCCCGTGGCGGGGATGAAAAAATTCTGCGGAGCGGTACACATCTGCCCTGAATAGAGCGACACTGCAAAGGCAAGATTTTGGAAAGTAGCATCAAGATCTACAGCAGAATCAAGAATCACAGAATTCACTCCGGCTTTCTCAGTGAAAACTACTTTACCCTGTGACGTGAGCGATTCCACATAATCGCCAAACGTGCTGCTGCCCGTGAAGTCAATGAGTTTCACTGTAGGATGTTCGGCAAGTGTTTTCGTAATCAATTGATCGGTTGAGTCAACTGCGAGTTGCACCGTGTTCGGGTCGTAGCCTGCATCTTTCAATGCTTTTTGAATTTCTGCAACCACAACAGCAATGGGAAGCACCGACTTCGGATGCGGCTTCACGATTACAGAATTTCCCGTAACCAAACTCGCATACACACCCGGCACCGTGTTCCACACGGGAAACGTAGAGCAGCCGATGGCAAGCGCAACGCCTTTTGGAACTGCTTTATACACTTTATCCAACTTGATGCTTGAATCTTTGCCCATCGGTTTTTCCCACAAAATTTCCTGCGGGAATCTTTTCAATTCTTCATAGCCCATCGCCAATGCTTCTAACGCGCGGTCGTTTGAATGCGGACCTGAAGCCTGAAACGACATGATGAACGACTGCCCCGTACTGTGCTGCGTGGCATGTGCAATCGTGAAAAATTTATGCTTGATTCTTTCGAGCGACTCCACCAACACTTGTGCGCGGTCATCCACCGATACTTTTTTCCAGGTTTGAAATGCCTTGTCCGCTTTTGCAATCAAATCATCTACAGTAAACTGCGGGTACTTGATGTTGAGCGGCTCCATCGTGTAGGGCGAAACTTCTTCGCCCGCAAAACCGGCAGGCTTGTCTTGCAGCAAGTCGTCAAAGTTTTTGCCAACATAAGCATTGAACTCCTCCTGCCCGCGCTTGGGCGCATCTTCACCATAGGCTTTCGGATGTTCGGGATAAGCAGCGTAAAACGTGCGTTTATGAATTGCGCTCACTGCATTGTCAAGAATCGCTTTGTAATTTTCTGAAAGGGGCATGACTCAATTTTTTTGGTTTGGAAAATAGGGGGAGGTAAAAATACAAATCCTCGTGGATTAACCTGACTTTGAATGACTTTGCAGCAGGTTGTTAAGATACACCATTACCAAGGTTTCAATCCTTATCAAGATCTGAAATCCGTTAGTTTCGGAATAGGATAAAAAAGAAGCTAAGGTATGGGCTATATACCTAATACACCGCGCCATCTAAAAAAATTAGCCATTCGATTTTTTTAGCATTAAGTTAGCCGCTTCGTGAAACTAACTTTTAGAGGAAAATCAGCTTCTGCCAAAATAGGAGAGGGTATCTACTCGGCTGCAGATGCTGCCAGAATCTTCAGAATACCTTATTCGAAGGCTCAGTATTGGTTTAAATACTACGCAAAAAATAAGTTATTCGATTCAATTGGCTACCGCTATCATTTTGAAATAAGAGATATTGTGGCGGTAAATTTTTTATCTCTGATCGAAATGTATGTTTTTTATTCATTGAAAGATGAGAATATTAGCATTCATGAAATAGTCAGGATTCATCAAACAATGGCAGAGCATTTAAATACGCCATACCCTTTTGCAAATCAGGATATATCTGTTCTTGGCAAAAATGTTTTTTTTGGCGCGTCATATACAAATGCCAAAAACCTACAGAGTTCATTGGCTGAGTTTATAGTTCCTTTGGCTAAAAAGATAGAATTTGGAGACCAAAGAATGGCTAAGAAATTTTATCCACTTGGAATATCAAAATCCATTGTAGTCAATCCGGAAAATCAATTTGGACAACCAATTATTGAGGGAACAAATATATTGGCTGAAACGATTTATGATTATTATCTGGCTGGAGAAAGCATTGGTTTTATTGCCAAACTATATAAGTTAGATTCAAGAAAAGTAGAAGATGCAATAGCCTTCTGCGCTCCTTTGCCAAAAGCCGCTTAATGGATTTTTATTTTGATGAAAATTTGCCTGAAAGATTGGCAGATGCTTTTAATGCACTTGAAGGCAAGGACGGTCATAGAGTATTTCTTACAGGTGCAAAATTCGGAGAAGGCATTAAGGATGTTGATCTATTTCCGTTAATTAAAAATGCTAACGGTATTCTTTTTACCAACGATTTAATAATGATCTCGAGAAGGAATGAGTTTGTTCTTTTAAAGAAGTTACAGTTCACAGCCTTCATAATGAGTTTTCCAAAAGGCTCAACATTCGATGAGAAAGCAAGACATCTGTTTTTACGTTGGGCTGACATTAAAAAAGTATGCGAACGAGAAAAGTTGCCTGTCATTTATGAAATAAAAAATAATGGCGATTTTAGACTCCTGACTTAAAGCAAAGCAGTAGCTTAAGCATAGACAACAGCTACTATCTCTTTCGTTATCTCGAACTCATGTTAACTCATCAATCCTATATCCTAATACCAAACTCCGATATTTAATTATCCCTGACAACAATAATCACATTCCCCGTTTTCATTCCTGTTTCCACAAAACGGTAGGCGTCAACAATTTGCGCTAACGGATATTTCCTGTCTCTTACGGGCTTAAACTTTCCGGTTGCTACAAGCTCTTTCAAAAACAACACATCCGCTTTGCTGATTGTCGGCAGCGGGAACAAAACTTTTTTACCACTGAGCAGCGGTGTGCTGAGCGCCAAAAACGGATTTTCCCATCGAGGACCAAGTTCCGTTGACATGTAAATGCCTTGCTTCTTCAGCAGCGGTTTGCATTTACGGAAAGAACTTTTGCCGACAGCATCAAATACGACATCAAACTTCTTGTTCAGTTGCGTGAAGTCTTGCTTCAAGTAATCAATCACCTCATCAGCGCCAAGCGATTTCACCAACTCCACATTTTTTGTATCGCAAACGGCAGTAACCTCCGCGCCAAAGTATTTTACTAACTGCACCGCAGCTGAACCAATTGCGCCCGTTGCGCCATTAATTAAAATTTGCTGCCCGCTCGCAATTTTTGCAGCCCGGATGTCGCACAGCGCATAGTGCGCGCCCTCAGTAATCGCGGCTGCATCTTCGTAGTTGGTATTATGAGGCATGGTTGCGATGGCGTCATTTTCCGCAATCGTCATGTATTCTGCATGACCGCCAAACTTTGTATCGTTGAACCCAAAAACTTTGTCGCCTATTTTGAAAGCAGTAACGGATGTGCCTATTGTCTCAACTTCTCCCGCAAACTCACATCCAAGTATTTGATTTTTAGGCGCGAGCAACCCGCTGAAAAATCTGCTGATAAAATATTCTGCGCTCCTGAAACCGCAGTCGGTGCGGTTTACAGTTGATGCGTAAACTTTGATAAGTACTTCATTTTCTTTCGGAACAGGTTTTTCTACTTCTGAAATCTGAACAACTTCAGGTGGTCCGTAATTTTCGTAGATGGCTGCTTTCATTTGGGTCTGTGGGTTTAGCAATTTGCAGCGGCTCGTGCGTGTGGCTTGGGTAGCTCTATTCATTTTAATACCCCTTTGTATTTCCCCTAAAAGGGGGAAATCCGCGCTCATCGCTACTACGTCTGCTTTTAAAGCCTGATTAAAACGGCAAAGAGCATTATCCTAATTTTTCAACGCCCAATTTCATCCTCTCCATCGTTTCTTCTTTTCCCAGCAATGCTGCAATATCAAACACAGCCGGACCTTGCGTTACCCCTGAAAGCAACACACGAAACACGGGCAGGACATCGCCTAATCCAAGATTATTTTCCGCGACAAAATCATGCACAAACTTGTCAACCGCTGCGCTGGAGAAATCCTGCAATGCTGCCAGTTCGCTCATCAATTTTTCAAAAACTGTTTTGCTTTCCGGGTTCCATCTTTTTGCAATCGTTTTCTCATCGTAGCTTTCAGGGCGTTTGAAGAAATAGATTCCTGCCGTAAGAAAATCTTCCACAAACGTAACACGGTCGCGTAGCTTATCGCAAACTTGTTCAACAAAAGCATTTTCGCGCTCAATTCCGTTTTGCTTTAACACGGGTTGCAGCAGCGCAGCTAATTCCTGCGCGCTTTTTTTATGTAGGTATTGCTGGTTGAACCACTTCGCTTTTTCAAAATCGAATTTCGAGCCTGACTTGCCGATGCGCTCAATAGAGAATGCTGCAATCAATTCATCCATTGAAAAAATTTCCTGCTCCGTGCCTGGGTTCCAGCCAAGCAGCGCGAGCATGTTCACGAAGGCATCCGGTAAAAATCCGCGCTCGCGAAAACCTTTTGATTCTTCACCCGTGTCGGGGCTTTTCCAGTTGAGCGGAAACACGGGAAAGCCGAGGCGGTCGCCATCGCGCTTACTCAGTTTTCCGTTTCCATCGGGACGCAAAATGAGCGGCAGATGCGCAAACTGTGGCATCACATTTTCCCACCCGAAAAATTTATACAGCAACACATGCAGCGGGGTTGACGAAAGCCACTCTTCCCCGCGAATCACGTGCGTGATTTTCATGAGGTAATCATCCACCACGTTGGCAAGGTGATAAGTCGGCATCCCGTCAGACTTGAACAGCACCTTGTCATCAAGCGCATGTGCAGGAAATGAAACTTCCTCGCGAATTAAATCCTGAAACGTTATGTCGCCAACGCCTGGCATCTTCGCACGCAGCACATATTTTCCTTCTGCAACCAATCGTTCTGTTCCTTCTTTACTCAACGTAAGTGAATTCTTCATCGCGCTGCGTGTTACATGGTCATATTGTGGAGCAGGATTTTCTTTCGTTTTCAGCCGTTCGCGCATCGCTTCAATTTCCTGTGGCGTGTCAAAAGCATAGTACGCATTTCCGCTCTCAATAAGCTGGTCGGCATATTTACGATACATCGCTTTTCTTTCCGACTGGCGGTAAGGAGCATATGCTCCATTGATTCCGGGACCTTCCTCAAAATCCAATCCGCACCAATGCAGCGCGTCAATGATGTATTGTTCCGCGCCTGGTACGTAGCGGTTTTGGTCGGTATCTTCAATGCGCAGAATGAAAACGCCTTTGTTTTTTTTCGCAAACAAATAATTATACAACGCGGTGCGCACACCACCGAGGTGCAGCGGACCTGTTGGGCTGGGGGCAAAACGGACTCTTACGGACATATTTTTTAAAGTTGCGTTATTGCGAGCGAGGAGCGAGCGAAGCAATCTCCCCATTAAGGGATTGGTTCGTCCTCCGGTATGACCGGAGAACTCGCAATGACGTTTTAGTTAAGCGTACAAATTTCTTATTTTTCCTTAGCAATGTACGTATCAAAAGTACCCGGTATTTTTTGGAGGTTGTTTCCGGAAATTTTGTGGCGTGTCCCTGCAAAGGAAAAAAATCTCTATCTCACCTTTGATGATGGACCTACGCCCGGTGTAACAGAGTTTGTTTTAGACACGCTTGACCAATTCAATGCAAAGGCTACTTTTTTCTGTATCGGAAAAAATGTGACAGCACATCCCGAGTTATATGCTACCCTGCTGAAAAAAGGACACGCTGTGGGAAATCACACGCACAACCACCTGAACGGCTGGGAAACGGAAGATGAATTGTATTATGACAACATCGCGCAATGCGCAGAGATGGTAAACAGCAATTTGTTCCGACCGCCCTATGGAAAAATTTCGCTGTCGCAACTGCATTTTCTGAAAACCAAATACCTCGTGGTAATGTGGGATGTGTTGAGCGGTGATTTTGATGCACAGCTTTCACCGGAAAAGTGCCTGAATAATGTTTTGCATCACACGCGTGAGGGTTCGATTATCGTGCTGCACGACAGCATGAAGGCTGCGCCCAATTTGAAGTTTGCGCTGCCAAGAGCCATGGAGCATTTTTCAAAACAAGGATACTCGTTTAAAAAATTAAACTAACTCAACCCATGAAATCATCACTTATCGCATTGCTGCTCGTAGGGAGCGCGTTCATTTATTCAGCTTCAGCGCAGGAGAAAAAAGAAGTGCTGCTGATGGAAATTCATTCCATCACCGGCTACTCGGGCATTTACCTGCACTGGCAAAACAAGGAAACGGAATTCATTGACACCGAAAAGCCCACCACGAAAACAAAAATCAAAGAGCAGTGGAAAATTCTGCGCGATGTGTTTCAACGACTGTATGATGAGGGATGGAAAATAGAAAATTCTTCAAGGGGATATGTAAATGATGCTGAAGTGATTCAATATGTGCTGATACGAGAGAAGTAAATGGGTATAGGATAAATTGCACCAGTTCGTGCGGTGGGCTTGAGGAGTAATGCCACCTCTTTGATACCTCTTTGTATTTCCCCGCCTAAGGCGGGAAAAAGCCACGCTCGTTGCAATTTGTCCTGCACCCAAGTAAATTGAATTCCTAAAAAGAAAAAGCCCTCATTCCGAAAGAATGAGGGCTTTACCTTTTGTGATTTACAGAACTTAGTTCAACTGGAGTTTCTTCACGCCAAAGCCGCTCTCAGAAGTGAGGCGCAGCGTGTAGATGCCTTTGGGCAAAGCAGTCAAATCCAACTGCTTCTGCACGTTGCCTGCTGTTGCAGTAATTTTTTCAGCATACACATTTTTGCCGCTGAGGTCGTGAATATTCAGGTCATACGCAGATGCGTTTTCTGCCGAAAAATTCAACGAAATATTTCCAGTGCTTGGATTCGGAAATACATCGAAGTTCAAATCATATTCAACAGAATTGATGAACACTCCGGTAATCGTTACATCCTGAGTTGCGGTATCAGAACCGCAACTGTTGGTTGCAATCAAGGTGATGGTGTAAGCGCCATTGTCTGCATACGTGTGAACAGGCGGACTTTGCAAAGTGCTGGTTGTCGAATCGCCAAAATCCCAAGCATAAGATGTTGCACCGGAAGTAGTGCTGCTGAACGTAACATCTGCTCCATTTTCAGTTGCAGTGAATGCTGTATTAGGCGCTGAATTAACAGTTACCGTGTGTGAATCAGTGGCGCTCGCGCTATTATCGGTAACGGTTACCGAATAAGTAGTAGTGCTGCTCAGATTCACTGTGATGGATTGTGTTGTAGCGCCTGTATTCCATGAATAAGCAACATTCCCGTCAGGATTGGTCGCAGTAGCCGTTAAAGTTGTCGGGATACCTGCACAAACAGAGGTGTTGCCTGAGATAGAAACTCCGAGAACAAGAGATGGACAAGTAGCTCCACCGCTCGCGGTCAGGTTGTTGGCGCTGCCGCTTGTATCAATAGCCGGGCAATTTCCTGATTGAATAACTCGTGAGTAGTAATCTAAATCAACATTAATTGTTCCCGGTGCAAAATTATTCAGCGTTTGGATCAGGGATGATATTTCACCGCTTTGCGTTTGCTGCCCGAGAAAAGGAATGTTCAATGTTATCGTCATGTAAATTTCAAGCTTGTATTGACCCACCGCGTCTGTTGTAGTGCCCGAAACAAGTATGCAACCCGTTTCACCGGCAGCATACGTCAATTTATCTGACTGCCATGTGATGCCGCAGGGGAAATTCACCAAACTGTCAATCGTTGCAGAAACCATCGTAACAGCCCCGGCTGGAGTATTGAATGAACTGAAGTTCTCCAACTGCATCGTGGTGCTGTAAGGAGTACCCCTTGTAATGCATGTTACATTATCCGGTGGGGGTGTTATTCCAGGCGTGCCCGTTGCAGCATTGGGCGTGCATTGTGCAAATCCAATAATTGAAGAGAGCAGGAGTGCAGTTGCTACTAAAATACTTTTCATGTTTTGGGTTTATTAAAGTTTAGTGATTAATTCAAAATCAATTTTTTCACACCGAATCCTTTCTCAGAATCCAAACGCAAAGTGTAAACGCCTTTTGCCAAAGCGCTCAAATCAAGCTGCCTTTGCACTGTGCCTGCAACGGAAGTAATTCTTTCGCGATGCACATTCTTGCCGCTGAGGTCGAAGATGTTCAGTTCATAAACATCTTTTGAATTTTCAGCAGAGAATTGCAATGCAACAGTTCCATTGCTCGGATTCGGGAACATCTCAAACGTGAGGTCATACTGAACAGAAGCAATGCCCACGCCCGTGATGGTTACAGTTTCTGTGTCAGTGGCGATGCCGCAATTGTTTGTAACCGTTAGCGAAATCGTATAACTGCCGTTATCTAAATACGTGTGCGCGGGGCTTGCCAGTGTACTGGTGTTATTCGAACCGCTTGCAGGCTCGCCAAAATTCCAAAGGTAAGTGCCAGCCCCAGTGGACGTGTTATTTACTGTAACGGCAGGAGTGGAAACAACAGCAGTAAAGCCCGCTGTAGGCGGTGTTCCTGTGCTAACCGTTACGCTTTTCGTTGCGGTGTCAATATCATCAGTTATAGTTACAGAATACGTACCCGCAGTTGTTGCAGTGAAAGTTGCAGAAGTCGAATTATCTGACCACAAATAAGAAACTGTTCCTGTTTCGTATTGCGCAACCGCAGTTAATGTTGTAGGCTGACCGGAGCAAATTGTTGGGTTGCCTTCAATGTCAACTCCAAGCGGGGGACAAATAGCGCCACTTGCAGTTTCTTCAGATGTGGTATCACGGGCAGGGCAATTGTCACCCGCATTGATCACGCGTGAAACATACTTGAAATCAAAGCCAAGAGGACCAGCTAAACCCTCAAGTTGCGGAATGAGTTCTGTGTTCAACTCACCGCTGATGGTCTGTGGTCCTAAAAACGGAACATCCAGCGTCATAGTCATGTAAATCAACAGCGGGTATTGCCCTACGATTTCGCGCGATGTGCCAGAGACTCTGATGCAACCTGTTTCACCGGGAGCATACACTAATTGGCTTGCTGCCCATGTGAATCCGCAAGGCAGATTTCCAATGCTGTCAATCTGTGTAATAGTAATGGGCACGTCAAAAGTTCCTAATGCAGTATTTAAAGTAAATGAGTCAAAATTTTCAACCTGCATGGTGAAATCATAAGGAGAATTTCTTTCCACGCATGGAATATTATCGGGCGCTGGGGAAATTCCTGGTGTGCCGGAAGGCGCATTGGCGATGCAGGGCGGTGTTGCTACTGTAATTGATTCTGTAGTAGTATCCGAACCACAAGCGTTGGTGGCAATCAATGTTACGTCATAGTTTCCATCAGTAGTATAAGTATGTGAGGGGTCTGTGGCGATAGAATTATTTCCGTCTCCGAAATCCCATGAGTAATCAGTTGCTAAATCGGAGGTGTTTGTGAATGTGGCTGACAATCCGGAAACAGATGCGGTGAATCCTGCTGTGGGAAATTCGTTTGCTGAAACAGTAACGCTTGCCGTTGCAGTTCCGTTTTGGTCGGTTACTGTAACGGAATAGGTATCATCTGTAGAAACGCTGATGGATGGAGTTGTCTCACCTCCTGGCGACCACAAGTAAGACACTATTCCTAATTCATAGCCGGGTTCGGCAGTAAGCGTTTCGCTTCCTCCGCAAAACACGGTAGTCCCGGTAATTTCCACCTGCAAAGACGGGCAAGTGCCGCTGGCAGCAACACCAGATGCGTTTAAATCGCGCGCTGGGCAAGGATCGCCCTGATTCACCACGCGCGAAACATAAAAGTAATCAGTAGCTACTCCGCCCTGAGAAGCAAGGTCATTTAACTCTCCGCTGATTTCCTGAATGCCTAATTGCGGAAGATTTACTTCCAACGTCACATAGATGCCAATGGGATATTGACCAACAGGCTCAAGGCTGGTTCCTGATACTCTGATACAGCCGGTTTCATTTGGACCATATTGAAGAGTGTCTGATTCCCAAGTGATTCCGCAGGGAAAATTCACAATGCTGTCAATTCTTAACCAGTTAACAGCAGCAGCAACAGTACCCAGAAAGGGAACAGCGAGCGAAATCGTGTCAAAATTTTCTGTTTGCAAGGTAACGTCATAAAACATATCCCGCTCAATGCATGGAATATTATCCGGGTCTGGAAATACTCCCGGGTTTCCGGTTGGAGCGTTGGGTGTGCAGGGTTGCGCGATTGCAGCAAATGAAATTGCGAGGCATATAACTGCCGTTAAAAAATTTTTCATGTCGTTCAAATTTTGGGTTTTGGTTTTGAATTCGGAGCGGGAAATTATGAAATTTTCATTGGGAAAAATAATATCAAATATCAATTACGATTTTATCATTCTGTTAAACGTGCGGTTTTACAGTCTGCCCACCATCTTTTCCGGCACCACCCACTCGTCAAATTGCTTCTCGGTGAGCAAGCCCAATTCTACTGCCGCCTGCTTCAGAGTCTTGTCCTCTGCGTGTGCCTTCTTGGCAATCTTCGCTGCGTTGTCATAGCCAATCTTTGTGTTCAAAGCCGTTACAAGCATCAAGGAATTTTCCAGATGGCGTTTGATGAAAGAGTAATTGGGTTCGATTCCGGTTGCACAATGGTCGTTGAAAGATTTTGCCACATCACCCAGCAAACGCGCTGACATTAACAAATTATAAATAATCACAGGCTTGAAGACATTCAGTTCAAAATGTCCGCTCAACCCGCCAACTGTAATCGCTGCATCATTCCCAATCACCTGCGCGCACACCATCGTGAGCGATTCGCATTGCGTGGGATTCACCTTTCCCGGCATTATCGAAGAACCGGGTTCGTTTGATGGAATAATGATTTCACCGATGCCGCTTCTCGGTCCTGATGAAAGAATCCGGATGTCGTTTGCGATTTTGAATAAGCTTACTGCCAGCGTTTTCAATGCGCCTGAAGTTTCCACACACGCATCGTGCGAGGCGAGCGATTCAAATTTATTTTCGGCAGTAATAAAAGGAAGTCCCGATTCTTTCGCGATTTCTTTTGCAACAAGTTCTGCGTAGCCCTTTGGAGTGTTGATTCCTGTTCCAACAGCCGTTCCACCCAACGCTAATTCAGAAAGGTGCTTCAGGGTATTCTTCAATGCCTTTAATCCATGGTCGAGTTGGGAAACATAGCCCGAAAACTCCTGCCCGAGCGTGAGCGGTGTGGCATCCATGAAATGTGTGCGACCAATTTTTACAATCTTCCTGTAGGCTTTGGACTTTTTCTCCAAAGTCTTTTTCAGCAGTTCGATATTCGGAATCGTGTTTTCGACAATCAGCTTGTAAGCCGCAATGTGCATCGCTGTCGGAAATGTATCGTTTGATGACTGCGATTGGTTCACGTCATCATTCGGATGCAGGATTTTCTTTTCGTCCGCGAGCTTGCCACCACTTAAAACGTGTGCGCGGTTGGCAATCACTTCGTTCACGTTCATGTTGCTTTGCGTGCCCGAGCCTGTTTGCCAAATCACGAGCGGAAACTGGTCGTCCAATTTTCCGGCTGTAATCTCATCGCACACTTTCCCGATTAAATCTGATTTCTTTTTATCGAGCACCTTGCATTTCACATTCGTAATCGCTGCGGATTTTTTCAGCACGGCAAATGCACGGATAATTTCAATAGGCATACTGGCTTCTGCGCCAATTTTAAAATTGCTGCGTGAACGCTCCGTCTGCGCGCCCCAATATTTATCAGCCGGAACATCAACGTAACCGATAGAGTCTTTTTCTTTTCTTGTTTTCATGGAGTCGGTATTGAATAGTGAGATTTTTCGGGCGCAAATATAGGGAGGGGAATAACGAACAGGCGAAAAAACTATCTTTGATTCTACAACTGAAAGCCATGACAACTTTTATCGTCACAACGAGCAATGAAGACTCCGAAAATGTTCAAAAAAATCTGAACAAAATAAGAGGAATAAAAAGTGTTCGGAAAAGAAAAGTCGGAAAGAAAAAATCTTTGTCGGATGTGCTGGTATCTGAATCTTCCCTTGCAAAAGATTGGTTAAGCAAGGAGGACGACCGTTGGGATAAGATTTTCACATCCTCTAAAAAGGGCAAGTAGTGTTTGACAAAGGCGACATTGTGTGGTTGAAATTTCCCTTTTCTGATTTAAATCGTAGCAAGTCGCGTCCTGCGTTGGTGCTCTCTGATAGCAGAGTAAATAAAACAGGCGATTACATGCTTGTTTCGATTACGAGTAAAATAAGAGAGGATGGATTAAGCATCGCCATCGCTGAAAATGAAACGGACGAACCCTTGCAGTTAAAGAGCTTTATCCGTTGCCATAAATTATTTACTGCCGATAAATCTCTTATTTCAGGCAAGTTGACTCGCATAAAACCACGGCTTTACAGAAAAGTGGTTGAAAAAATCAATTCGCTTATCAGCTAAGTTCCTAAATGAAGGATTCCTTTTTTTCAAATTTCCCGTCAGTTTCCCCTGAACAATGGAAACAAAAAATCATTGAAGAACTCAAGGGCAAGCCTTTCGAGGATTTAATCTGGCGCACGAAAGAAGGCTTTGATGTGCAGCCATTTTATACTGCGGAAGATTTGGAGAAAATAAAAATCACCGTTCCGCAAAAAGCAAAACCCGGTTGGGAAATCAGGCAGGATATTGTAGTGAAAAATTTAAAGGAGGCAAACAAAAATACCATTGATGCATTGGCTGGCGGTGCAGAAAGCATTGGTTTTGATGTTTCAAAAATTCAAGTAACGAAAACCAATCTTCAAAAGCTGCTTGCCGGTATCAACACCGTAAAAATTCCTGTTCACTTCACCAGAGTGAAAATGAAATCACTCGAAAAACTCGTTTCCCTTTTCACTAAAAAAACTTCCGGCTCGGTGGAGTTTTCTGATTTTTCAATCAAGAATATTCCCACATTTACGGAATATGCAAAAGCGTTTCCAAAATTTGATTTCATCACAATCAAAGTAAATTCTCTTCAAAGCATTACTGCGTGGACTCTGCATACTCAAAAAAAGAGGGTGAGGCTGTCCATTTCACTTTCCAACGATTACTTCCTCGAAATCGCCAAACTACGCGCGTTGCGAATTTTATTTGCAGAAAAAGGTATTCCCGTTTTCATCCACGCGGAAAACATTCCGCAGAAAACTGTGAAGGGTGAAGCACACTATAACATCTTACGCGCCACCACCACTGCAATGGCTGCCATCATTGGCGGCTGCGACAGTTTAAGTTTGAAAGCATCGCCAATGCCGGGAAAATCAAAAGTTTTTTCTGAAAGGATTTATCGCAACATTCAACTGCTGCTGAAACACGAATCGTATTTTGACCAGTTTGAAAATGCTGCGGGCGGCAGTTACTCTATTGAAGCGCTTACGCAAAAATTTATCGAACAAGCCAAAGCCGGAAAGTAGTCCATGTCAAAATTCTTAATCACGATTTTCGCTTTGACTCCGCTCATTTCTTTGGCGCAATTCAACGACACCATCCAACTACCCGTCATCGAACAGTTACAACACAGCGTGTTCATCAGCGAAACAGGAAGCGACTCCAACGCGGGCGACAGCCTGAATCCTGTTGCCACTTTTCAGACGGCATTGAACAAACTCGACAGCGTCACCACAGGACAAACAGGTGATGTGTTTGCGGAAGTAGTTCTTTATGCTGGCACATATCACTTTGCCTTGGCGCAAGCAGTTTCAAAATTTCAAATCAGTTCAAAGAATTTGAACGTGAGTGTACGCGGAAAAGATGAAGTGATTCTTGATGGAAACGGCTTGACTTTGAGCGGTGGACAAGGAATGGTGAGTTTGCTTGGCAGCCATATCAGCGTGAAAAACCTGAAGATTATTTACAGTCCTTCAAATGGAGTGCGCTTCGGCTATGATTATATGGGCACGGTGATTAACCCGCATGATATTCTAATTGAAGATGTTGAAGTAGCGCAAACAGCAGGACACGGCATATTGGTCGGCATTGGCGCATTAAACTCCGCAAACCCGCTGACGCTCACGCCTCATGCCGAGCGTTTTCTTATCCGCAACTGCTACGTGCATCATGCGGTGAATTTCAATTTGCCGCAAACTCAATGGGGTTCAGCAATTAAATTTCACAACGTGCGTCACGGCAAGGCGGTGAACTGCCTTGTGCATGATAACTCTGGCGAGGGCATTGACGTGGACTTCGGTCAATACATCGAAATCAGCGACAACAAAATTTTTGACAACTACGCGAATGTGTATCTCGACAAGGCAGAAAACATCATTATCCGCAATAACCTCATCTATACAACGCATCGCAGAAAAACCGGCATCCTGCTTGGCATCGAGCCGTTCACTGGGTTGTTGACGGATTTTTATGTGAAAGACATTATTATTTGCAACAACATTATTTTAAACACACCCACGGGCATCAGCATCTGGCAGGGGACATACAGCGCAATACAAAATGGACATTTTTCCAACATCAAAATCCTGCACAACACGATTACCGGAAAAACGGTTGACAATGGCGGAGCAATCGCTTTCTCTTTTTTTACGGCTTTCGGACAACCGGGAAACAATGTGCTTTTCTCCAATCTTGAAATCAAAAACAATATCGTGAGCGCGCATCCCGATAGTTTGAACAACGGCAGGCTCGTGAACGGTCCGCTCAACCCGCAGCCCGCGCTTACTTCTGCATTTAACTTGTGGAATATACATCCTGTCATTGCCTTTGACAGCACTGACCGGATTGATTCTTTATTGCCTGTTTTTATAAATCCGCTTGAGATTGAAACGCTCGTGCCGCACATTGACAGTAACTCCGTTTTCGTATTCTCTATACCGCGCGAAGATTTTGCCGATGATGATTACAACCATACGCTGCGTTTCCCTGACTCGACAAATGCAGGCGCATTTGAATTGGACACTACCCTCTATTCCGACACGACAATTATTATCGGAATATACGATCATGATAAATCACTGCTGGTTTATCCAAATCCTTTTTCTTCAATTGCGCAAATTCGACTTGACGATTTGAATTCTCAAGAATTTTCAATTGAATTATTTGATGTCAACGGCAAGAAAATTCCTGCGAATTTTTCTTACCGGGGAAATGCAATTTTCATCTCCCGAGGAAATTTAGAAGCAGGAGTTTATTTCTTTCAGATAATGACAGCGGGGAAATTATTTACCGGAAAACTTGTCGTGAAGTAACAAACAAATGATTTATCATCTCGCAACAGAGGCTGAATGGAAAGCGTGCAAAAACAAAACTGTTTACGCTCAGAAAAGATTTGAGCAAGACGGATTTATTCATAGCTCAACAAAAAGCCAGATAGAAAAAACTGCAAATAGGCTTTTCAAAAATCATTCGAAAGTTGTTTTGCTCTTTATTAATGACGAAAGTGAGAAAGAGTTTATCAAGTACGAAAACTTAGAGGGTGGGAAAGAATTATATCCGCATATCTATCGCAAGCTCCCGAAAAAAAGTATTCTTAAAACTGTGGTGCTTAAAAATAGTGATGGTTCTTTTCAATTTCCTGATGAATTTGAATTTCATCACGCTGCCGGTTTTCCTCCTTTCCTGCGCGGACCTTACGCAAGCATGTACGCTGTGCGCCCGTGGACGATTCGTCAATACGCAGGATTTTCAACGGCTGAAGAATCAAATGCTTTTTACAGAAAAAATCTCGCTGCAGGACAAACAGGATTATCTGTTGCGTTTGATTTGCCCACGCATCGCGGCTATGATTCCGACAATGAAAGAGTGAAAGGCGATGTTGGCAAAGCGGGCGTGGCGATTGATTCGGTCGAAGACATGAAGATTTTGTTTGCGGGAATTCCATTAGAAAAAATGTCTGTTTCGATGACGATGAATGGCGCTGTGATTCCTGTGCTGGCATTTTTTATAGTCGCAGCGGAAGAGCAGGGCGTTCCTACCGAAAAACTAAGCGGGACGATTCAAAACGATATTCTGAAAGAATTCATGGTGCGCAACACGTACATCTATCCTCCACAATCTTCCATGCGCCTTGTCACTGATATTTTTAAATACACGTCTGAAAAAATGCCTCGCTTCAACTCCATTAGCGTGAGCGGCTACCATATGCACGAAGCGGGAGCAACAGCCGAAATCGAACTCGCTTACACGCTTGCCGATGGATTGGAGTATGTACGCGCAGGGTTAAAAGCCGGATTACGCATTGATGATTTCGCTCCACGCATTTCGTTTTTCTGGGGCATCGGTATGAATCATTTCACGGAGATTGCAAAAATGCGCGCAGGAAGATTGTTGTGGGCAAAGCTGATGAAGCAATTCAATCCGAAAGATGAAAAGTCAATGTCATTGCGCACACACTGCCAGACTTCAGGATGGAGTTTAACTGCGCAAGACCCGTACAACAATATCGCGCGTACATGCATTGAAGCATTGGCGGCTGCATTGGCCGGCACACAATCATTGCACACCAACTCAATGGATGAAGCGATGGCATTGCCTTCGGAATACTCCGCGAAAATCGCGCGTGACACACAACTCTATTTACAAAGAGAAACCAATATCACAAAAGTAGTTGACCCGTGGGGCGGCTCGCAGCATGTAGAAAATCTCACCAACGAACTTGCAGAAAAAGCATGGAAGTTGATTGAAGAAATCGAACAGTTGGGCGGCATGGCGAAAGCGATTGAAAGTGGCATTCCTAAAATGCGCATCGAAGAAGCCGCAGCGCGAAAACAAGCAAGAATTGATTCGGGAAAAGATGTTTTAATCGGCATCAACAAATTTCAGCTTGCAAAAGAAGATGAACTTGATGTGCTCGAAGTGAATAATACCGCAGTGCGCGAGCAGCAGGTGAAGCGGTTGCAAAAAATTAAATCAGAAAGGAACAATGCGGAAGTTCAACATGCGCTTGCTGCAATGACGAATGCTACAAAATCAGGAAAAGAAAATTTGCTGCAACTTGCTGTTGAGGCTGCGCGAAAACGGGCAACACTGGGAGAGATTTCAGATGCGCTTGAAAAAATTTTCACGCGGTACAATGCGCCCGTTCGTGCGATAAGTGGCGTATATTCGAGTGAAATCATGCAGGATAAAACCTTCAAAGAAGCGAAAAAACTTTCCGACAAGTTTGCAAAAAAAGAGGGAAGGCGCACGCGCATCATGGTCGCCAAACTCGGGCAGGACGGGCACGACCGTGGCGCGAAGGTGATCGCCACCAGTTTTGCCGATTTAGGATTTGACGTGGACATCGCTCCACTTTTTCAAACGCCTGCGGAAGTTGCAAAGCAAGCAGCAGAAAATGACGTGCATGTGCTTGGCATTTCCAGTCTCGCGGGCGGACACAAAACATTGGTGTCCGAAGTGATTCAGGAATTGAAAAAATTGGGACGCCCTGATATTCTTGTTACGGTGGGTGGGGTGATCCCACCAAAGGATTATACATTTCTGAAAAAACAGGGCGTGTTCGCTGTGTTTGGTCCGGGCACAAAAATTCCCGAAGCCGCGAAGGAGATTTTGGAACGGCTGCTGCAACCCGCACATTAGTTTTATCCGATTACGATTTCCTAAATTCGTGAAAACCTGATTGTATGAATGAAATCATTTTCTTAGTGGAAGAAGCAGACGAGGGTGGCTTTATAGCAAAAGCAGTAGGCGAGAGTATCATTACACAAGCTGAAACAATTCAGGAATTGAAAACGCTGCTCAAGGATGCTGTGAAGTGCCACTTCGATGTCGCCAATCTTCCAAAGCTTATCCGGTTGCATTATGTACGGGAAGAAGTGATAGCAGTATGAAAATTCCGCGCGACCTCATGGGTAGTGAATTAGTGAAACTGCTCAGAACTTACGGATATGAGGTTTCAAGGCAAACAGGCAGTCATCTCCGGCTTACTACGCAAACAAAAGGAGAACATCACATCACTATTCCTAATCACTCGCCAATAAAAGTTGGAACACTGTCACCAATTTTATCTGAAGTAGCAATACACCTTGAAATTTCAAGGAATGATTTGATGAATGAATTTTTCGGTTGATGCAGAAAGTAAAATCACTCTCCTCTTCTCTCCTCTCAGGCGACCGCATTGCGCTCGCAAAAGCAATTACGCTCATTGAAAGCTCTTCGTCTAAACACCAAAAAGAAGCACAACAAATCTTAGATGAAATTCTTCCGCAGACGGGCAATTCAATTCGCATCGGAATCACAGGGGTGCCGGGGGTTGGAAAGAGCACATTTATAGAAGCGCTTGGAAATTATCTGATTAAAGAGAAGAACAAAAAAATTGCCGTACTCGCGATTGACCCGACAAGCACAGTAAGTAAAGGAAGTATTCTTGGTGATAAAACACGCATGGAAAATCTTGCGCGAAATGAAAATGCTTTTATCCGTCCATCGCCATCAACGGGAACTTTGGGAGGCGTTGCTTCACAAACACGCGAAGCAATTCTGTTATGTGAGGCAGCAGGCTACGATATAATTTTTATCGAAACAGTCGGAGTGGGACAATCGGAAACTGCGGTACATTCGATGATTGATTTTATGCTTCTCTTATTATTACCCGGTGCTGGTGATGAGTTGCAGGGCATGAAACGCGGCATCGTTGAACTTGCTGATTTGCTTGCAATCAACAAAGCCGATGGCGACAACTTACCAAAAGTGAAAATGGCGAAAGCCGACTACAAACAAGCGTTGCATTTATTTCCTGCATCAGAAAATGGATGGAAACCTGATGTTGTCGCCTGTTCATCATTGACCGGAAGCGGTATTCCCGAAATCTGGAAACAGATTGAAGCATTCGAAAAACTCACGAAAGCAAATAGCTTTTTTGCGAAGCGCAGAAGAGAACAAAGAAAATATTGGCTCAAGGAATTACTCACCACGTTCATCCTCAGAAATTTTTACAAGAACAAAAAGGTGATGAAGAAATTCTCAGAGATGGAGAAAATGGTGGAGGAAGAAAAAATCAGTGTGACGAAAGCAGCGCATCAACTCATGGGACTGCTTTAATCATCCCAACCTCAACTCTTACATCGCCAAGCTCACTACCGCCTTTTTCACAGGCGTTTTGGCTTTCTTCAATCCGAAAGCAGCTTGGATTTTGTCCACGTAGTTCAGTTCTTCCCACGGGAACAATTTCACTTTCACTTTCTTGATTGTGCCGTTGCCGTTTTTGAAAGTTTTTTCCACCACTTCGGTTTTGCGTCCCATGTGTCCGTAAGATGCTGTTTCGAAATAGATAGGCGTTCTCAGTTTGAAGCGTTGCTCAATCGCATACGGGCGCAAATCAAAAATCTGCTGAAGCTTCTTTGCGATTTCACCATCAGTCATGTCCACGCGGGCAGTGCCGTAAGTGTTCACATAAAATCCAACAGGCTGTGCAACGCCAATTGCGTAGGCAACTTGCACGAGCACTTCATCACACACGCCAGCGGCAACTAAATTCTTTGCAACGTGGCGCACTGCATAAGCCGCAGAACGGTCAACCTTTGACGGGTCTTTGCCGGAGAATGCTCCACCACCGTGCGCTCCTTTGCCACCGTAAGTATCAACGATGATTTTTCTGCCCGTTAATCCCGTGTCGCCATGCGGACCGCCAATCACAAACTTGCCTGTCGGATTTACATACAGCTTGTAATTCGTTTTGAATAATTCCTGCACACGTTTGGGAAGTTGAGCCACCACGCGCGGAATCAGAATTTCCTGCACATCCTTTTTAATGGAAGCAAGCATTTCTGCCTCAGGACCAAAATCATCATGCTGCGTGGAAACTACAATTGCATCAACATGCAACGGCTTGTTGTTATCATCATACGCAATCGTAACCTGCGACTTGGAATCGGGACGCAAGTATTTCATCTTCTTTCCTTCCCTGCGAATAGCCGCGAGTTCACGCAATAATAAATGCGCCAACTCCAATGGCAACGGCATATAATTATCCGTTTCGCGCGAAGCATAGCCGAACATCATGCCCTGGTCGCCCGCGCCCTGATCTTCTTTCTTCTTGCGCACAACGCCCTGATTAATGTCGGGGCTTTGCTCGTGAATCGCTGAAAAAATGCCGCAGGAGTTGGCTTCAAACATGTATTCGCTTTTCGTGTAGCCAATTTTGCGGATTACGTTGCGCGCAATTTCCTGCGCATCGAGATACACTGTTGATTTCACTTCACCGGCAAGCACCACCTGCCCGGTTGTTACAAGCGTCTCACACGCCACTTTCGAGTCAGCATCAAACGCGAGGAAATGGTCAATCAATGCATCGCTGATTTGGTCAGCTACTTTGTCAGGATGTCCTTCAGAAACAGATTCGGAGGTGAACAGGTAAGGCATGTTGGTTTAGATTTTAGTGAACGTCAAAATTACCAAAACCACTTAATAGTTCAGTAGTTCCGACATTGCATCAGCAACCTTTTCTGAACTTGGAAGCATCGCTTTTTCAAGAATGGAATTCAGCGGGATAGCTGGTGTATTCACTGAACCGATGATTTTCACAGGAGCATCCAAATCGCGGAAGCATTCAGACGCAATTCTTCCTGCGAGTGCCTCGGCAAAAGAGTTATTAATCGTTTCTTCAGTAAGCACAATACATTTATTATGTTTTCTTACGGAAGAAAAAATTAATTCTTCATCAAGGGGGTTCAGTGAACGCAGGTCAATGATTTCAATTTGTCCGGGAAAATTTTTTGCGGCATTTTTTGCCCAATACACACCCATTCCATATGTAATAACTGTGAGTGTGTTTCCATTTTTCAATTCATACGTGCTTGCCTCAAGTTCAATCCTTCCTTTTCCTAACGGGATGATATAGTTTTCATCCGGCTCAATGGTTTTTGCATCAAGCGTACCCGGCACCTTTGACCAATATAATCCTTTATGCTCCAGCATCACCACAGGATTAGGGTCATAAAATGCCGCTTTCATCAACCCTTTCATGTCGGCAGCATTGGAAGGATACACTACTTTGATTCCTTTGATTTGCAACAGCACGGATTCAACACTGGAAGAATGATAGGGACCACCGCTGCCATACGCACCAATCGGAATGCGGATTAAAGTTTGAACGGGATATTTTCCGTTGGAGAGATAACATGAGCGACTGACTTCGGTGAACAGTTGATTTAATCCGGGCCACACGTAATCGGCAAACTGAACTTCCACAATCGGCTTGCATCCCGCAGCCGACATGCCCACAGTGCTGCCAATAATGTACGCCTCAGTAATCGGTGTGTTGAATACGCGCGCATCGCCATATTTTTTTGCAAGCAATGCCGCTTCGCGAAACACACCGCCAAGTTCACCGCCCACATCTTGCCCGTAAAGCAACGCTTCGGGATGCTTTTTTAAAATTTCATCCACCGCATGAAGCGCGGCATCTACCATTACCACCTTTTCACCATTTGCAGGAGCGCGTTCACCTTGCTCTTCTTTCACTGATGTCTCAGCAAAAATGTGTTTTGTTAAATTATCGGGCGATGGGTCATCTGCTTTGAGCGCGCGTTGATAATCCTGCTCAACCTGCTCTTTTGTCTTTTGTTGGATGGCATTTAATTCTTGTTCATCAAATCCAAGCGACAACAACTGCTCGCGAAAAAGCGGAAAGGGGTCGCGCTTGGCATGTTCTTCTAAATCTTTCTTCGGGCGATACCATTCTTTGCGGACACCGGAAGTGTGGTGATTGAGCAGCGGCACTTTTGCATGAACAAGAAACGGTCTGCGCTCTTTGCGAATTTTTTTGATGACATCGCGCAATGCTTCGTAGCATTCGATGAAATCAGAACCATTGATAGAGAGCGCCTGCAAGCCTTTAAATCCTTTTGCGAATTCCACCGCATTCATCGCGCGCACTTCGCGAGCGTGGGCGGAGATGTCCCAGTCGTTGTCTTGTATTAAATAAAGTATCGGGAGGGATTTCAATACCGCAAAATGAAAGGCTTCGGCTACTTCTCCTTCGGTAATGGCAGCGTCACCGAGAG
>JAWXCB010000101.1:0-7673 GCA_034440455.1 Chitinophagales bacterium
CCGCTACAACAAACCAGATACAGGCACGCAAGGTCCAGTTAACTTACCCTGGTCAGTTTGCTCCGAAAAGGCCTGGTCAGATACCCCGAAATCTCCACTGCGCTTCCAAACAGAGCCACTAAAGCGCGAGATAAGTACGCGCCACAGATTCCATCCCTCGAAGAGATGGAATCTGTTCACGCACCCCACCGCTCACCACAAAATTTCTAACTTAGCCGCTCAAAATAATTAAGCATGAATCTTCACGAATATCAGGCAAAAGAAATTCTCAGCACCTTCGGAGTGCCCACGCAAAAAGGCATCGCAGTTGATAAAGTTGATGCAGCGATTGAGGCGGCAAAGAAATTACAAACAGAAACAGGCACGCAGTTTTGGGTAATCAAAGCGCAGATTCACGCAGGCGGGCGCGGCAAGGGCGGTGGCGTGAAGCTGGCAAAGAGCATTGATGAGGTGAAGGAAAAAGCATCTGCCATTCTCGGCATGCAGTTGGTGACACCACAAACAGGCGCACAGGGCAAGCGGGTTAATAAAATTCTCATTGCGCAGGATGTCTATTATCCCGGTGCTGACAAGCCGAAGGAATTTTACCTCAGCATTTTACTCGACCGCTCGCAGAGTCGCAACGTAATCATTTACACCACCGAGGGCGGAATGGATATTGAAGAAGTGGCAGAAAAAACTCCTGAACTTTTATTCAAAGAAACGGTGAACCCTGCCATCGGCATCAAGCCGTTTCAGGCAAGAAGAATTGCTTTCAACCTCGGCTTGTCGGGCAATGCGTTTAATGAGCTGGTGAGCTTCGTGCAGAAACTCTACAAAGCATATACTTCTATTGATGCATCGCTCGTGGAAATCAACCCGCTGCTGAAAACCAGCGATGGCAAAATCATTGCCGTTGACGCAAAGATGCAGCTTGATGACAATGCGCTTTATCGCCACAAAGATTATGAAGCGCTGCGCGACACCACCGAAGAAGACCCTACGGAAGTGGAGGCAAGCAAGTCGAATCTCAACTTCATTAAGCTCGATGGCAACGTGGGCTGCATGGTGAATGGCGCAGGTCTTGCCATGGCAACGATGGACATGATAAAACTCGCAGGTGGAGCGCCCGCCAACTTCCTCGATGTGGGCGGCACGGCAAATGCGCAAACGGTGGAAGCAGGCTTTCGCATCATTCTGAAAGACCCGAATGTGAGAGCGTTGCTCGTGAATATCTTCGGGGGCATTGTGCGCTGCGACCGCGTGGCGCAGGGCATCGTGGATGCTTACAAGAATATCGGTGAAATAAACATCCCCATCATCGTGCGCCTGCAAGGCACCAATGCCGAACTCGCAAAGGAGCTGATTGACAAATCAGGCTTGAAAGTACGCTCTGCCATCTTATTAAAGGAAGCGGCAGAACTCGTGCAGGGAGCGCTAAAATAATTAAGGATTACGAATTAGGAATTGCTTTCAATTCGTAATTCCTAATTCTCAATTTCTAATTTTCTTTACGGTTTATACACAAACTGCACTGTTTCCCTTGTGCGTTGCGTAATCAGGATGTTTTTCCCCGCAGTGAGTTCGCTCACAATTTTATCATTATAGTGGCGAATCGTAAGCACCTCTAAGTTTTTTTCAGTGGTGATGGAGAAATCTGTTTTCAACTCGCGTATAATTTCAGCGAGTTTTTCTTCATCATAGTCAATGCAGGCTTCCATGCTGATGGCGGCATTCTGCATCACGTTGATGCGGATGCGCAGCTTGCCAAAGCATTCAAGGATTAAACCAAGATTTTCTTCCGCCATGAACGAAAAATCTTTGGTGTGAAATTCCAGCAGCGCCTGATCTTTTTTAATTACGATAATCGGGGGAATGCCCGCAGGAAGCGGCTTACCGGAAACAATCGTTCCTGTTTTTTCGCTTTCGATAAACGAGCGCACATGCAGCGGGATGTCTTTGTTTTGCAGCGGTTTAATTGTTTTCGGGTGAATCACCTGCGCCCCGTAATAAGTCATTTCCACTGCTTCTTCATAATTGAGATTATCAATCTTCACAGCATCAGGAAACTGTGTAGGATTGGCGTTGAGTACGCCCGGCACGTCTTTCCAAATCACTTGTTCTTTGGCATGGAGGATGTTGGAGAAAATGGCAGCGGTGAAGTCGGAGCCTTCTCTGCCAAGCGTAGTTGTGTAGCCATCTGGCGTAGTGCCGATGAATCCCTGCGTAATCACAATCTTATCGTTGAGCAGTGACTTCACTGTTTCGGTGATGCGTGTTGTAGTTTCTTCCCAGTTGATTTTCGGCTCACGGTAATTGGAATCGGTCTTCACAACTGTGCGGGCATCGAGCCACACAGCGGGTAAGCCGATGCTTTGTAAATAAGAAGCCATTATGCGTGTGGAAAGCAATTCGCCCATCGAAACAACCTGGTCATAGAGGAAGTCGTACTGCTCGGGTTTGAAGGTTTCAAGCGTATTGCGCAACTGATTGAAGAGTTTTTTTAATTCAACAAAGCCGTTGTCGTTTTGGTCTTTAATGAGTTTGCCTGCAATGTCGAAGTGTTGCTTTTCAAGCGTGTCAATCAGTTTGTTTGCGGCAGCAATATCCTTTTTAAAGAATGCCTGCGCCACATCTTCCAGCGCGTTGGTGGTTTTTCCCAATGCAGAAATCACAACCACTAATTGTTGCTGCTGATGGCGGCTGATAATGTTGCCGACATTCACCATCGAAGGGGCATCTTTCACCGATGCTCCGCCAAACTTGAATACTTTCATTTTTATTTAGTTGTTAGTTATTGGTTGATAGTTGTTATTGGATGGTTGATAGGTTTAGTTGATAGGTTTCTTTTTAAAATCTATCAACGAACAACTATCAACTATGAACGAAAATGCAGCTTGCAATCAACCCATTCATCATCAAACACTACGTTGCTGAAGCGTTCGTAAAAACGAATTGCGTCTTTATTCCAGCGCAGCACTTGCCATTTGAGCACGCGGGCTTTTTCATTCGTGGCATATTCAATCACTCTGTTGAACAACAATTCACCGATGCCTTTGCTGCGGTGCTTTTCGCGCACCACAATGTCATCAAGGTAAACGAGTTTCCCTTTCCACGTGGAGTAGCCGATGTAAGTAAGCGCCATGCCTACCACTTCATTATTTAACTCCGCCACAAATGCTTTGAAAAGCGGCTTCTCGCCAAAGCCATCCTTTGTTAAATCATCAAGGGTAAGGATTACCGCTTCAGGCGCATTTTCAAACTCAGCAAGGTCTTTTATGAGCGAAAGCGCTGCGGGCATATCTGTTGCTGTTGCAGCACGCACTGTAATTTTCAAATCGGTTGTTGTTGTTGATTGCATCTTGATTTTCGCGCTCAATTCTCTTATCTTGAAAAAAGCGTCCGCAAAGATAATTCAGTATTTTTGTCTTTGTGAAACGGGTGTTGCGGATGGAGTGTTGAGAGTGGGGTAATGGAGGATTAAAACAGTAGATTTTTTCTTTCCCGATTACTCAAATCCAAAGCACACAATCCAATTCTAAACACCCAACACAGAACACCCAACACACAACACCCAAATATGACAGGCAAAAAAGTAATCGTTCTTGATGAATATATCGTCAACAAGCAAAAAGAATTTCCCCGCGCCACGGGCGACCTTTCCGCAATTCTCCGCAACATTGGCGTTGCAGCAAAGATTGTAAACCGCGAAGTGAACGCTGCCGGTTTGGTTGACATCCTCGGCACTATCGGCAGAACAAACATTCAGGGCGAAGACGTGATGAAGCTCGATGAATTTGCAAACACCGAATTTATTTCTTCACTTTCCACCAGCGGATTGTGCGCGGGCGTTGCATCCGAAGAAGATGAGCATGTTATCGTTGTTGACGGACACAACAAAGCAAAATACGTGGTGTGTATTGACCCGCTCGATGGCTCATCGAATATTGATGTGAATGTTTCTATCGGCACTATTTTCTCTATTTACCGCAGACCAAATCCGGAAACGGAATGCACCGAAAAAGATTTCTTGCAAAAGGGCACCAATCTCATGGGCGCAGGCTACATTATCTATGGCTCAAGTACGATGTTGGTTTACACCACAGGATATGGCGTAAATGGCTTCACGCTCGACCCTTCCATTGGTGAGTTTTGTCTTTCACACGAAAAAATCACGATTCCTAAAAACGGGAATATCTATTCAATCAATCAGGGCAACTATTCCAAATATTCAGAAGGTGTGAAGGCGTATGTGAATTACTGCATGGGGCTTGATAATTCAAACAAGAAGCCCTGCTCGCTGCGCTACATCGGCTCCATGGTGGCTGACCTGCATCGCAACTTGATTAAGGGCGGCATTTTTATTTATCCTTCAACGAAGGATGCACCGAAAGGAAAGTTGCGCCTGTTGTATGAGTGCAACCCCATGTCGTTCATCGTTGAGCAGGCGGGCGGTCGCGCTACTGATGGGCACAAGCGCATCCTCGAACTGGAGCCTACCGAGCTACACCAGCGCACACCAATCTTTATCGGTTCCGAAGAGATGGTGCTGAAGGCGGAAGAATTTGTGGAGAAGCACGAGGCGGTAGGCGCGTGAGGCGGAGGGAGTAAATAATTACTACATGGGAATTGCGAATCAGGAATTGCCTTTTCAGTTTTACCCAATTAGATTGTGAAGTCGCTCTAAGCAGTTCTTTACCTCTACTTTTAACGTGCCTGCAATTACGATTAACCTGAGTCGGTTTAACTCTGCCACGGTTCTCGAATGCGTCATTTTTATCACCTGCCTTTCAAACAAAAAAAGCCTTCTGAAAAATCAGAAGGCTTTTTTTATTCCAGTGCCCGAAGGGGGAATCGAACCCCCACAATGTTGCCATTACTGGATTTTGAATCCAGCGCGTCTACCAGTTCCGCCATCCGGGCAGGCATCCATAACTTATCATCCTAACAATGAACGTCATTTCCTAAACTGAGCGGGAAACGGGTCTCGAACCCGCGACCTTCAGCTTGGGAAGCTGACGCTCTACCAACTGAGCTACTCCCGCTTTTTACTACTTCCCATAGCTTGGGATCCGCCTCAGGCAGACTACCAACGGGGTTATTCCCGCAATTCAAAAGAATAATTCGTCCACAAATCTACAATCTAAAATCCTGAATCGGAAGAGCCTCCTACAGGACTTGAACCTGCGACCTGTTCATTACGAATGAACCGCTCTACCAACTGAGCTAAGGAGGCTTTCGGGCTGTCGAAATTAATCTATCTGCTCTTTTCATACAACAATATTGACGTTGAAAATTTGAGGTTTGCCGTTTCAATCATTCCTCTTATTATTAAATGCAGAAAAAACAATAACATGAAAAAGAACTCCGCTTTTATTCTACTTGCCGCCTTCGCATTTTTCTTGACTTCCTGTAGCGCTTCAAACCATGCGCGCATTAATAACAGGCAAAATGATATGCTATCCGTGCAATCGAGTGTTGAAATGAGGAAAGGTTCTCCTCCTGCTGAAGCTGCGCAGCTTGATGTGCTTGCTCCTGAAGCAATTTCTGCAAACAATGAAGTGCAAACAAAGCATTCGTTGAAGGAAACTCCTAAAGTGAATGCATTTGAAACGCCCTCGCGCAAAAGTGTAAAAGCTGAGATGCAACAGTTCACGAGGGAGCAGAAGAAGGAATTGCGCAAGGCGATTCTTTATGCTTATCTGGGCAAGGAAATTCCCGTGTCAAAAAGCGCACAGAAAGATGGCGCGCCTTTTATTGACCGGACTGCCGCTGCTATCATTGCTTTTTTTATTCCGCCATTAGGCGCGGGGTTGTATTTCGGAAAGGATAAAAGAACCTGGATTTCGCTGGGGCTTACGCTTTTCTTCTGGCTGCCGGGCGCTATCTATTCTATCATTGTGATTTTGAGAGATTAAACTCAGGTACAATTTTGTAATCAGGCAAGTATTCTTCTTAATAGATAATTATTATCCTTCTGCAACGGGCGCTACCGAACAAAGCGATAGGGAAATGAGATAAGTACGTGCCCACCTGCGCTGATCGCTATGAAGGGTAAACCAAAAATCAGACCTGAGCGATTAGAAAAGGGGTTGCTTACTTATTACTTAAAAATTATAACTTACAACTTCTCACAAATACCTGAAATCGTATCCCGGCTTTAGCTTTTGCAGGGTTTCGTAGATAAGGCGAATCACATCATTGGTGTCAGCGATGTCAACCGCTTCAACGGTAGTATGCATGTAGCGCAAGGCAAGTGAAATGAGCGCTGAAGGAATGCCGCCATTGGCATACGCAAACGCATCGGTGTCTGTTCCCGTGACGCGCGATGCCGCATCGCGTTGTAACGAGATTTTATTTTTATCAGCCACATCAATTATGATGTCGAGCAACTTGTTGTGTACTGCCGGAGCATACGTTACCACCGGACCTCTGCCGCAGGCAAAGTCGCCTTCAATTTTTTTATCAATATTTGGCGTGGTGGTGTCGTGGCACACATCGGTTACGATGGCTACGTTTGGCTTTAGCGTTTGCACAATCATCTCGGCACCGCGCAATCCTACTTCTTCCTGCACCGCGTTTACGATATACAAGCCAAAGGGCAGCTTCTTTTTGTTTTCTTTCAGCAAACGCGCCACCTGCGAAATCATAAACCCACCGATGCGGTTATCGAGTGCGCGACCAAGGTAATAACGGTTGTTCAGAATCATGAATTCATCCTCATAGGTGATTACGCAACCCACATGGATGCCCATTGCTTCCACCTCTTTCTTTGAGCGGCAGCCGCAATCAAGGAAAATGTTTTTAAGCGTGGGCGCTTCTTCTTTATCGGGCTTTCTTAAATGGATGGCGGGCCATCCGAAAACCGCGCGCACCCTACCCTTCTTCGTATGGATGTTCACGCGCTTCGAGGGTGCGATTTGATGGTCGCTGCCGCCATTTCGTTTCACATAAATCAGTCCGTCATCGGTGATGTAGGAAACGAACCAGGAGATTTCATCGGCATGGGCTTCAATCACTACTTTGTATTCCGCCTTGGGATTAATCACACCTACCACGGTGCCATAATTATCTACCTGATAGTCATCAATGTAGGGCTTCATATAGTTGAGCCACAACTTTTGTCCTTCCGCTTCAAAGCCGGTGGGCGAAGCATTATTGATATATTGCTGCAAAAACTGCTCAGCCTCTTTGGTGATAACAGTAATTCTTTTCGGAGTGCTTTTTGTTGCCATGCTTTTAGCGATTTGTTGAGACGCCAAAGATAAAAAAACAGGCTTTAGCTGAAAATCATAACTTTTTACTGCAAGCTGCTTTTTCAACTGATGGAAAAAATCGCCTTACGGGAGACAAACATCATCTCTTGACAGAGGAGCAAAGGATGCATTTCAAATTGTCGCATAAAAAAGGTCGCACCTACGGTGCTTTGGTAATCTTAGTTTAATATTTCCTACTACCAAAAGATCGCCTCTACGAGGCTGATATGAGCCCCATTAGGGCGAACTTTTGGTAGAAATCAGCAAGCGAACGGATTATTAAGCCCCCCATAGCGCAAGCATGGCGCAAAGCGTCCGCTTGTGCCTTTCATCCTTGAGCGTCCGCTATGTTCCTACCTCAACTTTTCCTTCAAATAATTTCATTCCCCCGAAACTGGCGCAAGCATTATAACTGGCGCAAAGCGTCCGCTTGTGCCA
>JAWXCB010000102.1:0-60899 GCA_034440455.1 Chitinophagales bacterium
GTATGCTTAGTGAACCGCTGTATGCGTGACCCGCATGTACAGTGGTGTGAGCGCCTCTCCCCGTCAGCTACCGCTGGCGGGGCAGGCTACTCAATTATGGACTGGTTATCTTGTTCGCTGTTACTACTAATTTAACTCGCTTTCAAATGTTATGGCTTTTCTCCAACAGCCACAACCATTTCACAAGGTCCCGCAAAGCCGTTTTCGGTTTCAAACTTCTTTAGCTCTACTTCAATCTCATTCCAAACTGAATGCTTCTCACTGTCAGATAAAGTACTCATCATTTGATGTAAAGCTCCAAATGATTCTTTTTCAAACCGCACACATTCTTTTGCCGATGGAAGGAGTAGAGGGGAGTTAACCAGTTCCGATTTTACATTTTTAAATCCAGCTTGTAAAAATGCTTTTTCAATAATGCCTTCTGCTCCTAAACTGAAAGGTCCCGGTTGACCTGGCAAAGGAGGCGGTAATTTTGCACGATTGCGAATAATGGAAACAGGAACAGAAAAGAATTTATTTTTCTCAGGAGTTGAATAAACTATGGCAGCAACTTTTCCACCTGGCTCGAGCACACGCAACATTTCTTTTAATGCTCGTTGCTGGTCAGGAAAGTAAATAAGCCCTACTCTTGATATAACAACATCAAATGTAGCATCAGCAAGAGTCAGATTTTCCCCATCCATTACTTGCGTTTCAATATTATTCAGTCCTGCCTCCTTAGCCATTTGTTGTGCAAATTCAAGAATGTTGGATGAAATGTCAGTAGCAAGAACATAGCCTGTCGCACTAACTTTATTTGCAACTATGATGGATTGCTCACCCGCACCTGCAGCCACATCAAGCACCCGATGTCCAACAGAGATGTTTGCCATCTTTAACATTTTGTCTGTTGCTTTAGCAAGCCATTGTTTGAGCGTGGGACTCCACCGATACCAAGGTTCTGCTGCTGCTTGCCATTGGTCTCGTGTTGTGTTTTTGTATTTGACAGGGTCAAATTGAGATGTTGTTTGTTCCATGATTTCATTAGCATTTAAATTCCCTACTCGTTAGGCTTTTCGGTGTCGCCCCGTTTTTGTCGTGGTGTATAGTCTCCACATTTTATTTTTGTTCCAGTCAGTTGTGAATGACTATCAAGAATTGTCAAAGTTAAATTTTTCTAACTGTCGTGTCTGTTTGCACGGTCGTTTTTAAAACTTGCCCATAACGGTTTGGCGACAGCCGTCAGAAGCGGAATGAAAAGTACAAATATTTACTAACCATAAAAACAAACTAAAATGAAAGACACTTCACTAACCAATAAAACCGCTTTTGCGGCTGTTGCCTTGTGGTGCGCCTTGAATGGTGAATATAGTTCTTTTATTTATTTTAAGGAATCCCAGAGAGTGAAAATCTCTTAAACGCGGGGATTAAAGCCCCGAAGTTTTAGCAAGACGCAAGGTGGTTTTCCGTGAGGAAAGCACTGAAGTAAGCGAGCCTGCTCAGATGAGTTCTGACGAACAGAAACCACATAAGAGGCTGATTGGAACGGATGAATATGCACAGTAATATGAAATCCGAACAGTAAAACAGTTCATTGCGAATGCAATGGAGCAATCGCAAACCTGAATCTTCTGTCTGAAGGAGATTGTATTCCCTTTGATATCGCAGATTCTTACTGCAATGACGAATTAATTGAGGATTCCAAAAAACAAAACGGGAACCACTTCTTGCGAAATGATTCCCGTTTCTCGTTATACGGCAACCGTAGTTGCGCACAACGCCAAGTTCCTGAACTTCTTCTTCGGTTTACATCCTTTCAAATATGTACCGTTGAGTCTGGCTTCGCTTACTCCCTCTCGGATTGCCTCGCGGCAAGAGCCCAAGGTAGTGTGGCGTGGAGTTTCGCTTGCGCGAAATTTAAACAGCCTCTCTGGCGATCGGCTGCCTCTGCCACTGCAAGTGAAATATCTTTCCGTATTCCCGAAGGCTTCCGGCAAGAAACGCTGTCCTAATGCCCTTGCGGGCGATGGTCAGCTAACGAGGGACGTTTAATTTCACTGACCGATAGGTCTCAGCATTTAAAGAACATTTTCAATCCTGCTTTTTCACGAAACCTGGCTTTGCGTTTTGAAAACTCTTTCGATTTTCCAATTCCCTCCGCCTGCTTTAATCCCTCACTTGGTAATACAAACATACAACAGGGCATTGCCGAAGTGAAATTTTATTAAGATTTATTGTAAACAATCTTTGCACCTCTCCTACCCTGCTTATGCACAACTTATTCATCCTTGTGAACAGAACCGGATATGTTTTGCACACTTTCTTCACTTATATTCTGTCTTTTAGAATGTTTCAACCACGAAAAGTGGATTAAGAAAGCGTCATTGTGAGCGCAGCGAAGAATCCCCAACATAAATTGCTTTATTGTGAGCGCAACGAAGAATCTCTATGTTTTGAAAAGCGTAGATTCTTCGCTGCGTATGACTCCATTCAGGCTGACGTTGCTATAAAGCGAGCAGCCCCGCCAATCTCTTCAACTCCAATTCAGAGATGCGAATAGCATATTGTGCAGCAAGCAGTCTGCTTCTTGCTTCCACCGCCTGTAATTGTATATCACGAAATTCAACGGAACTGATATTTCCTAATTCAAATCTTTTCATTGCGATGCGCACGTTTTCATTGGCATTTTCTTCATTCTCGCGTTCAAGGCGAAATACGTTCAGCGAGAGTTCATAGTCACGATGCGCCTGCAACACCAGCGCTGTGCTGGTTGCTGTTGCCTTATCGCTGTCAATCATACTGTTATCCTGCAAGAGCTTTGTCACCTGCATGTTCTTGTAATCGCGCAAGCCATTAAATAGGTTGAACGTGGCAAACACGCCCACGCTGGGTCCAAAGCTGCGATTGGAACTCAGAATACCCACTTCATTTGTTGATGTGCCGTAATCATAGCCTGCATACACTCCCGCCTGCGGATAGAAGTTTGATTTTGCAACGCGCACTTCTCCTTGCGCAATGCGAATGTTTTCACGGGCAATCAGCAAATCAACATTTGCTGATGCAATTCCATCGAGAATAACTGCTAATAGAATTGTTGAATCTAAAGGAATTTCATGTCCTGTTTCAATTGCCCCGGCAACATCACGCGCAAGCAGCAGATTGAGTTCTGTTTTCAGGTTTGCGATTTCGTTTTCTTCGCGCATCGCCTGCACGCTGTCGGCATTCATGTCAATGAGCGCTTGTAGCACATCCTGCTGCGAGCCACTGCCAATTTCTTTTCTTTTCAGCGCAAGCGCATGGCGCTCTTTTGAAATGGAAAGCGATTGCCTGTAAACTTCGAGCAGTTTATTGCGCTGCACAATTTGATAGTAGAGATTGGAAAGCAGCAGCATTGCCTCCTCCGAAGTAGCGCGCAGGTAATATCCGCTGCGCGTTTCGCTCGCCTCAAGTATATTTTTATTGGCAACCATGCGGAAGCCATCAAACAACGTCCAGTTCAACATCACGCCCGCGTTGAGTGCGTTGTTCTCCGCATTATCAGCGCCCTGTTCGCGCCCATCAAAAAAAATCTGCTCCGTGTTGTTGAATGATTTCTCATAGCCAAACTGCGCATCTACGGTAGGCAGAAATCCTGCTGTGCCAATGTTATTCAGTTGTGAAGCGATTTCCTTATTGTTGGAAACAATGCGGATGTCGAAATTTTTTGCCAGCATTTCCTGCACTGCTGATTCAAAGGTCAATACCTGTGCATTTGATTTTCCGGAAAAAGCAAAGAGCAAGGAAAGCAAAATCACAATTGTCTTCAAAGAAGATGCGGGCTGAAAATGTCCTGAGCTTTTATCGGTATTACCTCCGAATAATCGCTTAATAAATGCGCTGAACTGTTCAACATACACATACAGCGCAGGAATCACATAGAGCGTTAATCCGAGTGAAAACAACAATCCGCCAATAATTGCAACGCCCATCGGAATGCGGCTCGTTGATCCGCCACCAATCGCAAGCGCAATCGGCACAGCGCCAAGCGTTGTTGAAAGGCTTGTCATCACAATCGGGCGGAAACGCTGAACCGCAGCATCAACAACTCCATCAATCACACCCAAGCCTTCTTCCCTGCGCTGGTTGGCAAATTCAACAATAAGAATTCCGTTTTTCGTCACGATGCCAATGAGCACGATGATTCCGATTTGGCTGAAAATATTGAGCGTATGCCCGAACAACCACAGCGAAAGCAATGCGCCCGCTAATGCAAGCGGCACTGTGAGCATGATGGTGAATGGGTCGAAGAAACTTTCAAACTGCGCGGCAAGCGCGAGATAAATCAGGATGAGCGCGAACACAAATGCGAATAACAGCGAGCTGGAGCTTTCTGCAAAATCTTTTGATGTCCCCGCAAGGCTTGTTGAAAAACTTTCATCCAGCAATTCATCCGCAATTTTATCCATCTCCTCAATACACTGCCCAATCGTATATCCTGTTGCCGGAGAAGCCGAAACCGTTGCGGAAACGTAGCGGTTATATCGAAACAATTGCGGTGGGCTGCTTTCATCCTCCATGGTAACAAGATTATCAAGACGCACCAATTCCCCATTTTTATTTCGCACGGTTACGCTTGCGATGTCCTGCACCTCATTGCGATTTTCACGCGAAGCCTGCCCGATAACCTGGTATTGTTTTCCGTTCAAAATAAAATATCCGAAGCGCTGACCGCTGAAAAACAGTTGCAGCGTTTCTGCAATGTCGCGCACTTCAACGCCCATCTCGCGCGCCTTCTCGCGATTAATTTGCAGCTTGAGTTCCGGCTTGTTGAATTTTAAATCATAGTCAGTTGCTTCAAATGCTGGGTTGCTGCGCGCTTTTTCCAAAAACTGGGGCAGCACGGCTTTCAGCTTTTCCAAATTAGACGCCTGCAAGACATACTGCACAGGCAATCCACGCAAGCCGCCCCCAGCAGAAATCGTTTGCTCCTGTATCACGAAAGCGCGAGCAAAATTGAATTGCCGCAATTTCATGTTTAATTCTGTGGCAAGTTCCTGTTGCGATTTTTTGCGTTGGTTTGGCGGGGTTAAAACCAACCGCACGAAACTCGTGTTCGTGGAAACCGATGCTCCAAAGCCGGGCGCAGTAACTGCAATCAGCGATTCTTTTTCGGGCATGGTATCCGTTAGCGCGATGACCTGCATGTTGAACTGGTCCATTCTTTCAAACGATGTCCCTTCCGGAGCCGTTGACATGATACGCAGCCTGCTTTTATCTTCCATTGGTGCGAGTTCTGATGGCAACAGTTTTCCGATAAAATAAACAAGCCCGATTGACGCAGCCATGATAACAAAGGCAAACCAGCGATAATTCATAAATGATTTCAACGATGATTCGTAACCTGAAATCATGCGAACAAAAAATCGCTCTGTTCCTTCATAAATCTTTCCATGCTTCTCCGTTCGTTTCAACATGCGCGAACTCATCATCGGAGTAAGCGTGAGCGACACTACTGCGGAAATCACCACCGCGCCTGCCACCACGATTCCAAATTCGCGAAACAACCTTCCGGTTAATCCTTCTAAGAAAATAATCGGCAGAAACACTGCGCTGAGTGTGATGGTGGTGGAAATGATTGCAAAAAATATTTCTCCTGAACCTTTGTGCGCTGCTTCAACCGGATCCATTCCTTTTTCGATTTTGGAATAAATATTTTCCATCACCACGATTGCGTCATCCACCACGATGCCTGTTGCCAGCACAATGCCGAGCAGTGTGAGAATATTGATGGAAAAGTCAGAGATGTACATAATGAAGAAAGTGCCAACTAATGAGATGGGAATTGCAATAACAGGAATGAGCGTGGTGCGCCAGTTGCGCAGGAATATAAAAATGATGAGTACTACCAGCCCGAACGCGATGAGAATCGTTTCTTCCACTTCGGTGATGGCTTTGCGAATTGTAGTAGTGGTATCAAGCGCAACGCCCAACACGATATCTTCCGGTAATTCTTTTTTGATTTGGTCAACGCGCTTGTAGGCCTCGTCAACGATGTCAATGTAATTTGCCCCCGGTTGCGGAGTAAGCGCAACGCCAATCATCGGCACACCGCCATTTCCGCGAAGCAGCGTACGTTCATTTTCAGGCGCGAGACGCGCGATGCCGATGTCTTTGAAGCGAATGAGCGTGTTGTTCTTCTCCGCAATAATCATGTTGTTAAACTCTTCTTCAGTCGAAAGCCTGCCGAACGTGCGGATGACAGTTTCCTTTTCATAACCTTCAATTCTCCCTGATGGCAGTTCCACATTTTGTGCGAGCAATGCATTGCGAATGTCAAGCGGTGTTAATCCATAAGCCGCCACTTTCTTCGGGTCCATTTCCAAACGCATCGCATATTTCTTTTCGCCCCAAATTCGGATTTCGCTCACACCGGGAATCGTCTGTAAACGCTCTTTGAAAATATTAATGCCGATATCTGTGAGTTGCAAAAGCGTTCGCTTGTCGCTGCTCACAGTGATGGAAAGCACAGCATCAGCATTCGCATCTGATTTCACCACGATGGGCGGGTCAGCATCAGCGGGCAGGTTACGTACTGCGCGGGAAACACGGTCGCGCACGTCATTCGCAGCAGCATCCATGTCAATGCCCAATTCAAACTCAACGCTGATAGTGCTGCGCCCATCACTGCTTGTGGAAGTGAGCGTGGCGATACCTGCAATACCGTTAATTGATTCTTCGAGCGGCTCAGTAATTTGCGACTCCATGATGTCTGCATTCGCACCGGGATAGTTGGTAGTGACCGTTACGATTGGCGGGTCAACGCTTGGAAACTCGCGCACACCGAGATAGGAGAACCCCACTGCACCGAACAGAACGATTACGATTGAAATAACGGTAGCAAGTACCGGGCGGTTGATGGAGACGGATGAGATGTTCATTTTGCAGTCCCTCCGTTTTGTTGAGCAGTCCCTTTTGCCAGCACAGGCACCCCGTCACGCATCGAAAGCAGTGATGTTGTAATTACAGTATCACCGGCTTCCATCCCTTCTGTGATTTGCACAAAGTCGCCCTTCTGAATTCCTGTCTTCACCAATTTTGTTACTGCCTGTCCGTTTTTAATCACGAATAATTTCAGCCCTTTAATGTCTTGCGTCACAGCAAGCGCGGGTACAAGCAAGCCGTCTTTTATTTGTTGTAATGTAATTGTCAACTCGGCATAAGCGCCCGGAATCAGCGCTCCGTCTTTATTATCGGCAATAGCGCGTACTTTCAAGCTGCGTGTTGCAGGGTCAATTGAGGGGTCTAAGGCGTAAACTTTTGCAGTGAAATTTTTATCAGAGCCGGCAAGTTTGAATTGCACCTGCGAGCCGGTTGAAATTTGATGCGCATACATTTCAGGAACGGTGAATTCGATTTTCACCGGGTCGGATTGTACGAGCTTGGCAATCATGCCGCCAGCGGTAACAAAGGCTCCGGGGCTTACCTGCCTCAAGCCAACAGTGCCGCTAAATGGAGCGATAATTTTTGAGTTGCGGATTTGTGCATCAATAAGACGGATATCCGATTCAAGCGAAGCGACTTTTAATTCAGCCGCTTCATATTCTTCTTTGCTGATGCCCTGAATATCAAACAATTGTTTTTTGCGACCAAACTCGTCCTGCGCAATGCGCAACTGCACTTTTAATTTTTCCAAATTTGGCTGCAACTCGCTGTCATTAATCTGCACGAGCAATTGGTCTTTGCTCACTTTGCCGCCTTCTTTGAAATTGATGCTCTCGATTTTTCCTGCCACTTCGCTGCGCAATTCTATTTCTTCATTCGACATTACGCTGCCATGTGTGGTAATCACGTTATCCAGTATTTCCGGTTTGGCAATGAATACTTCAACAACAGTGGCAGTCTTCGCCTGACCATTATTTGCAGGCGTGGATTTGTCGGATTTACAGGAATATAAAAAGCTCAACAAAGGAATAAGGAATAGCAGGTTTCGGAGCATAGAGTGTGTTATTTGATTTTTTTAAAATTGAGATTCACTTCCACGCGGGGATGGTGATGGAGATTGTCTTGCATCTTCAGCAGCATCCGCTGAAATTCTTCCTTCTCGTTCTTCTTAAATCCGCTGAAGCATATCGCATTTGCTGCGTCAAAGGCTGCTTTTATTTTCGGTAATGTTTTTTGAGCCTTCTCCGTCAGTACCAGATGATAATACCTCCGATCCTCCTTGCTTTGAATGCGCTTGATGAATCCTTTGTCTGACAAGTAATCAACAATCCGAACCATCGTCACATTATCTGCTCCTATACCTTCGGCAAGTTCCTTCTGGCAAATCGAATTTTCTGATTCTTGAATCACAATAAGTGCGTAGTAGTAGCGCTCAATCTCCAAATCATAGAGCTTTTTCGAAACAATACCAATGTAATATTTGGTAAGCAGGCTGAAATTTTTCCCAAGGGGTATGGACATATCGGAAGCTATGACCGAGAAAACAGTTAACGGTTAAAATAGTTGACAATGTTAACTATTTATTGAAAAGAAAAGATGAATTCGCGTTGTGCTATTGCCCGAAGAAGTAAAGAATCTATAACATCAATGGAATTAAGCACCGGCACCTCACCTGTTTTTCGCAATTTTACCCCTCTATGATTCTTCGCGAAAAGGTAGAAACGGCTGCGCATATTATTCAAAAAGGTTTTGAGGATTACCGCGCCAAGTATATGGAAATAACGAGGCGCGCCAAGTCGCGCTTTGAGCGGAGAAACTGGCACGGCATTCAATATGACGGGCGCGAGCGGTTGGAACTCTACAAGAAAATATTGAAAGCCACTCTTGCCGATTTAAAACGCGAATTACAAGACGACATCAATGACCGCCTGCTGTGGAAATTATTAAAGCCCGCCTATTATAAATTGGTGAAAAACCGCCCCGACAGCGAACTTGCTGAAACTTTTTACAATTCATTTACCCGCAAAATTTTCACTACACAAGGCGTGGATGAAGGAATTGAATTCGTAACGATGCATGAAATTACCGGCACACAGCCGATATCGGAAACGATTTTAAACAGCTATGAGCTAATGGACAAATCCACATATGACATTGTCCGCAAAATTCTGGATGACTACCGCTTTTTTGTGAAGTATGACAAGCCCGATTATTATATCCACGTCATCAGCAATAAAATCAAGGAAAAACTTACCGATGAATTCGGCTCGTTTGAGTTTGACCGTATCGAGATATTGAAGCCGGTGTTTTACCGGAACAAAGGCGCGTACATCATCGGGCGAATTATCAGAGGCAACCGCACCCTACCCTTCGCGCTCGCTTTATTAAATCCTTTTGACACAGGCATCGTGATAGACGCGGTGTTGCTTTCGTCCAATGAGTTGAGCGTGGTGTTCAGTTTCACGCGCTCCTATTTCCTTGCCGACATTGAGAACACTTCAGAACTCATGAAGTTTCTCAAAAGCATCATGCCGCAGAAAAGGCGTTCGGAGCTATACAATTCCATCGGCTGTGACAAGCATGGCAAAACTGTGCTTTACCGCGAAATCAATAAACACATCGCGCAATCGTATGACAATTTTGAAATTGCTCCCGGCATTCGCGGCATGGTGATGGATGTGTTCACGCTCCCCACCATGAACATTGTTGTGAAGATTATCAAAGACAAATTCGACCCGCCAAAAAACATCACGCGGCAAGGCGTGATGGATAAATACCGCATCGTGTTTCTGCATGACCGGGTAGGTCGCCTTGCTGACGCGCAGGAGTTTGAATATCTCACGTATGACCGCAGCCGCTTTGATGAAAAATTGCTGGAAGAATTGCTGCGCATCGCCTCATTAAGCATCGCGGTGGAAGATGATAAAGTAATCGTAAAGCATTGCTATATCGAACGCAAAATGATGCCGCTGAATATTTTCATTCAGGAAGCAGAGGAACAAGATGCAATCGAAGCGGTTATTGATTATGGCAATGCCATTAAAGAACTCGCTGCCGCAAATATTTTTCCGGGAGATTTATTGTTAAAAAATTTTGGAGTAACCCGTCACGGGCGGGTAGTTTTTTATGACTATGACGAACTCTGCTTCGTGACGGACTGCAACTTCCGTAAAATACCGGAGCCGCTGCGCGATGAGGATGAATATGCAGGTGAGCCGTGGTATTCCGTTGGAGAAAATGATATTTTCCCCGAAGAATTAAAACGCTTTATCCTAGCGCCCGGAAAATTGCGGGATATTTTCAGCGAAGCACATGGCGATTTGTTTACCGTTGAGTTTTGGAAAAACATGCAGAACAGGCAGGAGAAAGGAGAAATCATTGACGTATATCCCTATCGCAAAGTACAACGGATACATAAACGGGTGGTGTAGATTTCAGACTCCAAACCATTAACGGAACATTATTATTTCGCACTCTGTAATCTATCTATCCTATGAATTGCCAATAATCAATCAAATGACTTTTTAAATTTCTATTTTAGTGCCTGTGGAACGGACGCCTCATTTAGCAATCAACTATTGCTATGCGAAAAAGAATCATTTCAAACTACTCCGTTCGCTCGAAGAAACTCCAACACAACGGAGAGAAAGACGAAACGAGCAAGATTGTAATCGTCAACAGCAGCATAAAAATTGTTTTCAATAAGCTGGTTGTTCCTACCTCTTCCAGTTTTGATTGTGTCGCGTTTAACGAAATCATTTATTGTTCGGCCGAAGAAAGCTACACGCGTTTTTATATGAATGGCAATCAGCAGGTAATCACTTCAAGAAATATTGGCGAGTATGACGCGCTTCTCGCAGCGCATGATTTTTTCAGGGTGCATAAATCGCACCTCATCAATTTATTCCGCATCAAGCGGTATAATAATGAAGATGGCGGGTTTGTAGTCATGGATGACGGCAAAGAAATCAGCGTCTCGAAAAGAAGAAAAGCGGAGTTCCTGCAACTCTTTCTGAACCGTTAACGCAGTTCTAAAAATTGCTCCTTTCATCGCCTCACCCTATCCCTCTCCAACGGAGAGGGCATTAGTAGTAGAATTTTTAGAACTGCCGTTAGTTGCTCTGACTATCCCGTTCGTTTCTCCAATAATCCCGTTGCTCAAATGGGCAAAAATACTGTTGCAAAGATTCCAACTTTTGTCCGCATCGCCTAAAAATGTTTCAGGCGAAAATTTTTAGCAAACAAAAAATCAACCCATGAGAACCCTAAAATCAAACTTGCTGCTCCTTTTAATTTTAATAGGCTTGCATAATAACGAGCATGCTTCTGCGCAATGTGCAGCCCCCGTTGTTGTTGCAAATCCTTCAGCGGTGTGTCCCGGTGGTTCAGTTACTTTAACTGCATCAGGCTCAAGCTATACCTATATATGGTATAATTCGTCAACGGGCGGCATCCCGATTTGGACAGGAGCAACCTATACTACCCTGCCGCTTTTTAGCACAACGACTTACTATGTTCAAAGTTTTAATTTGTTTCCCTCGTGCAACAGTTCCCGCACTGCAATCACAATAACGGTGAATCCGATTCCGGTAGCTCCTACTGCTACGGTATCGCCTTCGCCTGTTTGCGCGGGAGCGTCTGCTACGCTTACCGCCACTGCGCCCGGAGGGAGCTATGAATGGTTTACTTCTTTCCTTGGCGGAACGCCCATAGCAACAGGCGCGGTTTTCAGCACACCTCCTCTCACTTCCAACAAGCGCTACTTTGTGCAGGCAACTGTGAATGGCTGCACCGGACCGCGAAAGTTGGTTACGGTAACTATCACGAACGTGCTGCCTGCTGCTCCTGTTCTTTCAGCGCCAGCAACAATGGTATGTCAGGGCGGAGGAACAATGCTGACAGCGAATGTGCAAGGCGGAGGAACTGTGCAATGGTTTGATGCTGCAACGGGTGGAAACCTGCTTCAGACAGGAACAACTTTTTTGCACCCATCGCTTTCTTCAACTACCACGTGGTATGCCGAAGTCATGGCAGCCTCGGGATGCGTTAGCCCGAGAGCGTCAATAACAGTCTCCATAGTTCCATCATGTGGGAATAACCTTTGGTCTGCAAACGGCTCAGATATTTACAGACCTTCGGGAAATGTCGGGATTGGAACATCAACCCCGTCAGTAGCATTGGATGTGATTGGAGATATTAACGCACTTGAGTTGCATACAACCGGAACAGTTTCCACAGCAAAGTTGGTGACTGATTTAATCGTGTCGCCTACTGCGGGATATGTTTCAGTGGCGGATATGAATGTGACAAATTTGTTGAAAGTTGGAAATAATTCGCTTTATGTTACCGGTTATGGGCAAGTGGGGACAGGCAATGAAATCTACACTGATAATGGACCCTTACAATTGCAGAATGGCTCAGGGCATAATGAAAATGTTATTATTAATGCAAATGGAAGCACAGGAAATGTGGGAATAGGAACTTCAACATTTGCGCCCAATACTAAACTAAATGTAGAGGGTAATACATTGATGAGCGGAAAATTAAAAAATTTTAGGACCAAACGGACTATCTGATATTGAGGTGTATCATGAATATCATCACGCCAATCAAAATAATATTCATGATATTAATTCTTGGGAAAGTCATATTGAAACTGAGAATAGTAATCTATTAATCCAAAGTCCCGGTTATGGCAACATAAGTAAAAATACAATCATAAATGCTTATGGAAGTTTAGGAAATGTAGGGATTGGTACGCATACTCCACTGGCTAAACTACAAGTGGATGGCGTATTCTTAGTGAATGGAGCAACAGGAACAATTAATTATGGCATTACAGGGGTCGGAGCTGGGACGCGGATGATGTGGATACCACAATTAGCCGCATTTAGAGCAGGAATAGTATCTGCGACAGAGGCTGATGCCGTTATCGGACAGAATTCTGTCGCTATCGGAAAAAACCTGACAGCAAGCGGTGCTCAATCGGTTGCTTTTGGGGAAAGTTCGGTTGCAAGCGGAGATAATTCAGTTGCGATCGGAAATTCAGTTTCCGCTTCTGCAAATAATGCGTTTGCAATAGGAGCAAACGTCAGCAATGCTATTAGCAACTCATTGGCAATCGGATTCAGCAGTATGCCAACTCTATTTGTTTCTGATAAGGTAGGGATCGGTGGAACAACGGCACCACTGGCTAAACTACATGTTTCAGAAACAGGCAATTCAGGCTCACTTCTTCTTTTATCTAGAGATAACGATATGCAACTCATCGTCAAAAATGGCGGAGAAGTAGGGATCGGAACAAGCACACCACGAGGGAAATTGGATGTAAACGGCTTAGTAGTTATTGGTGATGAATTACATGGGGGCATAAACATCAACGGGTTAAAACTTTCTGTTGATGGGGGCATTGTTGCAAAAGAAATCCTTGTAACAGAAACAGACTGGGCTGATTATGTTTTTGAAGATGGCTATGAGTTAGCATCGTTAGATTCAATCAAGGCATTTATTGAGTTAAACAAACATTTACCGGGCGTTCCTTCAGGCGTTGAAATAGGAAAAAATGGTTTGAATTTAGCCTCTATGGATGCTACTCTGTTGAAGAAGATTGAGGAGTTGACACTATACGTAATTAACTTGAACAAAGAGAACAAAAAAGTAAAGGCTGAATTAGAAATATTAATGAAACAATAGTCAAAGGATAAATAATAGCAAAATGAAAAAAATAAAGACATTCTCGTTTGTAAAACACTTAATGGCAATTATTTTCGCTTTATTTTTTTTCACAAACATAAATGGTCAGACACTTTCCAATGACTATGTGGTTGGTGAAATAATAATACAACTGAACTTTGACATAACACCGAGCCAATTAACTCAAGCATTTGGCAATATAGGCTTATCACAAAAGCAAAAAATTTCTGATACTCTTAACATTTGGCTGTTTCAATACAATACTGGAAGTATACAACCTGATGTATGCCTGAACTTATTAAATGAAAATAATCTCGTTAAAACCGCCCAGTTTAATCACTATGTTTATCTGAATTCGATCCCGAACGATCCCGGCTTCAGTAATCAATACGGAATGAACAAAATTCAAGCACCAAGTGCATGGGACTTCACAACAGGAGGAGCAACAGTACAGAACGACCAAATTATAATTGCAGTTTTAGATGTTGGTTTTGATATTAACCACCCGGATATTGATTTTTGGAAAAACACTGCGGAAATTTCAGGAAATGGAATAGATGATGATGGGAATGGATATATTGACGATTACGATGGTTGGAATTCATACAACAATAATGGAACGATAACTTCTGCTGACCATGGAACACACGTTGCCGGTATTGCTGGCGCAAGGGGAAATAATAACCTTGGTGTTACAGGCGTAAACTGGAATGTAAAAATAATGCCTGTTCAGGTTTCTAGTTCAACAGAAGCTGTTGTCTTAGCAGGTTATTCCTATGTGTTAAAAATGCGCGAATTGTATAATCAAACTAATGGCACAGAGGGTGCTTTTGTGGTAGTAACAAATGCGTCCTTTTCTACTCACGGTGGTGATCCAGTCAATTACCCTTTATGGTGTGGTATATATGACGCTCTTGGAAAAGAGGGAGTTTTAAGTGTAAATGCTCCATGGAATCTAAATAGTGAATTGGGAAATGACTTTACAGATGTCCCGGGAATGTGTTCAAGCCAATATTTAATTGTTGTTACAAATACCGATCAAAATGATGAGTTATCTGGTGATGCTCCTTGGAGTAGAACTTATATAGATATGGCAGCACCAGGAACAGATATTTATTCCACGCTTCCTGGAAGTTCTTATGGATATTTAACAGGCACTTCAATGGCAGCACCTCATGTTGCAGGCGCAATTGCTTTAATGTATGCGTCCGCTTGTAATGAACTCATCCTGAATTATAAAGCAACCCCTTCTAGTGTTACATTATCTATAAAGCAAATCCTCCTGAATTGGTCTGATCCAATAGTTTATCCCATGCCGCTCGAAATAGGATACGGAAGATTAAACATTTACAGAAGTATAATAAAAATGTCAGAACAATATGATCACGACTTATATGTTACGGGAACGGAAACTACGTCAGAACAATATGGAGCTATTAATGACATTCTAGTTGAAAATTATACAGGATCAGATAACTTTAATGTCGTTTTTCATGCTGGGCATTCAATTTCACTGAAGCCAAACACATCTATATACTCTGTTACCCATTTTTTTATTGATCCTGCCAGTTTTAACTGTGCAATTCCAATCCAACCCTTAACAGTGGATTTAATTGCTCCTGAATTTCATGTATGTAGCCCATCTTTAGTTAGCTGCAATGCTAATGTTACAGGAGGTGTGCCTCCTTATAACTTTGTTTGGTCAACTAAATCCGTAACTGATAATGATTGGACAGCATGGACTCTTAATGACCCCAATGCTATATTTCTCCGCTCGGAAGACTTTTATGTCAAGGTTGGCGTAACTGATAGCAGAGGCGTTACAGCAACATCTGATGTAAAGTTTGTAGATTGCATAAATGCAAAAACAAGTTTTTCTAATAACGAAAGTTTCATTACTGAAGATGAATTTTCAGGCAGTTCAACTAATGAGCCAAATCATAAATTTTTAGCTTATCCCAATCCATTTAATAACTCGGTTATAATCGAATATCACATATTACATCCACAAGATGTTACTTTATACGTTACTGACATTACTGGAAAACAAATAGCGAGTTTTTGGAACAAAACCTATCATGAGAAAGGAAACTATAAAATTGAGCTTAATTTTGATAAAATAGCCGCAGGAGCATATTTTTGTACTTTAATAAGAGGAAATGCCATAGAAGTGAAGAAGCTCATCAAAATCAGTGATTAATATGAGAAAGTTAATAATGCCGACTGTTTTTTTAGGGTTATTATTTATTTTTTCAAAATGCAAAAAAGATGAATGCGGTGGTTTTGTCCCGGGAGAAGTACTTATCTCTGTGCATGATACTATAACATCCCAAAATGTGTATCAGCTAATTGAAGACAGTATAGGCTTAAAAGTAAAGATTGCCTATGGGGGAGTGTATAACTTGTATTTAATCGAAGTGCCTGTTCAAAGGGAGCAATATTGGGTAGATGAGTTAAAAAATTATTCGATTATAAAGTCGTCCCAACTCAATCATTATAGTTGCCTTAATTAAAGACACTTTGTTCTTTCCGGAAATCGGTGAAAGAATAATCGCTTACCCGTTTACGGATCAAAATTCTAATACCAACATAACCTTTTGGTTGCAGGAGTAATTCGGCACCAACTCTGAATTTGCGTAATTTAAACGCCCATTTTTTTTGCGCTCGCTGAAATCTCTAATTTCGCCTTCCAAACTTTAACCTACCAATGGCTATCATGCTCTTCGTTACAGGCGGCACATTCGATAAGGAATATGACGAGATAAACGGAAAACTCTATTTCAAAGACACCCACCTGCCTGAAATGTTCAAGTTGGGCAGATGTTCGCTCGACATCAAAATACGCACGCTGATGATGATTGACAGTCTTGAGATGACTGATGAAGATCGCGATGTAATTATTCGCCAATGCAAACGCTGCGAAGAAGAAAAAATCATCATCACGCATGGAACAGACACGATGGTAAAAACAGCAAAGGCGTTGGAGAAAGAAAAGATTGCAAAAACAATCGTGCTTTCAGGCGCGATGATACCTTACAAGTTCGGCAGCTCTGACGGATTCTTTAACCTTGGCAGTGCGCTTGCCTTTGTGCAAACATTACAACATGGAGTTTATATCGCCATGAACGGAAAATATTTCAGCGCAAACAAAGTGGTAAAAAATCAGCGAACCGGATATTTTGAGGAACTTCGCAATGAATGAATTGTTAGGTAGAAAATAAGATGAATCCAGTACCCCACGAAGAATATCTCAAGCCCGGCAAATACATCAACAGCGACCATCCTGAGGTGATTGCGTTTACGCAAAAAAACAAAGGCGAGTCTGATGAGCCTGTTCAGCAGGCGGTAAGTTTGTATTATGCAGTGCGCGATAAGTTCATGTACAATCCTTTCAATGTTGACCTCAGCGATGAAGGGCTTAAAGCAAGCGATGTGCTCAAACGCGGTTCCGGCTATTGTGTTGAGAAAGCAAACCTGCTTGCAGCAAGTGCCCGCGTGGTGGGCATTCCCAGCCGCATCGGGCTGGCAGATGTAAAGAATCATATCGGCTCTGAGCGTCTCAAAAAAATATTGCGCTCAGATGTGTTTGCCTGTCATGGTTTTACTGAGTTCTATTTAAATGACAAGTGGGTGAAAGCGACTCCCGCATTCAACCGTTCATTGTGCGAGAAGATGGGCGTTGAACCATTGCAGTTCAACGGACTTGAAGATTCCATTTTTCAGGAGCATGATGAGCATAAAAGCGGTGAGCGCAAATTCATGGAGTATCTCTGCGACCATGGAACATTTGCCGATGTGCCAAAAGAGTTTATAAAAGAAGTTTTGAAGAGAAACTATCCGCATTTTTTTGAAGAAGGTGCAAGGGAAGAACTCGCGCAAGACAATATTTTTTATAACCTGTAATTCATTACTTTGGCACATTGCATTTCCCTTTCTCTTCCTTGTTCGGAAAAAACAACAAGTGCTCCTGTGCAGGCATCGGCTTTTTCTTACAAAATTTTCAGCAGCATTACAGCAGTTGATTCTGCGCTATGGAACAGCGTGTTGCCGGAAAACCATCTTTTGCTGAACCACAGCTACCTGAAAGCGCTGGAAGAAAGCACTGGCAGCGAAATTGGCTATCGCCACTTAATCATCGAACGAAACAGAATTGCTGTGGGCGTGGGCTTTTTCCAAGTACTCACCTTCAAAGGCTCCAATGTTGTCATTCCTGTTCCACCTGCCGATGCAACCCGGATGACAAAAATCGTGGCGTCTGTGAAATCATTAATGGCAAAAATGATAAGCGGTTTCCGGGCAAACCTGCTCGTGAGCGGAAACACATTTATCACGGGTGAATATGGCTTTTACTTTATTCCTGAATTTCAAAAAGATACTGACTTATTGAAAGCAGTGAATGACGGCATTGAAAAAATTGCGACAGAAAGTGAGCAAAAGATTTCAGGCTTCCTTGTAAAGGATTTTTACCAAAACGACAACACGTGGGCAGAAGGGCTAAAAAAAAATGGTTACCTCGAATTTCTCGTGAATCCAAACATGTTGCTTGACATTCGCCCAACGTGGAACAAGTTTGAAGATTACCTGGGCGACATGGCTTCAAAATACAGAACGCGCATGAAGAAAGCGCAGAAGCGCGCCTCAGCAATCGCGATTCGCGAAATGGATGCTGCTGAGTTGCAGCAACGCATGAATGAAATGAGCGCACTCTACAATGAAGTTGTGGATGAAGCCGACTTCAAACTCGTGAAGCTCGACATCAGCCATTTGTTAAGACAGAAACAAGCATTGGGAGAAAAATTCGGAGTAATCGGATTTTTCAAAGACGAGGAATTAGTCACCTTCATTTCTTACTACATACACGAGCGCGACCTCGTAGCAGGTTACATGGGGTTAAAGCACACCATCAATCATGAATATGATTTGTATCTGAATGTACTGTTGAAGCTTGCCGAAAAGGGAATTGAGCAAAAGATGAAACACGTTGTTTATGGCAGAACGGCAATGGAAATCAAAAGTTCTGTTGGAGCAGTTCCGCAACCGATGTACCTCTATTTAAAACATCGTTCTCCTGCTATTAATTTTATTATCAAACGCGCAGTGCCGTTCTTATCAAAAAATCCGGAATGGACGTTACGCACTCCGTTTAAAGATTGATTCGGGAATTTATTCGGAGAAAAAAAGCAACTGCTTATTGAAAGGATTAAACTCCTTTTTCAGCGACTCAATAAATTTCTTCCCGCCAGCGGCATAATAAGGAAGAAAATTTTCAACTCTCTCTTGCAAGTTGTTGTTTGGAAACAACTTCGCTTTAACTGATTTGATTTGAGCCGTTGACGTTTCAAAATTTCGTTTTTCCGCTTTCAGAATTTTCTTTTCAAGTCCCTCTATGCTATTAATGACTGCCGTCTTTTGCGCTTCCACCGCTCCTGTAAGCGTTACGTCAACTGCTGCTGCCTTGTCTCGAATTCCGTTGAACAACGCATTGATTTTATCTTTTTCAGCAGAAAAATCAAGCGTGTTCGTTGAATTCTTTTTTACAAAGTTTTTTATAAGAGTTTCTTCGTCCTGATAAAAATCATTCCAGTCAAGTCCGGTTTTTTCAAATTTCTTCTGCGTATTTGCATCTACGAGCATCGCTGAATTGCGCAACACGAGCATTGGAAAATTCACGTTGAAATAATCAAAAATGGCTTTCTGCTCAAACCAATAGGACAACTCCCCCGCCCCACCGATATATGCGAGATTTGGAAGCATCATCTCCTGGAAAAGCGGGCGAAGAAATACATTAGGACTGAAATGTTCGGGGTGTTCCTGTACTTCCTTAATAATTTCATCGCGGGTAAATGTAAGGGCGGTATTCAATACATGATAGCGGTTTTCCTTTTCCTCAAAAACAATTCTTTCGCGACTACCATCTGTCACGTAAAACAAGTTGATTTCACGCGGGTTCGCCTGAATTTCATACCCTTGTTCAGTTATTTTTTTGATTAGTTTTTCTGTGAGCGTGAATGCGCGGTTATTCAAAAGTTCATCTTCAATAACCGGAGCAAAAAGCTTTTTCAACTCTTTATCATCAGGATTAATTACGACCAATCCGTATTCGCCAAACAAACTATTTACAAAATACGCTGTTGCTTCAGCCAGCGTAGTACGCCCGATGTAAGCATCTTTAATCAATTGCACGGCTTCTGCGGCAAACTCACCTTGCAGCCCGTTTTCGACTTCCTGAATTAACGGAGCAATGTCGTGTGTTGAAATTCTACCGACTGCGCCCCGCCTATCGTGTTGCCATTCTATTTTTTCACCGTTAAGCCACAGATGGTTGATTTCGTCAAAATCATGGTCTTCAGCGCCCATAAAATAAACGGGAACGAAATGATTTTCAGGAAACTCCTTTCTCAACTGCTCCGCTACATTTATCGCGCTGATAATTTTGTAAATAAAATATAGCGGACCTGTAAAAAGCACGGGTTGGTGCGCAGTAGTAATGGCAAACGTATTCGGCTCTCCAAACTTTTTTATATTCTCACTTACTATGGGGGCGGTTGCAAGTCCCCTGTATTGCCTCGTTAAAACTTCCACTAAAACCTTTCTGCTCTCGATTGGAAATTTTCGGTCGGCAATTCCTTGTTTGAATGATTGGAAGTTAAAAGAATAGTTGTAGAAAGGCTTAACGGTTTCCGAATTGGTAAGGTAGTCCTGAATCAGTTTTGGAAAAATATTGAGTTGCGAATACTCTATCGCGTGAATTTTCATTTGGCGAAAATACCCGCATTCTCCTGAAGGTGCAACATCAGCAAGTTCAGGAATTTAATCTTGCGTTCCCTTTTCAATTTCGGAGAAGATATACTGATGAATTACATCTCCTTCAGGTTCTCCCAGTTTTGCCTTTCTAATCATTACCGGCAAGATTTTCTCCCACTTTTCTTTTGAAAATGTTGTCGGCAAATGCAATACATGACAACTTCCGCAGTTTTGGACGAACAGCATTTGTCCTTCCGCAAACGCATCAACAGTACTATTCTCCACAGAGGTCATTTCCTTTTCGGTGACGGTTTCTTCCTCCGTAACTTTTTTAGTTGATGCGCAGCCTGCAATAATCGCAGCGCAAAGCAAAAAATAAACAAGCATTTTCATAGTGTTCAGATTTCTGAAATTGGTTTCCAGGTAATTCTTCGTAGTTGGTTGCAACCTGCACCCCCCTCTTTGCGTAAGAAAGCAAACCTAAACAACGAAACGAAATGAGGCAACTGAAGATCACCAACCATATCACGCAACGTGATAATCAATCACTCGAAAGATATTTAAGCGAAATCGCAAAAGAAGCGTTGCTCACAGATGACCAGGAAGTGGATTTAGCAAAGCGTATACGCGAAGGCGATCCAATGGCGCTGGAAAAAATGGTGAAAGCCAACCTGCGCTTCGTTGTTTCCGTTGCAAAGCAATATCAAAATCAAGGGTTGCAACTCAGCGACCTTATTAATGAAGGAAATCTTGGACTAATTAAAGCAGCGCAAAAGTTTGATGAAACGCGCGGCTTTAAATTCATTTCGTATGCAGTATGGTGGATTCGCCAGTCGGTGTTGCAGGCGTTGGTTGAGCAATCAAGAATTATCAGGCTTCCATTAAATAAGGTGGGTTCTTACAACAAGATTACCCGCACGATGTATGAGTTCGAACAGAAATACCAGCGCGAACCTTCCAACGAAGAATTAGAAGACATTCTGAAAATCAATAAAAGAGAAATTGACGAAATCATTCGCGGAGCGCACAAGCACGTTTCTATGGATGCGCCTTTTGCGAGCGATGATGAAGATCAATCAAGCTTATATGACGTGATTCAGGATGAAGACGCATCCGGTTCTGACAAGCAAATGATAAAAGAATCGCTTAAGATTGAAATCAAGAAAGCCTTGAACGTACTACCTAAAAGAGATGCAGAAATCGTTTCCTGTTACTTTGGATTGAAAGGCGAAGTACACATGACGCTGGAAGAAATCGGCAAACAATTCGACCTTACGCGCGAAAGAGTGCGTCAGATTAAAGAGCGCTCATTAAGAAGGCTGCGCAAAACCACTACTTCCATGTCGCTAAAAACTTACTTGGGTGAATGAGGAATTCCGCTTTGAGAATGACGAATTCGTTCCATCGTTAAATTCCTTATTCCCAATTTCTAATTCCTAATTCGTAGTATCTTCGTGCGCATGAAGCACCTCGTTGCGCCCTCTATTCTCTCCGCAAATTTTGCTTACCTCGGTGATGCCATTCAACTGATTAATGACAGCGAAGCCGACTGGATTCACGTTGATGTGATGGATGGCAGGTTCGTCCCCAACATTACGCTTGGTCCTCCCATTCTCACAAGCATTCGCCCGTTGACGAAGAAAACCCTTGACGTGCATTTGATGATAGTTGAGCCGGAAAAATTCATTGATGAATTCAAAAAAGCAGGCGCAGATATTCTTTCTGTTCATATTGAAGCCTGTCCGCATTTGCACCGCGTTGTTCAAGCCATAAAAGAAACAGGAATGAAAGCGGGTGTTGCAATTAATCCGCACACCAACATTAACCAGCTTGAGGATATTCTTCCCGACATTGATGTTGTTTGCATGATGTCCGTAAACCCGGGCTGGGGCGGGCAAAAATTTATTCCGGGAACAATCAACCGCATCAAAAAACTGAAAGCGCTCATTAAACAAACCAATTCAAAAGCGTTGATTGAAATTGATGGTGGCGTTACGATGGAAAATGCGCACAATATTTTGAAAGCGGGCGCTGACGTGCTTATCGCAGGCAATACTGTTTTCAAATCAACAAACCCGAAAGAAACCATTGCAAGCCTCAAACATTTGGACGTTAATACTATTTATGTCTAATCCTCGTTTCGGGCTGCGTATGCTGAGAATTCCCGCGCTGTTTATTTTCCTGTTTATTTGCTTGTACTCAAACGCGCAACAAACTGCAATCGTTACGGGTAAGATTACTGATTCCGCTGGCGAACCAATCCCGGGAGTAAATATTAAAATACCCGGCTTTCCAAAAATCGGAGATGCTACTAATGAAGATGGAGTATATCGCATTGAAGCGCCTGCAGAGAAGGAAATTTCCATCATTTTTTCTTCCGTGAGCTATGACAGTGACACCCAAATTGTAACGCTCAAAACAGGGGAAGTTTTAGAACTCAACAGAAAGCTCAACATCGGATTAAGCATTATTCCGCTTGTGGAAGTTACCGATGAATCAATTCGTGATGAAGCAAGCGGAGTGATGATTGATGCCCAGGCGATTGAAAGAATTCCAACGCCTTTCGGTGGATTTGAAGCCGCCCTTGCTTCGCAAGCCCTGGGAGTAGCTTCCACGAATGAGTTAAGCTCAACGTATTCTGTGCGTGGCGGCAACTATGACGAGAACCTTGTGTATGTAAATGATTTTGAAGTGATGCGCCCGTTCCTGATTCGGTCGGGGCAGCAGGAAGGATTGAGTTTTATTAATCCTGATTTGGTGAGCAACGCATTTTTTTCATCAGGCGGGTTTCAGCCGAAATATGGCGACAAGCTTTCTTCCGTGCTTGATGTGCAATACAAACGCCCAAAAGAATTTCATGGCTCTTTGGAATTAGGATTACTGGGCGGCTCGTTTCATCTTGAGGGCGCGGATAAGAAAGATAAATTCACCTATCTGATTGGCGTTCGTCAGAAGTCCAGTCAATACCTTTTGAAAAGTTTAGAAATTGAAGGGCAATACAGTCCCGCATTCACTGATGTGCAATCTTTTTTCACTTACAAAGTGAATGATAAAGTTGACCTCGAATGGATTTCCAATTTCGCGATGAACAAGTTTGTGTTCAAACCGGTGAGCCGTGAAACCACGTTTGGCGTAGTGAATAATGTGCTGCGCCTCACCGTGTATTTTGACGGGAAAGAAGAAGATTCATACCGCACGTTTATGACAGGTTTTGGCGTGAATCAAAAACTAAACAGGCATCTCGGCTTCAAGTGGCTCGCGTCTGTATATCGTTCAGTAGAAACGGAAGCATTTGATATTCTGGGCGAATATTGGATTGATGAAGTGGAAACGGATTTCAGCGATGACAACTTCGGGCAAACGCGCTATAGCCTTGGCGTAGGCGGTGTGCATGATTACGTTCGCAACGATTTGGAAACCACTGTTTCCTCTGCGGGTTACAAAGGATATTTTATTGAAGGCACACACACGCTGCGCTGGGGTACAAACTATCAATATGAAATGATTGAAGACCGCCTGAATGAATGGGAGCGCTTGGATTCTGCGGGGTATTCCATTCCCTATGGCGATGATGAAGCTGTTGTGCTGGGTTATGTATTGAAATCAAACATTGACCTGCAATCAAGCCGCATCAACGCTTACGTGCAAGACACCTGGACGATAAACGCTGACAAAGGAATGAACCTTACGTATGGCGCGCGCATCACCTGGTGGAGCATCAATAAAGAATGGGTTGTAAGCCCGCGCATACAGTTTTCCTATCATCCTAAAAATCTGAAATCCGATTTGGTGTTTCGCGCTGCCGCAGGCTTGTATAATCAGCCGCCTTTTTACCGAGAGATGCGCGACTTAGAAGGCAACGTCAACACTGATTTGAAAGCGCAGAAATCCTTTCATGCCGTTGCAGGGATTGACTTGAATTTTAAAGCATGGAACAGAAAATTCAAATTCGTCACGGAGCTTTACTATAAATATCTCTACGACATTGTTCCTTTTGAATATGACAATGTGCTGATTCGCTACTTTGGCGAAAACAAAGCACATGGCTACGCAGCAGGGATTGATTTCCGCTTGCATGGCGAATTGGTGGAAGGCGCTGAATCCTGGATTAGCATGAGCATTATGTCAACGCAGGAGGATATTGAGGGCGACCAATACTTTCAATATTTTGATTCCACAGGAAGTCAGGTTTTCCCAAGTTCTGGAAATAGCGATGCTATCGTTGATACGAACACCGTTTATCCCGGCTTTATCCCCCGCCCCACCGACCAGCGTGTGCGCTTCAATTTATTTTTCCAGGATTATCTGCCCAAGCTCGAAACATTCAAAGTCCATCTCAATCTTGTATTTGCCACGGGCTTGCCCTTTGGACCACCCGACAAAGAGCGCTACCGCGATGTGCTGCGTTCTCCGTTTTATCGCAGAGTTGATATTGGCTTCTCCGCATTGCTTTTCGACATCAACCGAAAAGAAGTGAAACCAAAAAGTTTTATGAAGCATTTTGAATCCATTTGGGCAACATTTGAAGTTTACAACCTGCTTGGCGTAAACAATGTGGTTTCTTATGTGTGGGTGAAAGACATCAGTAACACCATTTATGCCGTTCCTAATTATCTCACCAACCGCAGGGTGAACCTCAGGATTATTTTTAAGTTTTAGGACTGTTCCATTTTAGTTTTCCTGCTCCTTGCAAGAGACCTCTTTCATAATTTGCCTTTTTTATTGCCTCATCTTATTTATAGCTGTTTTAGTTAAAACACTCCCGGAATGACTTTGTAGGGTACCCTCTTACAATAATCTTCCCAATAGTTGCCATACTTCTGCCTGCATTTTACATCATCACGTTTGGCGCGATGAAACAAAAGCAAGGTGAGATAGGTAATATAAAAATAAGGGATGAAGCTTGTGAAAAATGCCGGTAACGACCAGCACAAGGCTCCCAAGATTTCCCCTGCATAATGAAAATGCCTTGCAATGCCCCACCATCCGTCAACTAATAAAATACTTTCCCGCTCTTCACCTCTTTTATCTGTATAACGGGCGCGGATAATCTTTGCTTGGTGTCCAAGAATTTTATAATCACCGTTGTGGCTGCGCACATTCGAGCGCTGACGATTCATGCTTGTTTTGCTGTAAAAGCCGGCTAAAGCCACAATGATTAAAGCAGCAGAAAGTCCGTAACCGAGATGCACGGGATTTTGAACCAGGTAGTGGGCAGTGAGGGCATACACTGCTGGTATCCAAACCATCACGCCCCATACAATGTAAAAACCCGCCCGGTCTTCCTGAATATCCATTGTTTTAAAATAACCCGATTCGTAGTAAAAGAAGATTGCAACATAAATTAATTGCAACATCACCGAAACGACCATTGAGTCGCTGATGCCGTAAAGTTCATGCTGCTTCCAGGCATAGCTTAAAATGAGCAGGGGCCACGCCATCATCCCAAAGCGGCAGTTGGTAAAATGTTTTACGTTGAAACCGAATATGTACGGATACAAATCGGTGCCCCAATAATAATCAAACACGGGATTGCCGCTCGATCCGCTGTCGGGCGTGGAGGGTTTATAAATACCTTTGAAATAAAGCAGCAGGCAAAACAGCAAGCTGAATACATTCAACGCACCAAGAATTTCTCCGAGATGATCATAAATAATGGAAAGATTAAAAATTTTCAACTGAAATCCAAAGAGCCAGAACGCGAACACGGAGGTTAGAAAAGCAAGGAATCCGTTGTTTTTATATTCAGGAGTAAAGCCATGAGGCGTTTTGGGTCCGAAAACTTTTTTACCGGGTAATAATTTCATCAATGCAAGTTGCGCAACGACAAAAATTCCCAGTATCGTCCAGGCTGTTTTAGAACCCCAGAAAACGGGCGCCCAAATTTTTATTATTCCGTTGAATATCCCTTGTTCTCCAAAAAATCTGAAAAGCTCCTGAAAAGAACCATGAAGGTAATGATTCGTGTACCAAAGAATGATGGCTATTGAAGGTGTTAAGCTGACCAACAATATGACGGTGATGGTCCTGACGACAGGGCTGTTCGTATAGTGAATTTTATTTTCAGCGGTCATGTGGGTGTTTAATTGATGGATACTCCCACTAATTTCCCGATGCCAAAAGTGATTGCCGCTGCTGCAAGCCCAAATATCCCTCCCGGTTGTCGCAAGAGTTCCGAAGGGACTCTTGTGACGTTGGATGGAAGGAGGCCTTTCGACCTCCCGTACATAATTCGTTCCTCACTCAATTTTTCTTTTTCTTTATCTTAAAGGTAAATAAATAATCTGAATGAGTTCTGCATACAAGTTTTCAAACCCCGATGGAGTTTATTTTCTTTCTACTGCAACCGTGCAATGGGTGGACGTGTTTATTCGCCCGGTTTACGCTGACAGGATTATAGAAAGCCTGAGCCATTGCCGGCTACAGAAAAGGCTGGTTATCCATGCGTGGTGTTTGATGAGCAGCCATCTGCATTTTATTATTTCCAGAAAAGGCAAATTGCGGATGGAAGAAATCATATGCGATTTTAAGAAGTTTACTTCGGACACACTGCTCAAAGCAATACAGGATGAGCCGACCGAAAGCCGCAAAAAATGGATGCTCTGGATTTTCAAACAGGCGGGAAAAGAGAATCCGAATAACCACAACTTCCAGTTTTGGCAGCAGGATAATCATCCCGAAGAGTTGATTACCAATGATTTTATTGACCAAAAACTGAATACGTGCATCAAAACCCCGTACTATCAGGGTTGGTTGGTCAGCCAGAATATTATCGCTATTCAAGCGCGATTATGCGAGAGAAAAAGGGTTGCTGGAAGTCACGCTCATTGAATAAGCCAGCGCACGAAGTCGAAAGACTTCTACCTATCAAAAATCACAAGCGTCCCTGCGGAACTCTTGCGAGAACCTATGGTTTTCCTGCTCATTATAATGCTTCTGAATTTTTAACTTTACCCCCACCCCACGAACCATGCAATTACCGGAAGCTACTGAAGAACTGTTTTCAAATCTTCGCCACTATTTGGCGGCAATGGATGAAACCGCCTATTGCATGCCCATTGAAGCGCTTTCAAATTCCACTCTCGGACAGCATACTCGGCATGTGATTGAATTTTTTCAATGTATCGCGGAACAAAGCGATAGCGGAGTGCTGAGTTATGATAAACGACCGCGAGACCATTTCATTGAAGAGTCTCCAAAGGCTGCCCTTGTTGCGCTTGAAAATATTTCTCAGTGGGTTGAATCCTCATTTGCCGACAGGCACTTGTTATTGCAGGTTTCAGTAAACGAAACAAGCGATGCAACAACACTTATTCCGACTACCTGCCTGCGCGAATGGAATTATGCGCTGGAACACGCTATTCACCACATGGCAATGATTAGAATAGGAGCAAAATTCGCAACGCCTGATTTAGCTCTGCCGGAAAATTTCGGAGTTGGTTATGCAACAATAAAATACCGAAAGGGATGTGTACAGTAACATATTTACCCGTAGGAAAAGATGCGTTCATCTTCACATCCAATCGCGATGAAAGCAAGATTCGTCCTACTAAAATTCCTGTTCTTGAAAATTTCGGCAGCTATCAACTTTTGTTTCCAAAAGATGCTATCGCAGGCGGCACTTGGATTTGCCTCTCAAACCTCAACCGTATCGCGTGTTTAATGAATGGCGCTTTTGAACGCCATGAGTGGAAACCACCTTATCGCATCAGCCGCGGACTTGTGTTGCTGGATTTGTTTAAGCAGAATAGCGTAAACGATTTTTTAGAAAACTATAACCTGAATGGAGTGGAGCCTTTCACGATGATTATAATTGACAGCGGACAAATGATTGAATTACGTTGGGACAGCGTGAAGAAACACATCAAGCCGCTTGAAACAGACAAGCCGAAGATATGGTCATCCACCTCGCTTTATCCAAAGCTTATTCGTGAAAAACGCGAACTCTGGTTTAAGAAATGGCTGGATGGAAGAACGCGTTTTGAGCAAAAAAACATTTTAGACTTTCATCTGCATGGCGGAGAGGGCGATAGCGAAAATGACCTGACAATGAACCGCTACAACATGGTGCAAACTGTAAGCATGACGAGCATTGTAAAGAATGTGCAAGGCGCATCCATGTATTATCACGACCTGATAGCAGAGCGCGTTACTGAAACAACAATTGAATTTGACTGTGAGCGGATTTCTGATGCGCATTAAACAGTCACCGTTTTTTATCCGGCTCACGCATTGGGAATATTGGTCTTCCTCGGTTCTCTACATTCCAATTGCTTTTTATTTTTTGTGGTTGTCGCTCAAGTCTCGTTCACTGTTTTTTTTCTCGGCTTCCAATCCGGGCATTGACACCGGAGGACTTTATGGCGAATCAAAAATGAGCGTGTTGAAAAAAATACCAAAAGAATTTATTCCTAAAACTATTTTGATTAAACCCCAAACAGAGCGCAATCTTCTTCTTGAAAAATTGCGCCAAGCTGAGATTGAATTTCCGCTCATTGCAAAACCTGATGTTGGCGAGCGCGGCTTCTTAGTTGAAAAGATGGACGACATTGAATCTTTAGAAAAGCATCTTGCGCGATTTCCTGTTGATTTTATCTTGCAGGAATATCTTGATTACGAACACGAGTTCAATGTTTTGTTTTACCTTATTCCTGGTGAAGAAACAGGCACGATTAGTTCTATTACAATCAAAAAATACATGACCGTAATAGGCGATGGAAAATCATCTGTTGAAGAATTGATGCAGAAAGACAATCGATCTATTTTGCAATTAGAACGATTCAAAAAAGAGAAAGTGCAACTCATGCAGGAGATTCCTGCCAAAGGCGCTACGCTGCGCATTGAGCCTGTCGGCAATCATGCAAGAGGAACGGCTTTCTTTGACGGACGTTACTTAGTGGATGAGCAAATGCTGCGTACGTTCAATCACATTGCAAAGCAGATTCCCGACATGTTTATTTTTCGCTTTGATGCAAAATGCAAAACACCACAAGGATTGAAAACCGGTGAATCGCTGAAATTTGTAGAAGTGAACGGAGCGGGAGGCGAGCCAACACACATCTATGAAACAGGATATTCTCTCTTCAGAGCCTGGGGAGATTTATTGCACCAGTGGAGTATCATTTATAAAGTCAGCAGCATCAATCACAAAAACGGAGTTGCTTACATGAGCCTGCACGAAGGAATCGCCAAACTGAAAACTTACTTTTATTACAAAGAAAAATTAAGCAAATGAATGAGCCGCTCTTTCCTGTATTTTCCTTTTTACTTGGCGCAGGAATGAGTTTTATAGGCACATTGCCGCCCGGAGTTATCAGTATCACCGTGATGGACACCGCTGCGAGAAAAACCTTGCGTGATGGGTTAATTGTTGCAGGCGCAGCGGCATTTGTAGAGTTCTTTCAGGCAGTAGCGGCAGTATTATTCGGCAGTATGCTCTCAAAAAATATTTACATCTCTACGATTATTCAGTACAGTGCTGCTCCTGTATTTCTTTTGTTCGGGTTGTTTATTTTACTTAAAAAAGATACGCCCAAAATCGAACATCAAAAAACCGGCACAGCTTCAAATATTACCAAGGGAATGCTCGTGAGCGCAAGCAACCTGATTGTTATTCCCTTTTGGATTCTTTGGTCTTCTTACTTCGCTTCCAACGGGTGGATTGATTACAGCGTTACTACGGTGATTCTATTTTCGCTGGGCATTACATTGGGCACCTTCTTCGCACTTTCTCTTTATGCGAAGTTGGGATTAACCATCGCAAACAAATCAGAGAAGCTTGCATACTGGGGAAGAAAAATCATCGGCATTATTTTCCTTTTATTCGGATTTTACCAACTGCTGAAAATTATTTTTTAACAAGCACTTTTTAAAAATTTGACTTTCCATTTAAAACAATTCAATTTGCTGTTATTGTTGAGCTAAAATATGTGCAGTATGAAGAAAGTGGTGTTGTTATGCTCCTTCTTATTTTTGTTTCTCGTTTCCTTTACTCCCGCCAAAAAAGAACATATCACTATCGGAGCTGAGTTTCAAAGCGTGATGATTCTTACAATCAGTTCTGATCCGCAGGTGAATTTCAATTTTGATTCAGATGAAGATATTCAAAACGGCATTGTGAAATTCAACGCGGTGCGCCTTGAAGTGGATGCAACCCTTCCCTGGGATCTTTTTGCCTACGCAAACACCGACTATTGGATACCGGGAGATGTCGCCTCCTCGGAAGATGTCTCGCATTTACCCGCAGAATTACTTGAAATCTATTCATCGTCTCCGAATCGGTGCAATCCTGTCGGTGGAAATTTTAATTCTTTCACCGGATTGAAAGGGTTGACGAACTCAGGAGTAGTTGGCGGTATTCCAGATGCAAATTCCACCCAATTCATCGCAGGAATGGTGGGAAAAGAACCAAATGAAAGCTATCTTCCAGGAACTGCAAGTATGAATTCAGCTACCAATAAATTTTCGCTTGATTATCGGATAGCTCCAAAACATTTGTCCAGTTTGCCTAATGGAAAATTTTCCGTTGGGAATAATACAGCTTCTACCGATGGTGATTATTACTTGGAAGTTGTTTACGTGCTTGTTGAAGATCTTTAATCGAGTTGAAAAGACGCACCCGCAATTAATTCAATTTTCAGTTTTTAAATAACCTCTGTTGACTTTCGCGAATTACGCCTGCACTGTCCACTCGTTTCACGCCTCTCTGATTCACAATTTTTGTATGTAAATGTTCCGGGTTCTCCATCTCGGAACATTTTTATAAAAATAAACTGATAAAAAATCAAAATGCGGGGACCTGCCAAAACCCTTCGCCAACAGGATGTTTCGCCCTAATGAACTGCGCTGAGATGGCTGCCCTAAAATATTTTTCCGGCTAACATGTAACCTTCGCTTTTCTTCCCCCGTACAAGCAGGAAATTTTTCCTTAACAAAAAAAATTAAAACCATGAGAAAAAAGTTTTCCCTGCTTGCAACAGCCCTTGTGTTTTTTGCAATGCAATCGTTCGCCCAGTTATCTGATGAGGAGTACACGTATGTAACGATGGACCTGCAAGGTATCCTCGATTTACGTATGACAACTGACCCACAGGTAGATTTTACATTTAACACCATTCAGGAATATCAGAATGGTATCACCAAGTACAATGCTACAAAACTCGAAGTTGACGCTACGGTAGCTTGGGACTTGTTTGCCTATGCCAGCACTGACAACTGGACGCAGGTTGATGCTTATTCCACAAACGGACAGGATACGCTTCCTGCTGAAATTCTCGAAATTCAGGCAGTAGAAGTTAACTCTTCTGTGCCAACAGGTGGAACATTCAACACCTTTTCCAGCCTCAAAGGCTTGACGAACTCAGGCGTTGTTGGTGGTGTACCTGACGCTTCTACTCAGTTTTTGGCTGGTATGGTTGGCACTGCATCCGGTGAAAGCTATGGTCCGGGAACTGCTTATGCCAATCCTTCTACGAACCAATTCAGACTGCATTACAGAATTGTTCCGAGCATTCCCGCAACATTTCCGAATTCAACTGTATCGCTTACCGGTCCTGGTTTTGCACAGTCAGGATTCTACTATGTTGAAGTGGTTTACTCATTAGTTGAAGACCTCTAAACAAAACTGTTTAAGTAATCTGAAAAGGCTGTCCAGAAATGGGCAGCCTTTTCTTTTTTTGTGGAAAATATCTATCGCCTCTCCCCTTTTCCATAGCCTATCTTTATCCGCAATATGCGGATGCGGGCTTCTTTTATTATCCTCTTGCTCTCTTTCATCTTCAACAGTTGGCATAGTTCCGCGCAAACAGTCGCCTTATTAAGTAAAACCAGCCCCAATGTTGATTTCACCTTTAATACTATCAACGAATATGTCAATGGAATTACCCTTTCCAATGTACTCGCGCTGAATGTTGATGCCGAACTTACTCAATGGGATTTGTATGTTGGCGCAACTACAAGTATTGCCGGAGAGTGGGATGCCACCACTTACTATTCCAACAATGGCGAGGCTCCTGATTTAAATATGATTGAAATCCGTTTTCGCAATCAAAGTAATACCCCACTTACTTCTGGTTTTTTTCCGCTTACAGATATCGCCACTCCCACAGATATTATTGGCGACCGCCTGAATGCGCCTGATGCAGCTATCAGTTGCGATGATGTAACGCCTGTCGGCACAAACATGGCGGGCGATTATCTTTCACGCCCCGGGTGTTATAAGTTTAATGTTGATTTACGCATTACTCCCGGGCTTTCTTATCGGGCTGGGCTTTACACGCTGCGAATAGATTTCATTCTTGCGCCTGACTTATAGCCGACCTGCTTGCGTATTTTAATTATTGCTTATTTTTTTGTGGAATGAAAAGACAAACTTATTCAGACGCATAAATCACTCTCAGCGTAATCACTTTTTCATCAATGAAAATGCGGATGCAATAAACGCCTTTGCCGTAGTTTCTTAAATCAATGATGGATGGTGAGTCTGCTAAATTTTGAAGCAAAAAGATTTTTTCACCAAGCGCATTATAACCTTCTACATGGAGAGATGAAAAATCACTCTGCGTTTCAATTCTAAAAATGCCATTATTCGGATTGGGATAAAGAGAGATAGAATGTTCTGTCGGAAATGATGCGCTTACAAATGCTTCCACAAGAACTGAGTCAACCACTTCGCAGCCATTGCCATCAGTGATGGTAACAAAATATAATCCTGCCGATAAGCCTGTTGCAACAGAATCCGTTTGCGCAAGCGCATCACTCCACAAATAGCTGAAAGGCGAAACGCCTGTTGTAATAGTAACTGTTGCTGCACCTGTGTTTTGATTTGCGCTGTCGGGCGCTGATTGCAGCGCGTAATGCGGTTCGGGCAATGCAAGCACAAGCACAGAATCAGTGGCGGTACAGCCGTTTGCATCTGTGATAGTTACTTCGTTCATTCCATCGCCAAGAAAAACAGAATCACCGGAGATTTGATTATTCCATAAGAAGGTATATGGCGGTGTTCCTCCATTTGCTGACGCAGTTGCCAATCCAACTTTATCGCTGCATACAACATCAGCAACCTGCACAGCAAGTTGCAATTCTGAATGCTCACTAAAAGAAGTATCGCCAATAGAAACACATCCGCTTGAATCAGCAACGCTCACGGAATAAGTTCCTGCTGATGCTGTGAGTATTTGCCCCGTATCGCCTGTTGACCAGTTGTAAGTGTAGGGCGGTGTTCCAGAAATAATAGAAACTGTAATAGAACCATTTTGCCCATAACACAACGCATCACTCGTTGTCATTTGAAAGTCCGGTCCGCCTGTTGTGTTTACTGTGAATGTATTTTGCGCTTCACAATTATTATTATCAGTTACGGTGAGCGCATAATTTCCCGCTGCAACATTCAATAGATTATCAGACGTATCTCCTGTTCTCCACAAATAAGAATAAGGAATCTCACCGCCTGACACGGAAAGTGAAATCGCTCCATTGCTTAATCCGCATGACGCATCGGTAACAGAGTCACTGACAGAGATTGCATCGGGCTGTTCAATAATTGCCAATTGCGAAGTAGAACATCCGTTCACATCAGTCGCTGTTAAGGAATAACTTCCAGCAGGCAAATTTGAAACAGAAGCGCTATCGGCTCCATTTGACCATTCATAACTGTATGGCGCTGTGCCTCCTGAAACAGAGGAAATAATTGTTCCGTCACTTAATCCATTGCAGGAAAGATCTTCTTCAGTCAGAACAACTATTGGCGTGTTGTTATTTGTTGCAACAGAAACGCTCTCGATTTTTTGACAACTGTTTGCATCGGTTACAGTTACAGAATATTGCCCGCTTGCCAAATTGGAAATAGCTGACGCGCTTGCGCCAGTATTCCATTCTATAATGTATAGTGGCGTTCCCCCGTTTGTTGTAATTTCCGCAGTTCCGCTATTCGTTCCGCAATAATCAGGAGTTGAGGAAACAGATAAAAGTAACTCAGCAGGTTGTGTAATTGCAACTATTGCGGTTGTGTCTTTACATCCGTTTTGGTCGGTGATGGTTGCGGAATAGTTTCCAACGGATAAATTATTTCTCGACAATCCCGTTTGCCCGTCAGACCACAATGCAGAATATGGCGGTGTTCCTTGTGATACGGTGACAACAATTTCGCCATCTGAACTGCCGAAGCATTTAGTATTCACAGTTGCGATTGTTGCGAAAGGTTTTTCAAGAATAGTAATAAGATTATTTATCATTAGCGTATCATTTCCTGAAGCATTTCCAACAATGAGCGTAGTAACATGAACGCCTGATGTATAGTAAGTCACCACCGGATTTTTCTGAGAAGAAGTTGATGGCGTTCCACCGGGGAAACTCCATTGCCATGTTGTAGGACTGCACGAAGTGAAATCAGAATATTCAACAACTAATCCCGGACATCCCTGCTGCACATCGGGAGAGAAATCAGCCCGAATTTCATCTGCCGTAATAAAAGCGTTTTGAGTTGCTGCATCGTTTCCTGCGGCATTTGTAACAGTTAGAGTTACATTGTAAATGCCAGGGGTGTTGTAAATAATTATTGGATTTTGCGCGGCAGAAGTATTGGGTGTTCCTCCCGGAAAACTCCATTGCCACGCTGTCGGATTTCCTGTTGAAGCATCTGTGAAATGCACAGTGAGCGGAGCGCAACCCTGCGATACATCAACACTGAACGCAGCCTGTGGTGAATCCAATGAATCAATCACCCGAAAAAAATCCAAGCCCGCTTCCACGATGTGTCCTGATGCCGAAAGGTCGCCTGTTTCTACAATGAATCGCATATTCGCAGTGAGCGTTACATAATCTTCAATACGTGCATTCCTGAAATTCCATTGGTTGGAATTGGGCGTATTGTAAACAAGCGTTTCAATTGTAGCAGTTGTAACTCCGTTTGTAATGCGCACAACAAGATTATCATTCGGAGTACCTGTGCCGCCATCGTTGTAAAACCAGCGATAGAAATTGATGTATGGCTCCGAATAAGTTGTCAAATCAAAAACAGGTGAAGTTATAATCGTAGTGCCGTTGTCCACGTCATCATTTCCTGCGGCTCCTCCCCCATTGCCTGTGGTGAAACATTCTGTACCCAAATCATTCGTAACATCTGCGCCCGGATTAGAAGCAACGCCATTAAACGTAGTGCCCACCGGCTGCGCACGTACCCATTCGCCAGATGTTGCTGTACCTGAAATTCCCCACGAAAAATCCAGCACGAAATCATCATAATATCCTTTGCTGACAGAAATAACAACAGGCGACATTCCGCTTTGCACCGTTACAATTAATTCGGCAGTAACATAACTCCACTTTCCTCCATACACATTATAGGTACCTACAAACATATCATCAATGGCAAAATTTCCATTTACATCGCAGTCAGCCTCATAGTTGTAAGAAGCATTCTTGAAACGCACTTTCGCAAACGGCATTCCAAGTGTAGTTTGCGCATCGCGCACTTGCCCCGTGACATCCACTTGGTTGAGCAATTCGCAAACTGTTGAGTTGAGCAGTTCCACCCTGCGCGGACTGTTTTGCAACACCGTTCGCATGCGTGTTTTTTGGCACGATGTGAAAATGTTCATGCACGCATCATTGGAGTAATCCATATAATTTTGCACCATGTTCACGTTGCCGCAAGAAACATATCCCGTTTGACATCCATTATTTGAAGCATCTGATTCGGGCGTGTCTGTGCAATAATCATCCACCGAACAATCGCCATCGCCCCAGATGTGGCGTAAGCCAAGCCAATGCCCTGCTTCGTGTGTAGCAGTTCTGCCCAGGTCGTAAGGGGAATTAACATTGCCCACTCTTCCAAATGCGTTGTAGCGGCATACGATGCCATCGGTATTCGCTGATTGTGCGCCTGTTGGCATTCCTGCAAGACCTGAGCCTTCAGGAAACTGCGCATAGCCAAGCAACGTAGAGCCGCTGCCAAAATCAACCGTCCAGATATTAAAGTAGCGCGTGGGGTCCCAAATAGTGGAAGGCTTCAGGTTGATGTCAATATCCGCAGAACTTGCCCATGTTGCCTGTCCTGCATGCACACGGTGGATGCCGGGTTCGGCAAGCAACATGCCATTCGGGTCAACCACAGCGGGACAAAATTCAATTTCAATATCAGCAGCAACGGGCAAAAAAGTAGCGGGTGTATTCACCGCATCTGCATTCAGCCTGCGGAAATCTTCATTCAATACATCAATCTGCGAAAGCACCTGCGCCTCGCTGATATTCTGCCCGCTGCCCACCGCATCACCATCATGAATCACATGCACGATTACAGGAATAGTTACTATCGCTCCGCGCTGATTAGCGACATTGGAAGGCTCATTCATTTTCAGTTGCAGCCATTCTTCAAAATCAATCAGAGAAGGCGCACCTGGAATTTTGCTGCGCAGGATGCTGTCGGCATACATGGTACCGCATTGCTCGGTTTGCGCAGAAAGCAAAACAGAGGAAAGAATAAAGCAGAGGAAAAAATATACACGCATAAGCGCAAGTTAAAAGTTTTAGGTTTTAAGAAGTAACATTTCAGGGCTACATGCAGTGCGGCTTTTTAGCACTTCACTTTCTACGAAGCAACGCACCGCGCATTCCGATTTACTCCCCATGATTCCGCAGGTGAATATTTCAACACAGGTTAAGTTTATTACTTTTCGAAGATAAATTTTCTACTCCGAATCGGCTCTATATGACTTTCTTTTGAATACCTACTACTCCCCTCCTGCCTTCTGCGCCTCTAAACAGAGCATCTAAAGAAACAAGAGAAGTACGCGCCACATCTACAGGATTGTCAATCGCTGATTTCCAAATTCTCCGGCAGATTGTAACCCCATTGTTCCATCGCAAATTTCCAGCGGGATGTTATTTTATCAACTGTTGCGCGAGGCAGGGTGTGCTTGTTTTTCTCATAGCTTTTTTGCGCGTCAATGTATTGCTGAAAATAAGGCTTTGCCGCTTCAAATCCGGGAATATGAAGTTGCCCATAGATGCGCTCTAATTCAGGCAGCGTGTTTTTTTCAAAGTCTTCAAAACGCAATTCAATCAAATTTTGCGGTGGAATCAACGCGCGGTCGCGCAGGTAAGCCTGCATAATCTGTTCATACACCCACAAAATATTTTCTTCAAGTTCTTCGCTGGTAATATCTTGAAATTGCAGCGCGGGCATCGTGCTTTCAATGAGTTTTTTCGTGGAAATGAAAATCACAACGGGGTTGCGATAGATATGCACAAACTTCGCATTGGGAAAAAGTTCGAGCAGTTGTTTTATCCTGCCGGTATGTGGCGGATTTTTCGAGATGAAGCGTTTGCGATTCGTGTTGAGTAAAGATTTCTTTGCAAGCCGCAGATAGTCGGCTTTCCAACGGGAAAAGTGCGCAGGACTTGCTCCTTTAAATTCGATAAATCGTTCGTAATCCCGTTTTGTATCCTTCGGGAAATACCAGAAATTGTAATAGCCATAAGGATTCATGTTACCGAGCGCAAATTCTTCTTCCTGCGGATAATCGGCTGAAAGCACAACATTATCTGAAGCGCGTTTTTCGGGCATCATCATTTTCATGAATGTTTTAAACAACCAGGAGCTACCCAATAACAGCTCGGGAAAAACACCCTGATAAGTAGTGACATATCCGAACTGTGTGTCTTTTGACATTAAATTGTGCAGGTGCGTGGTGCCGCTGCGCCAATGACCAAGAATGAAAACGGGGTCATTTTCTATTTGAAAGGAATTGATGCGCACATCATAACGGAGATGCTCCCACCAGCGAAAAGGCTCTGCAAACATGCTGAACAATACCGAAGCAACCACACGGGGGTAATACTGCGATTCGATTTTATTCTCCTTAAAAATTTTAAAAATATTCGCAACAGCGCCTCCCGAAATAGTTGAAACGCCAATCTCAAAATTTTTTCCTGCCATATTTAAAAGCAGTGCAAAAGTAGAAAATGGAGGAGTACGAAAATTGACTTAGGCTAATCCGTGTTCTTGGAGCGAAAATCTTTGTGTCCCTCTCCCATCGGGAGAGGTTGGTGATGTGAAAGTTTCTCTTTTGCATGTGGTCCTTCGCTAAATAACAAATCAACGATACTGAGGTCGGGAATAAAACCCGTCTTATTTTCAAACACCTGGCGGTATTTCACAACTGTTTCCTGCGGATTGGAAGGTAAAATTCTGGAACGGAAATCATCCGCGTCTGAATACTGCTTTTGATAATCAACTGTGAATTCAATGTTTATATCAATCTTTAGCAGTTCGATAATCAAATCCAACATCTGATTATTAAAGTCAAAGAGTTTCTCGAAACGATTCGTATAAAATGGTTCAAAGCGGTCTTCATAAAATTCAAAATAAGGCGAATTGCGATAGCAGGAAGTGAGACTCTGCCAATGAATTTTCTGCCAATCCTCTTCGTAATCAATCTTGATTTCAGAATACAGTGCGCGCTGCCCTTTGCCGCCCTCCACAGGAATCGTGAGGCGCAATTTCCCATTTGGACTTGCTACATAACAGCGATTGCGATACGTTGACTTCTCGAAATTCTCATGCGTCTCAAAAAGAATTTCCTTGTAACGAAGCAATTCGCGGTAATAAGAAATCGAACCTAAGTATTGCATTTCAATCAGCAGCTTTGCCATAGCCCAAATATATTCACTAATTTTAGGAGAACAGATTTATGAGCAGTAAAATCTTTTTTATCTTCTTGATTGCGGCATTTTGCGCAGGGATTTTTCCTGCGAAAGCCATTGAGGTATTTGTCACCAACAGCGTTTTCCACGCGCCCGAAATCGGCACGTATGTGGAAACGGATATTTTCATTACTTCAACTTCTATCCAATTTGCAAAACAGGCGAGCGGAAAACAGAAAGGCTCGGTGGAAGTGTCGCTCGTTTACAAACAAGGCGAGCAGATCATCACTTTTGATAAATATCTGCTGCACAGCGTTGAAACTGATGACACGAATTCATTTGCCAACAGCCTGATTGACAAAAAGCGGTTTGCACTCGCGCCCGGCTCTTACACGCTCGAAGCTTCATTCAGAGATATGAACAAAGAAAATAATTCCACAAAAAAAACAGAGCCGTTTTCAATTGCCTTTGATGCTACGAAAGTGGAACTCTCAGACATTGCTATGATTGACACATTCTATGCAAGCACAGAAGAAAATCTTTACACGCGCAATGGCTATTACATGGTTCCGCAAGTGCTCAATTATTTTCCCGATGGCATCAACAAGCTGACTTTCTACGCGGAAGTTTACAACACGGACAAACTGAATGACGAAACCGCAGTGATTGTTACGGTAAAAAAATTCAAAGAAAATACAGTTGTCGGCAATCTCTCCTACTCGCGGAAAATTCCGGCAAGCGCGGTGAATGTGGTCTTCTCTGAATTTGACATTTCAGGACTTTATACCGGCAACTATAATTTGACAATGGAAATGCGCAACAGAAAAAACGAACTGCTCGCCTTGAAGCAACTGTTCTTTCAGCGCAGCAAAGAGATTGAAGCAACGCCAGAAAGCCTCGCTAAACTTTTTGTTGAAAATACGTTTGTGGAAGCGATGACAACGGAATCGTCTGAGTATCATTTGAAATCCATCTTGCCGCTGACGGATGTAAATGAATCAAAGAAAATACACAGCCTTCTTAAAGATGGAACATTGCTTGACAAGCAGCGCTACTTCCTGCTCTTTTGGATGAACCGCAACGCATCTGATCCTGCTGCTGCATGGCAGGAATATTCGAAAGAAATAAAAATGGTGAACGACAACTATGGCACAACAATTTATTATGGCTTTCAAACCGACAGAGGACGTGTTCGACTCCAATACGGTGCACCAACGGATATCCTTAACTCGCAACGCGAACCGGGCGCATTGCCTTATGAAATCTGGACTTACAATCAAATTGCAAACGGGCAAACCAATGTGAAATTTGTTTTTTTCAATCAAGACCTCGTTACCAACACTTATGAATTGATTCATTCCACTGCCAACGGGGAAATCAGAAATGACCAATGGCAGCGTATAATTTATGCCTCGTTCATGGGAGGTGAAAGTCCCTTGGAAATGGAAAACCCCGAAGTGCGACCGCATTACGGCTCAAAAGCCACTGACTATTATAAAAAAGAATGAGCATGAGTCGCATTGCATGGTGGCTCACACGCGCAATCATTTTCCCGCTTTCCTTACTTCCCTTCAGCGTTCTGTTTGTCTTCTCTGATATTTTGTTTGTCGTTGTGTATTATGTGATTCGCTACCGAGGAAACGTAGTGTTGAATAATCTGAGAAATTCTTTCCCAGAAAAAAAAGAGAATGAGCTAAATGTAATTGCAAAAAAGTTTTACAAAAATTTTTGCGACATCCTTGTCGAGAATATTAAACTCCCAACGATTTCAAAAGAGGAAGTAGAGAACCGCTGTATCGTCAGGAATAAAGAATTGCTCAATAACTACTTCAAAGAAGGAAAAAGCGTGATTGCAACAATCGGGCATTGCGGCAACTGGGAAATGGCAGGGCTTGGAATCAGTCTTGCCGTGCGCCACCGCCCGATTGTGTTTTACAGACCGCTAAAAAATGTTTATTTCGACCGCTTCGCCCGCAAAATGCGCGCACGATTCGGCATGATGCTTCTCCCACATACGCAAGCCCGACAAATGCTAAAGGAACATGGTAAGCAACCGAATCTCTATATCTTCATTACCGACCAAACTCCTTCCAATACAAAAACTGCTCACTGGACTACTTTTTTACATCAAGACACGCCTGTGTTCAAAGGAACTGAGAAATTTGCGAAGATGACTGACTTACCCATTGTCTATGGTGATATTCAAAGAGTGAAGCGCGGATATTATACAATTGATGTTTCGCTGCTGGTTGAAAATCCTGCATTAACCAAAGAAGGTGAAATCACTGACATTCATACCAAAGCGCTTGAGAACGCAATTAACCTTCATCCCGACAACTGGCTGTGGTCTCACCGCAGGTGGAAAAGAAAAAGAGCATGAGTTATCCTGCTGTTGCAGTTGTCATTTTATCGTGGAATGGGAAAAAGTTTTTAGAACAGTTTCTTCCATCGCTTTTAAAAACAACTTATACCAACACAACTTTTCATGTTGCAGACAATCACTCAACAGATGATTCGGTTGAATTTCTCAGGAAGAATTTTCCTTCTGTAAACATTATTCAGATTGAAAAGAACTACGGATTTGCGAAAGGATATAATGTCGCGCTGAAGCAGGTAGAAGCCGATTATTATGTCCTGCTCAATCAAGATGTTGAAGTCACTCCCGATTGGATAGAGCCCTTGGCTGCATTGATGGAGAAGGATAAAAACATTGCAGCGTGTCAACCGAAGTTGCGCGCATTTCACGACAAATCATCTTTTGAATATGCAGGCGCTGCGGGAGGATTTTTAGACAAACACGGATATGCTTTTTGTCGCGGAAGATTTTTCGACACCATCGAAAAAGACACAGGGCAATATGACACCGAAATAGAAATTGCATGGGCAAGCGGAGCTTGTTTGTTCATTCGCTCGCGCTTGTATCACCAACTCGGAGGATTAGATGCCGACTTCTTTGCGCACTTCGAAGAGATTGATTTGTGCTGGCGAATCAAGAATGCCAGATACTCAATTAAATATTGTCCGGCCTCAATTGTATATCATGTTGGCGGAGGCAGTTTACAGCACGGCAATCCCAAAAAGACATTTCTTAATTATCGGAACAACCTTACTGCAATGGTAAAAAACCTGCCGAGCGATGTTGTGCTCGCACGCACTTAAACAAGATTTATCCTTGACATTCTTTCAGCTTACAAGAATTTATTCACAGGAAACTGGCGCGACTACTTTGCTATAATGAAAGCGCACATTCATTTTGTGAGCGATTTGAAACAAATCATTTCAAAAAGAAAAACTGTTTGGAAAATCATTGAGCAACATAAAATCGGAGAACCAAATCAGAATGGCTTTTACAAGGGAACCATTATCGTGGATTATTTTATCAGAAGGATTCGATACTTCAGCGAATTGACAAGCAGCAAATTCAAATGATATTATTTCTCCGTCAGCAATTCAACCGCAATCCTGTAACCTTCCAATCCCAATCCTGAAATTGATCCTTTACATTTCGGAGCAAGCAAAGACTTATGGCGAAACTCTTCGCGTAAGTATGGATTTGAAATATGCACTTCGATCACAGGAGTTTTAATCGAAGCAACTGCATCTGCCAGCGCAACCGATGTGTGCGTGTAGCCACCAGCATTCAGCACAATTCCATCGCAGGAAAATCCGACTTCATGCAACTTGTTAATTAGTTCGCCCTCCGTATTGCTCTGAAAATATTCCAGCTTGATTTTAGGGAAACCTGATTTCAGCATTTTGTAGAAATCTTCAAACAACACCTTTCCGTAAATCTCCGGCTCGCGTTTTCCCAACAAATTCAAGTTGGGTCCGTTGATAATCATGATGCGCATAGCGGCAGACAAGTTTAATTTGCCGACTAAGTTATGCTAATTGCGGATTGCTCATATTCCATCATCCATCATAAATCATCCATCGAAAATTGGATTGGAAAAGTACAATAAAAGGTTTTGAATCTTATCTGAAATTGGAGCGTTCGCTCTCAAAAAATTCAGTTGAGGCGTACATGCACGACATCCGGCTGTTTGAAAGTTTCCTGCTTGAGAAAGAATTAAAACTTACTCCCGAGCAAATTCAGCTTGAAAACTTGCAGGAATTCATCGTTTGGGTAAGCAAAAAAAAAGTGAAAGACCGTTCTCAGGCGCGGGTAATCTCCGGCATCCGCGCATTTTACAAGTTCCTGCTGATGGAAGATTTGATGAACACCAACCCAACGCAATTACTTGAAGCCCCAAAACTGAGCCGCAAACTTCCTGATGTATTGAGTTTCGATGAAATCACGCGCATGATAAATGCGATTGACCTCAGCACACCGGAAGGCGCGCGCAACAAAGCCATGCTCGAAACTCTGTATAGCTGCGGGTTGCGCGTATCCGAATTAGTAAACCTGAAAATCTCCACGCTCTTTCTTGACTTAGAGTTCATTAAGGTGATTGGAAAAGGGGATAAGGAAAGACTTGTTCCCATCGGGAGCGATGCCATCAAATACATCAACATTTACAAAAACGAAGTGCGTCCGCAAGTGCCTGTCAAGAAAGGCAACGAAGACTTTCTTTTTCTCAATCGCAGGGGCAGCAAACTTTCAAGGGTATATGTTTTCATGCTGATTAAGCAACTATCAAAAGAAGCCAGCATCAAAAAGAAAATCAGCCCGCACACATTCAGACATTCTTTTGCGACTCATTTAGTGGAGGGAGGCGCAAATCTTCGCGCGGTGCAGGAAATGCTCGGACATGCTTCCATCACGACAACTGAAATTTATACGCATCTTGACCGCGAATATTTGCGTGATACCATTTTCAGGTTTCATCCGCGATACCAGAAAGTGAGTTAGATTCTGCAAGAAAATTTCTCGCTATAAAACACAAAATCCCAGATGAACCGGGATTTTGCTCTTTGTAAAATCTGCTTTACGATTACGCTTCCACTGAAGCAAACATATCGTTGAGACGTTTCTCTTTGCGCGCTTTCCAGTTTTGCTTATGATAAGCGTATCCTGCGATGAGCGGGAATGCAATGGTCGCTTCAGAAAATACCATCTGCTCATTTACGGTGTCAACTTTTCCCCAAGAGCAAGCTTCTTTCAAGGTAGAGCCGGAGAGTGCCCCATCACGTTCATCGGCAACGGTGATTTGCACTGCATACTTATGCATTGGTGCTTCTTCACCCAAAATATCTGTAGCAACAACAATATCCTGCACGAAATTTTTCGGAACACCACCGCCAATCATCATGATGCCTGATTCCTGATGTTGAATTTTGATTTTTGTGATTTCCAAAAAGTCAGCGACTGAGTCCATCGTCACTTTTGGTCCCTGTGTGTGGAACTGGTGATGCACCAAACCGAACCCTGCGGAGCAATCCGAAAAGGCAGGTACGAAAATCGGAACGCCTTTTTTGTAGCACTGATACACGATAGACTCTTCACGACTCTCTGCATACTTCTTATCTGAATCTAAATAGCGACCCATTTCATAAATGAATTCGCGCGAAGAATACGGGCGTCTTTCAAGCGATTCGCAAATTTTACCAATCGTATCATCGCACAAGCGAAGGTCTTCTTCATCAATATACGTATCATAGATGCGGTCAATCATCAACTCGCGCAACTTCTGGTCGTCAACGAACTGTGTGCCTTTGTAGTGAAAAAAGCCAAGTCCTTCAAAGAAATCCTGATCAACGATGTTCGCGCCTGTTGACACGATTGCATCAACCATGTTGTTTTCAACCAACGTGAGGATTGCTTTTTTCAACCCCGCACTGATGAGCGAGCCAGCAAGCGTGAGAAACACCACGCTGTCTTTATCCTGTTGCATCATGTCGAAAATGCGCGCTGCATTATGCAGGTTACGCGCCTGAAAAGCCATGTCTTTCATGGCATCTACGAGGGGAACCACATTGTACTTTGTGATGTCAATGTGCTGAATTTTTTCTTTGAGATAGTCTTGTTTGGTCATCCTTTCAAAATTTTTCACAAAGCTAATCAATCTCACTTTTTTAGTGTGAAAAAGTTTAACCTGCGTCTGTGCATTGTTTTCTAATTTGGCACCGTATTTGAAAACTTCACGCAAACAAAATTTCATCATGAAGAAACTTCTTTTCGTTCTTGCCTGCACTCCCCTATATCAACTCGCTTATGCCCAGACTTGCGTGGGCATTTATTCCTTTCGGTTGCTTGACCAGAAAAGCAAAAAGCCAATGACGGACAAATTGGAAAAGAACATCTGGTATGTGTTCACGAAAGATGAAGGCGAGTTTTATGATAACGTGGAAACTGTAAATCCCATTGATTCCATGCTGCAAACGGGCGCATTCAACGTGAAACACAATGAGCAGGGTTATAACTTCTTTATTAATCCGATGGACAAGTCGTTGCTGTCGTTTTCTGCAATCTGTGGTTTGTATCTCGTGCAAACAGAATTAATTCGCAAAGAGGATACGATGCGGCTTGCCATCTATAATATTCCTGCGCATCAAACTTTTCAAATGGATTCGCTTGTGTTTCAAAAGGGCGATTTCTTTATTGACCTGCAAGCATCACGCTTGCTGAATGAATTTGAGTTTGTTGATAACAAGGGTTACTTCATCGTGCCGAGCGGAATGGTGCAGCCTTTCCCGAAGAAAAAAGAAGGCGAGTAATGCGCATCGCCCTGCTGGAGCCTTTTCTTACAGGCTCGCATAAAAAGTGGGCGGAGGAATTTGCGCAGCACAGCAAGCATGAAATAAAAATCTTTTCCCTCAGCGGGCATTACTGGAAATGGCGGATGCACGGTGGCGCAGTTTCACTTGCGCGCAAATTTCTCGAAAGCAATTTTCAACCTGATGTGTTGCTCGCCACAGACATGCTTGACCTGTCAGTGTTCCTCGGTCTTACCCGCTCTGCAACACATAATATTCCCTCTGCAATTTATTTTCACGAAAACCAACTCACGTACCCCTGGTCGCCAATGGACAGCGATGTGCGGCAGCAGCGCGACACTCATTACTGCTTTATCAATTACACTTCTGCGCTTGCCGCTGATAAGGTGTTTTTTAATTCGCAATATCATTTTGATTCTTTCTTCAAAGAACTTCCTGTTTTTCTGAAAGCATTTCCTGATAACAATGAGTCAGGCAGTGTTGAAAACATTAAAAAGAAAAGCTCGGTGTTGCCATTGGGAATGGATTTGGAAAAGATTCAACAACTAAAACCTGCGGAAATTAAAAAAGAAGGCAGGGCAGTTATCCTGTGGAATCATCGCTGGGAATATGACAAGAATCCTGAAGCGTTTTTCCATGCGCTGTTTGAACTAAAAGAAAGGGGTGTTGAATTTAAATTGGTGGTATTGGGCGAAAGCTATGAAAGTCGTCCGAAAATATTTGATGAAGCAAGAGAAAAACTGAAAGAGAACATTCTTCATTTCGGCTTTGCACAAGATTATGCAGAGTATGTCCAATGGTTGTGCAAGTGCGATATTCTTCCCGTCACTTCGGTGCATGATTTCTTTGGAACGAGCGTTGTCGAGGCGATGTATTGCGATGTGTTTCCCCTGCTCCCTAAACGCCTTGCTTATCCCGAACATATTCCGCAACAGTTGCACTACACCTTTTTCTATGAAGACAACGAACGTGAATTTGTGAACCGTCTGCAACGGCTCATCTTCGATGTGAAGTTGCCACGGGGGGAAAACGTGCATCAGTTTGTTGAGCAATATGATTGGAGAAAGATGATTGAGCGATACGACAATGAAATTCACTCCCTGCTTCGATAAACTCAGCATAACGGCATCCGTTTTAAATAATCGTCTCTAAAAAGTTTCGGTTTCCGTGTCCCCAATCGGCATCGTTCACGATTTTTGGGGCGTGGTTTCTTTCCATCTCACGGCTGTCGTGCATGAAGCGCGTGAACATGTCATTGATTTCTTTGCTGAATGCGGCTTCGTCAAAGTCGGCTTTGTAGCGCCTCTCGTGATCCTGATGATACACGGGAAAATTCAGCACGTTTTCCTTTAATCCTGAAACGCCCGCCATCACGGTGAAGAGCGCATCGCAATGTGTGGAGATAAACGTGTCTTCGGGATAGCCGCGCAAATCGAACCAGTGCTCGCGGTGCATGAGCATGAAGTCACCGCTGCAATGCGTGTGGTAGCGCTGCGCAAACGCATCATAGGTGATGTTCATGTTCCACTTTTTCGCAAGCGATTCTATTTTCACCAAATTCAAATCGAGAAAAATGCGCCAGGCGTTTTTTAGGCGCAGCATGTTTTCTTCCCTGAAAGTGACTCCGTTGCCTTTCAGATGATAGCCATAACCCTTCAGCATGATGCGATACACCTTCTTCTCGATTTCCCTGAGCGTGGCGAAGGGGTTTTGCAAATCATAGTGTTCAATCTTTTTGAAATCAAAGCGGTCGGTGCGGTAGTAATTGTTTTTTGCGGGAATGCGACAGGAGATAAACCGGATGAGGGCAGGATGAAAAATAATATCGGCATTGGTGCTGAGGATATATTCCCCGTGCGCCCTGCGAATCGCCATGTTCTTGGCATTGAACTCAAACAGCGGCACTGTTTTTCGCACTTCAGGATTTATCAAACTTTGATGCACTTCATTTGGAATATGCAGCAGGCGAATGGTGAGCTGTTTTCTGTTTGAAGTCCATTGCAGCATTTCTTTCAATGGCGCATTCTCTAAAATCGGGTTGTAATCAACGATGATTAACTCGCTATGCACTTTATATTTCTCCAAAAAGAAAGAAAGCCAATGCACGGAGTTTTGCAATCGCGCATTGAAATCGCCTCCGTAATTATCATTGCGGGCAGTGACAACAATACTTAAATATGGCTGCTGATTGCTCATGTGGGTTCGAGGCGCAATAATAGCGAATCATCGGCTTTTTGGTGCGGCATTGTTGCAACCTATACCATCGGTATGGCGCAGGTTTAATGTCATTAGGTTAAGCAATAATCGTGTTCGCTCAGCCGGGTAATAAATGTTATCGCAGTTGCCTATCTGGGAACATTCATCTGTTCTACGAGCAGGTATTCCAGAAAATCGTGCGCAGCACTGTAGCTTTCGCAGGTGAAGGTGCTGCTTTCATAGCCCACAGGTTTGCCATATTCCGTTGTTTTTATTCCCTCTGTAAATTTTGAAAATATTTCAAACTGATAGTAATGCTGCCGACTGCCTTCCATGTTTTTGATGCTAAACCGTTCATCAGATGTTTTCAGGTTATCAAGCGATCGGAGGACATCAATCTCATCAAGTTTCACTTTGTATTCCTGCTGGCGGGTAACCGCATTTTTAAGCTGGTCAACTTTTGAAGTTGTTGATACGATGTACTGCAACGTATAATCCTTAATGTAGTAGGTATAATTATATTGGTTGCAATAGCAGTCTTTTTCCTTCGGCAATTTATTCAGACATTCCATTTTGGTAAACGCAGGTTTGGCTTCACCTCCCTGCAAAAGCACGGGCACTTTTTGTGCGGCAACGCTAATGTAAACGGAGAAGAACAAAACGGGTAACAATCGTTTTTTCATAAAAGGAATAGTTGGGTTATGATTTTGTGCAGATATTGTGGAATCACTTGCCTGCGGGCTTTTCAAACAGATTGTCATCCAATGGCAAATTTACTTTCACATCGGTGATGGCATTGGATTGCCTCGCACCGTATTTGTCTTCACGCACATGCGTGAGCGCCATTTTCACTCCGTTGAAGTCAGTATAATTATCAAAGTAGTAGATATAATTATAGATGTTAGTATCTTCAATCACTTTTTTAATCATGCTTGTTGCAGGGTCTATATAAAATGTGTACATGTCACCGTCAGCGTTATTTAACTTGGGCGAAATGGCGATTAGATAGTCACTCGTTTCTTCATCCTTGCCTTTGTATTCGATTTTATAATCAGGCGCTTTAGCATACGCAAGCAGTCCCGGCAAGTAATTGTGAAAAAACGTGTTGGGCGATGGCGGTGTATCTTCAACATTTCCGCTTCCGAATATCGTCCATCCCTGCGCACCGTTGTAAATGCCGGTTTGGTCTATTTTTCCATCTTCGTAATAATCAACTCTCAGCTTAACAGGGCTTTTAAACGAAACGATTCTGGTGCCCTCATAGAATTTGAATTGAAAGGAGGTGAGAGCATCTAACTTTTCCCTGCTGCCAATGGCTTCCACCTGTTTGTTGATGATTTCCTCCGCGGTTTGCCCGAAGCCGGTGAAACTGATGAACAGAAATAAAAAGAGTGCGAGGCGATAAGTCCTGGTGTTCTGTTTTGTTTGGATGCAATATTATTCGGGGTAAGAGATAACGGTTGGCGTTGCGCTGTTTTCTCTTATCAACACCCGTTGTTCAAAATGCTTTTGTTTCTCCCTTTTGCGTTTTGCTGTTTGCTGCATTTAGTACCTTTCACCTCAAATCTTAAATTTAGTGACCTTACGCTGCCTTCTCGTTGCAACCTGCTTTGGAATAGTCGCGTTCCTTCAACACACAAATGCCCAACCCCTCATCAAAGAACATTTTGGAGTAACCAGTACGCTCACCGTGCCCTTAGATAAAATGGATGAAATCAAAGTAGTGCGCACTTACACGAGCGCGGGTACCTTTTGCAAAGAGCCAGAAGAATATATGTTCGAGCCTACATGGCAAAATTTTCATTATGACCAAACGCTTGAAGACGCAAAGACCCGGGGAATAAAATTCGTGCTGTGTATCACCAACAATATGCCTTATTATGCGAATGGATATACAGAAAATGAAAACCATCCTGTGCCTTCGGGGTCAAGCAAAACAGACCCCGCAAGTTATGTGATGTATGCGAAGCTGTTTTTTCAAATCGCAGCGCGATACGGAAGCAAAACAGTGCCCGACTCGCTGCTGAAAATAAAAAGCTATCCCGCAACTGATTACCGCCATCAAACAAAGCGCAGCGGCACAGATTTAGTTTATGGCATTGAACTTTGGAACGAAGCAAACAAATGGGGAGGGAATTTTACTCCGCAGGAATATTACGCAATGCTTTCCGCCTGCTATGACGGGCACAAAGGCATCCTCGGCATTGGCACGGGCGTAATGGCGGCAGACCCTGATATGCACTTCCTGTTCACCGGCACATCTGACCATACCCCCGCCTATCACACGCAGGTGCGCGACATCTGGGTGCAAGAGCGGGGCGAGCCGTTTCCTGAAAACATCATTTATAATTTTCACGGATATTTTCACAATAAAGCCATCAACAACAACACGCGCACTACGGGCATTGAACCCGAGTTGGGCGGTGCGCTAAATATTTATCGCACTTGGCAAACCTTTGCAGGTAATAACAAGATTGCAAAAACAGAATACGGCTATGATACAAACCCTGCATCGGTACAACACGCTCCACTGCTGAGCCTGCCCGACAGCGGCATGTATAACATCCATGAATCACAAGCAGGCTTGATTCTGCGTGACTACCATTTACAATCCGTGATTCCTAATTTTTTCCTTTCTACATTTTATCATGTGCGCGATGGCAACAACGGAGGCAGCACGATTCAATATTCCACCAGCGGAATTACAAAAGGCACCTGCTGTAATTATGACCCGAAAGAAAGCTATTTCATTATCGCAGGATTCATTGAAATTGCTGGTGATTATTTCAGCAACGGAACATTGCTGGGCGAAGACGACCCGTATATTGTGGAGTATAGAGACGCGCAGGGAAATTATCTCTATGCCGTGTGGACATACATTCCGCATCAATTTACAATCAATGATGTGATTACTGCCGATGATACAGTAGATGTTATCATGGCTACGAAAAACGGGAATGTGTATTCGAGTATCGTGCCAGTGAACGGGTTGTTTAATGTGGAGGCGCAGCAAATGCCTACTTATTTAAAAACAAACAAGCGCATTCATTTTAATCTTGCCATCGCGGGAACAATCACAACGGAAACCGGAGTGCCTGTGCCGGGTGTGAAAGTGAAACTCTCCGGCTCACGCGCTGATGAAATGGTGACAACAAAAAATGGCGTGTATGCTTTCGCAGCTGACAGCAATGCAAGCTATGTTGTTACGCCTTCTAAAAACAATGACATCACCATAAACAACGGCATCACTTCACTCGACATCTCGCTTATCCGCAGGCATCTGCTCGGAAGCACTCCACTTAATTCGCCATACAAAATCATTGCAGCCGATGTGAATGCGTCACAATCCATCACTACGGTTGATGTTACGCTTATTCGCTCGGTAATTTTGGGCAAAACCTCCTACCCTTCCGGCAAACTGTGGGAATTTGTAAATAGCAGCGAAGCGCTTTCACCTGCCAATCCGTTTCCTTTCACCCGCATACGCGCATTCAACAACATCACAGAAACTAAAATCAACCAAAATTTTATCGGAGTGAAACTGGGCGATGTGAACAATAGCTGGGAATCTTCCATCCCCTGAAAACCAAAGCTATCCGCTAATCCTTATGCGATAAAATCAATTTTGAATTCGCCCTTCACGGCATCATGGAGGCTCTGCAAAATGAAGTTCGTGCCTGCTGGATGTAAACAACCCCATAAACGATGTAACCCATTAACTATTTGGCGCGGCTCATTTACCACGTGATGTTGAGAGATAACTAAAAAGTATAAGCCATCTGTTAAACGATGGAGCATAACTGATAATTGATAGAAAATTTGCGAGAAAATGGTATTGCCTTGATTCCTTTTGCGGATTTACTCCGCAAATGACCTTTTCATTTCAAATCGAAAAATCAAAGAACGCCTTCCAAATCCTTTATTTTCAATGCTTTTGTTATTTTCGGCTTCTCAACAACCGGACAGTAGTAACATTTGTTCAAACCTTGCCAAACAACAAACTGACAACAGAAAACCGCAAACAGAAAACGCGCATAGTTGTCCTTACGGGCGCAGGCATCAGCGCGGAAAGCGGCATCCAAACCTTTCGTGGCGCGGGCGGTTTGTGGGAAGGACATGACATCTATGAAGTTGCTTCCCCGCAGGGTTACGCAAAAAATCCCAAGCTGGTGCTCGACTTCTATAATGCGCGCAGAAAAAATTTACTTTCAGTAAAACCAAATGCCGGGCATTTTGCCTTGGCTGATTTAGAAAAACACTTTGACGTGCATATTATCACGCAAAACGTAGATGACCTGCACGAACGGGCAGGCTCTACAAAAGTGTTGCATTTGCATGGCGAACTCTTCAAAGCGCAAAGCACAAAACTTCCTGAGCTTGTGTACGAATGGGAAAAAGATTTGAACCTTGGTGATAAATGCGAACTCGGCTCCCAGTTGCGCCCGTTTATTGTATGGTTTGGTGAGCAGGTTCCCAAGATGGATGAAGCTATTGCAATCGCAGCAAAAGCTGACATCTTTCTTGTTGTCGGCACTTCATTAGTCGTTTATCCCGCAGCGGGATTGCTCAACTATGTGAAGTATGAAGTTCCCAAATACATCATTGACCCTGAAATTCCCGAAGTTTATAACGTGCCAAATGTGGAATTCATGCAGGCAACGGCAACGCAAGGAGTGCCAACTTTGGCGAAGAAATTAGTGTTGGGGGTGGAAGGTTGAATGTTGATATCTGACAGACTAATTCAAAACAACTAACAACTAACATCTATAAACATAATCACTAATGACTAACGAACTGATTGACGAAGGAAATCCCTGGACAAAAAAATCGGAGAAAATCATCTACGATAACCCATGGATAATCGTGCGTGAGCATCAAGTGATTGACCCGAGCGGGAACGATACCATTTATGGAGTGGTGAGCGCCAAGCATCTTGCTGTCGGCATCATTCCGCTTGATGAAAACTACAACACCTGGCTCGTAGGGCAGTTTCGCTATCCGCTAAGGTTATATAGCTGGGAAATCGTGGAAGGCGGTGGCAAATTTCATATTGACCCGGTGGAGACTGCAAAGCGTGAGCTAAAAGAAGAAACCGGACTGGAAGCGCGCGAATACACCAAGATAATGGAGATGCAAACTTCCAACTGCATCTCCGATGAAATCGCTTACATCTATATTGCAAAAGGAATCACCGAGGGCATTGCATCGCCTGATGATAATGAGCAGCTCAAAATTGCCAAGGTTCCTTTTGCAGAAGCCTACCGTTTAGTAATGGAAGGGCGGATACAAGATGGAATATCCGTGGCTGGAATTTTGAAAACGCACCTGCTGATTCAGCAAGGCAAGATTTAGAATTAGTTGACTCGTTGATAGTGGTTTTTAGATAGCAATAGAACTAACAACCAAGGGAAACACGCATTTTAATCATATTAATAATCAAGGACTTACATAGGACACAAGCAGTGTCTTAATTGAATCAGCCTCATCATGCACACGCTTTTAAACCACATACTGGTCGCTGTCGCGCATCCGCTCAAATTCGCTTTTCAGGTAATCAATTGCGCTTTGAACTTTCGGGCTTCATTACCAGGTAATACGCTGCCGCAGCACTGCCCACCTTGAGCATTTTTGCAAGCCGGTTGGTGTTTCCGGGGTGCGCAATATCCCGCTAACCTGTTGACAATGAAGAATCTTGCCAACTATTTCGTTAAAAACTCACCTTAATTTATTTTTGAAGTAAAGTTTGATTTTCAGGTTGATTCTTTTTAGCTTGCGGGTAGCCCCACCGTTCCACTCGCACCCGGAAAGCCAGAATTCAATCTGTACGGGTTATTTGAGAGTTAAAATTTTTAATGATGAAGCATAAGCTGGTATTATTTATTGCGGGGATTTTATTCGTGGCGAATGTAGCTTTCGGGCAGTGTCCGCCTGATTCCAGTTTGTCGCTCAGTTCTACAATTACAAACGTAAGTTGTAATGCTGGCAGCGATGGCGAAATAGAGTTACGTGTTGAGCGGGGAACAGCGCCTTTCACCTATAGCTGGTCAAATGGCGCGACAACTGCTTCGATTTTAGAACTTACTGCTGGCTCCTATAGCGTAACCGCTACTGACGCGCTCGGCTGCTCGGCTTCGCTCACAAATCTTCAGGTAACCCAACCCGGTGCTTTCATTTACAATGTTACAATCCGTAACGAAACCTGCTTTGGCGCATGTGATGGCGCGCTTGACTTTTTTCTTACGGGTGGCACTCCTCCTTATTTCTATTTGTGGAAAAATGCGGTAACAGGCGACACGCTTGGCACTTCGGAAGATATTAATCGCTTGTGTTCAGGGATTTATGGACTTTCTATAGTGGATGCCAACGGATGCACAGGTGGAATTTTCTATTTGATTGCTGCGCCCGCGCAATTCAACATTACTGCAACTATCACAAATGTAACCTGCCCCGAAGGCAGTGATGGACGCATCATTTTGACTGCAACGGGCGGCACGGGAACGAAAACCTATATCTGGTCAACGGGTGAAACTTCAAAGAACTTATTAAACAAACCTGCCGGAACATATTCTGTAACCGTTACCGATGTGAACAGTTGTACAGGTATCAATTCTTTCACCATCACTGAGCCTGATTCAATTGAGGCTACTGCGAATGTGACGGACAATTCCTGCAACAGTCTTGATAATGCAAGCATTGATATTACCGTTACGGGTGGTACTGCGCCTTACACGTTCAATTGGTCAACCGGAGCTACAACAGAAGATTTAAATAACCTCACTCCGGGTCAATATTGCGTTACCATCACGGATTCAAAAGCTTGCGAAAGCGAACAGTTTTGTTTTGATGTAACAGAGCCGGACAGCCTTCAGCTTTCCGCGAATATTACAAACGTGAATTGCTTTGGAGGGAATGATGGCGCGATAGATATTACCGTTTCTGGCGGCTCTCAGCCTTACACTTTTATATGGACAGGCGGCTTCAGCACAGAGGATTTAACAGACTTGGAATCAGGACTTTATACCGTGCTTGTTCAGGATGCAAATGGATGTGAAATAAGCGCAACCTATTTTGTGCGCACCGAAAATTTCATCATCCTTTCGATCGGAATCACGGAACCTTTGTGTACAGAAACCGATGGTTCAGCAACAGTGAGCATCAGTGGCGGAGATGCGCCTTATACGATTAACTGGTCAACCGGAGGCACAGGTGCAACTATTAATGACCTTGCCGCAGGAAGCTATAGGGTAACGGTGACGGACGCCAACGGTTGCACTGCGTCAAAAACCGCTGATATCAGCAACGTAGGAACACCCGAAGTTTTTGGAGTGGTGAATAATACGATTTGCGGTGGCGCTGACATCGGCTCGATTGACATTACGATTGCCGGTGTTTTTCAATTTATCTGGAGTAATGGCAGCACTTCGGAAGACCTCTTCAATCTCGCAGTGGGCGCTTATTCAGTAAGCGCTACGGATAGCAGCGGCTGCGTTTCTATAGCAACCTTCAGCGTGAATGAAGACAGCGGAATTACATTGACAGAAACAAAAACTGCTCCTGCCTGCGGGCAGGCAGACGGCTCGATAGCGATTGCAGCTTCAGGCGGTACTCCTCCTTATACCTATTCATGGAGCAATGGACAAACCAGTGCAACAGCAACAGACTTGAGTGCGGGCGTTTATAGCGTAACAGTTACGGATGCGCTCGGATGCGCGGAAACAAAAATCATGGCGCTGGAAGAAACTGGCGGTCCGCAAATCAACATTAACAAAACAGATATTTCCTGCAACAACCCAACCGGCACACTGGAAGTAGTGATTACATCAGGCAATGCACCGTTCACCATCACTTGGTCAACCCGTGAAACAACTTCCATCATCACAGGATTGGATGCAGGAATTTATGCAGTGAGTGTTGAAGATGCATCAGGATGTTCTTCTTTGGCATTTGCAGTCATCACACCCGGGCAAGGCGTAGTGATTGAAGCTGCGAAGACAGAGCTTTTATGCAACGGATCGAGCGATGGCTCGATTGATGTTATCATCATAGCAGGCACAGCGCCCTTCACATTCAATTGGTCAAATGGCGCAACTACTGAAGATGTTTCGGGTATTCCCGCAGGCACTTATACGATTGCTGTAACAGATTCAAACGGATGTGTTGCCACGACAACCATCGTTGTAAATGAGCCTGAACCCATCATCATCAGCCAGACAAATAGCACGCAACCTACATGCGTGGACGATAGCAGCGGCACGCTCACGGTTGCTATTTCAGGCGGAACTCCTCCCTACTCTATTGAATGGTCAACCGGTGATACATCTTTGACGCTTTCAGGATTAGCCGCAGGCGAATATTGCGCGGTGGCAACGGATGCGTTGGGTTGCGTAAGCGACACATTCTGCTTTACAATCCAAGACCCACAGCCTATTGTGATTACGCCAACCATCACTCCCGTAACTTGCGATGGCGGCAGCGATGGCGCGATTGATATTACGGTTTCGGGTGGCACTCCGCCTTATACGTTCAATTGGTCAACAGGCACAAATACGGAAGATATTTCCGGCTTATCAGAAGGAATCTACATCGTTATAGTTACCGACTCAAACGGCTGCACGGAAACTGCAACATTCACCATTTCAACTCAAACTGTAATTGTTGTTTCTTCCGGCATCACGCAGCCTCAATGTGGTGAAAGCAATGGCTCAATCACAGTATCTGCAAGTGGCGGCACTGCGCCTTACATATTCAGTTGGTCAAACGGGCAGACAGGCGCAATGATAGACAGCATTCCTGCTGGCGCATACACTGTATCAGTTACCGATGTAAGCGGCTGTTCTTCCACCGAGACAATTGATGTGAGCGATGCTTCTTCGGAAGTCGTTATTTCAGGAACTATAACAAATGTTGTTTGCGGAACACCAAACAGCGGAAGCATTACCATTACGCTTTCTGGCGGCACAGGTCCTTACACCGTGTTGTGGTCAAACGGACAATCTTCGCTGACTATCAGCGGGTTAAGCGCAGGAACCTATTCTGTTACAGTAACTGATTCAGCAGGATGTATAGCGGTGCAGAGCTTTGATGTAATTGAAGAAAGTGGACTCACCGTTACCATCAATGCAACGAACGCATTTTGCGGTGAAGATAACGGAAGCGCGATTGTAAGCGTAACGGGTGGCACTGCTCCTTATACCTACATCTGGAGTAATGGCGCAACGACTGATTCGCTTTCGGGTTTAGCTCCGGGAGTTTACATTGTGATTGCCACCGATTCAAACGGCTGCACGGAAACCGCCTCCGTAACCATCAGCAATGACAACGGACCACAGTTCACGATTGATGTTACTGACATTACCTGCGTAAATGAAACCGGATCGCTTTCGGTAACAAACATCGTTGGCAACGGACCATTTACGATTCAATGGTCAACAGGCGATACAACAGCAACAATCACAGCACTGAATGTCGGAACATACAGCATAACCGTTACCAGCGCTGACAGTTGCGAAACGGTACAGACAGCAGAAATCAATCCTCCTGTTGCGATTACACTCACTGCATCGCCAACCGAACCCACCTGCAATGGCGACAGCGATGGATCAATTGATGTTACTGTGAGCGGTGGACTTCCGCCTTTCACGTTCGCGTGGAGCACAGGCGCAACCGATGAAGATTTAACAGGACTCGCAGCAGGCGTTTACAGCGTTACTGCCACCGATGCTAACGGATGCACTGCTACAACTACTATCAACTTAGAGGAGCCGGAAGAAATCATCGCAGCAGCAGATACGATTATTCAACCGCTGTGCAATGGCGATTCAACAGGCGCAATTAATATTTCGGTAACCGGAGGCATTGCGCCTTACACTTACAATTGGTCGAATGGTGATTCAACACAAAATCTTTCCAATGTTCCCGCAGGGCAATATTGCGTTACGGTTACGGATGCTAATGGCTGCACCAGCGACCAGACTTGCTTTACAATTGACGAACCGGATTCCTTACAAATTCAACCCAACATCACGCAGCCACGTTGCAATGGCGAAGATGATGGCGCAATCACTGTAACGGTTACGGGTGGAATTCCGCCATACAATTTCCTGTGGGAAAATGGCGACACTACCGATTCGCGCACTGATTTAGTTGCAGGCGAATACTCAATTACTGTGACAGATTCAAACGGTTGCGTAGGAGAAGAAACATTCACAGTTGAAGAACCCGACACGCTTACCGTTACTATTTCTGATACTTCAAACGTAACCTGCAATGGCGCGAATGATGGTTCAATTACAGTATCTGTTTCAGGCGGCACTGCGCCTTATGATTACAATTGGTCAACCGGTGATTCAACACAAAATCTCAACGACCTGCCTCCCGGTGATTATTCCGTAACTGTTACGGATGTGAACGGTTGCATCGATTCATCGGATGTTATCACGATTACAGAACCGGATTCGCTGCTAATCACGGAAAACATCATACAGCCAAACTGTACGCTGCCCGGAATTATTGACATCATTATCTCCGGTGGAACATCCCCTTATGATGTACTCTGGTCAAATGGCGATACTTCCACGCATTTTGTATCACAGGATGCAGGCACCTATTCAGTAACTGTTCCTGACGCGAGCGGATGCACTGATTCAGCTTCTTTCACGCTGCAGGAACCGCCCATCATGGATGTGGAAATTAACGTGCGTATTCCTTTAGTTTGCGCTGGTGATTCTATTGGAGAGCTTTGCGCAAGCGTAACCGGTGTTCCCGGTCCGCATTTTTATCAATGGTCAACAGGTGATACAACGGAGTGCATTACCGGACTCTCTACCGGCTTCTACTCTGTAACTGTTTCAGAAGGAAGCGGCTGCTCCGCTTATGAAAATAATTTCCTGCTCACCGAACCTGATTCCATCACGATTACTTCTCTTGATATTGATCCGGTGTCGTGCTTTGGCGAAGAAGATGGTTCGATTTCTATCACTGCAAGCGGTGGCACACCGCCTTATACCTTCCAATGGAGCAATGGCGCTACAGGAAACTTTGCCGACAACCTTCCGGGCGGTCCTGTTACGGTAACTGCGACAGATGCAAACGGTTGCAGCAATTCTGCTACATTCAATATTCCAGAACCTGCGCCATTCAGCTTCATTAACTCACAAGTTGTGCAGGTGACATGCGATACCACAAGCGATGGTTCTATCTCTGTAATTGTATCGGGCGGAACTCCTCCTTACACTTATTTGTGGGGAGATGGCTTCACGGGTTCGGTGCGCGATAGTTTGCCCGAAGGCTCTTACTCATTGCTTGTGCTTGATGCAAATGAATGCAGCGACACTACGACCTTTGTGATTGACGGACCGCGTTGCAACACTCCTCCCGTTGCCGTAGATGATACTACCAAGTTATTTGTGTGCATCAATGAAAGCACTGATATCAATGTGCTGCTGAATGATTTCGATCCCGATGGTGATGACTTGTATGTTTCAGCGATTCTCGGACAGCCGCTGCATGGCACGGCAGCCATCAACACCGACCAAACAATTACTTACACTCCTGCAACCGGATTTATCGGCTTAGATACCTTCGCGTATGTGGTATGCGAAACAGGCATCGCGCCTGCATTCTGTGATTCAGCGATTGTGATTGTAGCAGTGTTGCCATGCAGACCGAATATTCAAATTCCAAACGGCTTCTCGCCAAACGGTGACGGCACAAATGATGAGTTTGAAATTCCGGGCATTGAATTTTTCCCGAATAATGAATTGATGCTGTTTAACCGATGGGGAAATAAAGTGCGCGAATACAAAGGCTATAAAAACGAGTGGACAGGCACGAATGCGGATGGCGACCCCTTGCCTGACGGCACTTACTATTATGTGTTGAATTTGAATGATGGCGCGAACACAACTTACACGGGCTACGTGATAATTCATCGCTAATAAAAGATGGAGGACAAGAACATGAGAACACCGAAACAAATAGTCTTAGTAGCCGCTTTTTCTTTCATCGTATTTTTTGCGTCCGCGCAGCAAGACCCGATGTACAGCATGTATATGTTCAACGGGCTTGCAATTAATCCCGCGTATGCAGGAAGCCGCGAGCGCCCTGCGGTGCTAGCGCTCTACCGGCATCAGTGGACGGGCTTGGAAGGCGCTCCGAAAACAGCAATATTGACAGCGCATGCTCCCTTGCTGAATAATAAAATTGCCATAGGCGGCTCGTTGTGCAGCGACAACATCAGCATCTTCAATGTTATCACGCTGAACTTTGATTACGCCTACCGCATCCATTTTAAAAAGAACAGAGGTAAACTCTCTTTCGGTATGAATGTAACGGTGAATAATTACCGCGCGCGCTGGAACGAGCTTTCGCTGAATGATGCTATTGACCCCGCTTTCCTCTCAAGCGATAACAGTGTTATCAGCCCCAACTTCGGAGCAGGGGTTTATTATTACACGGATAGATTTTATGCTGGCGTTTCTGTTCCTCATTTTTTGAACATGAGCCTCAGCGACAATTTTGAACACGAGGCTACCGATTTAACCGCCCGCCAGTGGAAGCATTATTTCTACACGATGGGCGCGGTGTTTAACATCGGCAAGAATGTGAAATTTAAACCTTCCTTCTTATTTAAGCATGTGCAGAATGCACCCTTTGAAGCTGATTTAAATGCTGGATTTCTGTTTAAGGAAGCGCTGTGGGTGGGCGCAGGCTATCGCACAGGCGATGCCATGAACTTCATTACGGAATATATCTTTGCCAAAGGAGTCCGCATCGGCTATGCATACGACTACACGCTCACTGAACTAAATGATTATTCCTCCGGCTCGCATGAAATCATGATTGGCTACGAATTCATCAGGAAAGAAACTTACCTCACTCCGAGAAGGATGAGTTACTTCTGATTTTTTTTCTTTTTCAGTCCTTTTGCGAATTACGATGGAGTGAAATAAAATTCTGGCTGTGATTATCTAGTCGTCCCTCAAAAAGTCCTTTTATACTTTTATAAAAATGAATTTTGGTTGAAAATCGAAATAGGAAAGCAGGAATTGCATTCTGAAACGCAGCCA
>JAWXCB010000103.1:0-10283 GCA_034440455.1 Chitinophagales bacterium
ATCATTGCATGTTGGCGGAGTTCCTGCTACACAACCAGTAATAGCGTTGCAGGTTTCTACACCATTGCAAGCATCGTTATCATTGCATGTTGGCGGAGTGCCATTTATGCAACCAAGAATTTGGTCACAGGTTTCAAGTCCGTTACACGCATCGTTATCATCGCAAATAAGCAAATCGCAAGGGTCATTGCAATTTGGATTTGCAGTATATACGCAACCAAGCAGCTCATCGCAATTATCAATGGTGCAGGTATCGCTATCATCGCAATTCAATACGGTTCCAACTGCGCAACCCAAAGCAGGAATACATGTTTCAACTCCATTGCAGGCATCATTATCATTGCAAGGCAAAGGAGTTCCTGCAATGCATCCTGTAATTATATCACAGGTTTCAAGTCCATTGCAAACATTTGCATCATCACAAACGATGGGAGCATAATCGCAGAATCCGCTGCCGAGGCAAATGTCTTCTGTGCATGCATCGCCATCATCGCAATCATCGCTGAAATATTCGCACACGCCATTATTGCAGAATCCCTGCAAACACAAATCAGATGTATCGCACGTGATAGCGATGAAATCACAAACACCTGCAATGCAAGTATCGGTTGTGCAATTATCTGAATCATCACAGTTGATAAGTGGAAACGGGCAGAAGCCGCCAATACAAGTATCATTTGTGCAAGCATCCAGATCGGCACATTCTATTTGTGCATTCTGACAGAACCCATTGAAGCATTGGTCTTGTGTACACGCAACCCCGTCATCGCAATTTAACGCTTGGCTTGCGCAAACTCCATTATCGCAATAATCATTTGTGCAGAGATTATTATCCGTGCAGAAAGGTTCATCAAGCGACATTCTGAAAGTGGCTGTGGTGGAACCTGACAATCCTGCAAACGGACCAGTGGGATTTCCCACGAAATCAATTCTATAAGTAACATCAAAGAAACTGCTTACCTCCCAGTCATTTCCTTGCTTATTCAGCACGGTTTGCCCGGGGCTGAGTAAGCCGAAGTCGGTTCCGGCCGTGATGCGCAATAAGTCAAAATCAGTGTCATTATCAATTTGACCAAACAGTCTGAATAAATCGGTTTCAAATACCTGATAAGGCAGCCCCGGAGTGCGCGGTGCGGTATGCACTTCAAACATCGGAATTGGAATCGTCAATGTTCTTTGGTAGCCGCTGAAGGAGCCTGTTCCTGTTAATTGCAGCATTACCATTTCTGCTTCCACGGTTGTGGAATCACCGCCCAGATTTCCACCCGGATTAATCATCAGGTTTTGAAAATTGTTGAAAATGATTTGTGAAAGCAATGAATCCCCTGCGGCAAAACCATCCGTGATTTCAATGTTCCCATGATACGGACACTGTGTTGGAAAATCTGCCGTGCCGCCATTATCAGGCGCGATGCATTGTGTGGTGAGAGGCGTATTTACGCATGTTCCGGTAACACATTCATCAAGCGTACAGGCATCATTATCATTGCAGGCAGCGTCAAAAGCGCAATCGCCTGTGCTGAATTGCAAGCACCAACTCACAAGCGTGCCGTCATCGCTTGGAAAATTATCCGTAACAATTACCTTCCAAAAGCCGTTGGGATCTTCTCCGTCAAATGCGGCAAGCAGTTCAGCAGGAATTATGGCAACATTTCCCGAAAGGTTGCAACCATTGAAATTATCCAACCCTTCATCATCAAAGGTTGCGATAATATCAGGATCAAAACCGCAATTCTCAATATATAAAACTACTGAAGTGCCGGAGGGGCTGGTTATTAAAATGCTCAAATCACCGATGTAAGGGTGCGTGATATTGAAAGAGACATTCAGGTCGGTGATTACGCCTGTTTCCCCTGTTAATTCAATTGAATCTTCTACAGGAGGTAATGTGTCTGAAATCAGCACATCGGGGAAAGCGCAAATGCCAGTCAGCGTTTCGCAGATTATTGAAAGTTCAAAATCACCTTCAGCATCAGAAAAACCATGCACATAAAAAAAGTAAGGTGTTCCGATTGAAGATTGGAATGCTGCGGTGGACTGCTCATTAATTCCACAAACAAAATCATCATCGTTTTCAGTTACGCAAACCAAATTGTCGCAATCGCCTTCGTAAACGGTTATTCTTGTATCATAATTTGTATTTCCGCTGCAAGTGGAAACAGTGATAAAATCTCCTGTGCCGGTGAATGCATACCACACGCCAGGCGCAGAAGCATCATCATCGCAGGTTGGAACAAACTCAGGGGTAGCATCGGTCGTGCTGCCAGAAATAGTTTGTCCGCAGAGTACTTCCAACGCGCCACCGCATGTATCATTTTCCGCATAAGCGCATGACAGGCTGATTTGAAATTCGCCCGATGTGCCGCTGGCATTATGCACCAGCGCATAATAGGTTGTTCCCTCGTCTGAATCGAAAGTAACATCAACGGGCAATCCGCAGAAATGCTCGTTTGCACCGATGCAATCAAAGCCTCCTACACAATCTCCCTGGTAAACATTGATGCGCGAATCAAATCCAGGAGTAACGCAGGAAAGGGTTACGGTGAGTGTTGTTCCTGTTCCGGGAAACGTGTACCACACGCCCGGATTTTCTACCAACACGCTGTTGCAACTTCCGATAGCATCAAGCGTAGCTTCAATGGTTGTTCCTTCTAACGTGTCGCCACATACGAGTTCCGTTGCAGCATTGCATGAGTCATTTGCGGGAGGAAGTGCAGCGCCAGAAATTTGAATAAGTCCGTTGTTCGTTGTCGGAGCAAATTCATTGAAGTCAATGTCAGAAAAGAGCGGGGGAGTGGGGGAACTGATAAACGTAACTGCGGTCTGCTGCCCGGCTGTTCCTGTCAGGTTGAACCGGATTTGAAAAAGTGTTGCTCCGTTTGCAAGGGTCACACCTAAAAGACTTCCGTCATCCCAAGTGAAGGAGATTACTCCTGTTCCGGCATTGGCAACATTAAAATTCACTGCTTGCGTCATTCCGGGCAAACCAAATGCTTCCACGTTTGCAAATGACGCAACCGCAGGATTAAACTGAAGCGTTCCCTGCACGGTAATCAAATTTGTAAAACTATCAGCGCGTAGCGTAACGAGTGCTTGCAAGCTGGATGTGCCGGAAACAGTATCAAGGCGAAGCGTGAGCGCATGCGCAGGAGTTGAGAATAAGCTTAATGCAATGGTGCAGGCAAATAAGAACCTACAACAACTTTCGATGGTGGAACGCATGGGAAAATGGGTTTGATGTTAAAATCCGGATTGATGCTTCTAAAGGGGAGTTCTAAAAATTGCTTTTTTATCGCATCACCCCATCCCTCTCCAGAAGGAGAGGGTGACTGTGGAAGAATTTTTAGAACCGCCCAATATTGAATGTATGTCAAATTAACCGACAAGGTATCGCTTCTTTCCCTTAAATGTAAGTAGAATCCCGAAATTTTCAGAAATATTTTCAGTATTTATTTTTCAGGAGTCTGTTTACGGCAATTGCAACGTTGTGAGCGAATTAACTATCGGACTATCGCCACCTTCACGCTTCGTATTGCATGTGCCGCCAGAAATTTCACGCCAGTTGATTATTTTTTCACGCAAAAAGATTTCTTTTCAGGTTTTCTACTTTTCGAGCTTGGCGTCTTGGCGTGAACCTTTTTCCACGCAAAAGGATTTTTTTCTCGCAAAGGCGCAGAGGCGCTAAGTTTTTTGCGGTAGTGAATGCGGTTGTTGTTTGAACCACAGCCCCGCCAGATACACCGCCTTTTTTATTTTGTTTTTTAAACTCAGGGGCGTGATGCCTTCGCTGAGGGGGTAGCCAAGCAGTGCGGTTACTTTGCGGGCGTATTCTCCTTGGTCGTCAAGGTTTCTGTCGGCATAAGGCAAGTGCGGGCTTTTAACTTTCTTCAAGTATTCACAGTCGCGCAGGATTAAAAGCAAACGATAACGCTTCATCTTATTTTTAAGCTCAACAGGTTTTCCATAAATTCTGGAACCAAAACCTTCATATCTCTGCAACAACCATTCGTCACAAATGATGAAGCATATTTTTGTGCTGGCATTTATGCCGCCCTTGTAAGTGGCAATCAGCGTTTCATTTATTACTTGAGTGTTTCTGAAATTCGCATCCACTACTAATCTGTTCACAATGGCTAATTCTTTATGCGGAAAATATTTTTCAAATTCAGCGATGCCAAAGAAATCTATATCGCGCTGCAAAAAGGCGCCATCGGTGCCACGCATAGCGCGAACGGATGAAATCATGTTGCCGTTTTCCAGGATGTAATACAATGCCGAATACGCATCGGCTTCATCGTACATCCTCTTTTGTTCATGGTCGGCAGGGATGTGGTATTTCTTTTTCTCCTCAATGTAAATTTTATAGCGAAAGCGATAGATGGCTTCGCGCTCCTCTTGAGTAGTGGCAAGCCGCACTTCAAATTGACTCATCGGAGTTTGCTTTCCGCATTTTTAGCAGTGTGAGGATGTCAGGAATAAATCCTCGTGTGCTTGCTTTGTATTTTTTGTATGCAGCTTCATTATCGCCTGTGAGCCATTGCTTTTTTTCTTCTCGCGCTGCAACCACATAGACATAACCCATCGCAAAAAAACTGATAAGCAGCCACCAGCAACCAGTTGCCAATGTGCCGCCAAGCCATGCAAGCATATAAGAACTATAAAGCGGATGCCGGATAAACCGGTAAGGTCCCCTCGTGTTCAGGGATGTAACAACCTTTGCAGAGAAAGCGACTGCGGGAGGTTGTTCTTCAAAGGTGGAAACGCTCCACCAAAATAACGCTATGGAAAAAAGAAGCAATGAAAAACCAATGGCGAACAAGTTATCCGGTGTGGAAGGGTAGAGTGTCGCAACTCCAAGATGCGCCACCATGAAAATAAATCCGCCTGCTTTGATAAACTGCAATTCCCAGGTTGATTGCATCTATATAGAAATAGTATTGCTTGTAAGAAGGTCCTGTTAATACCGTGGGCATGATAGTGCTGTCGGAGTAATTGTACAGGTAAAGATTTGCGATATTATTATCTACCATCATTAGTGTCCGATAAAAATAAGAATTCGTTCTTTGAAATGCCTGATAGATAAGGATTAGGAACCGATTTGACTCGGTGACGATTTGAATTGAGTGATAGCTTGATCTCCAAAAGTCAGGCTATGAATCAGGGTAAATATGTTTTCTCTCAGGTGACAGGTTTCTTACCTGCTCGAATTTTTGATAAGTGTGCAGCACAATAGGAAGGCAACAAATGGGTGAAGCATTTCACTTGCTGGAATCAAATGCTCTGCATGCTATTCGGGCAGTTGAGCAATCGTGAAAGTCTGCGTGATTTATTGGTAATCGTCAGCGCACATTCCAACAAATTCTATCATTTAGGTTTTGGAAAAAATGTTTCGCGTTCAAATCTTGCCAACGCGAATGAGAAACGGGATTATCGTATTTACGAGTCGTTTGCATATGAAATGATTGCCATAGCCAAGCAGTGTATTACGGTGGAAGAAGATTTTGCTTTGCCGATTACAGACAATGTTTATGCGTTTGACTCGACCACCATTGACCTTTGCTTGAGCGTGTTTTGGTGGGCAACTTTTCGAAAGACCAAAGGTGCCATCAAAGTTCACACGCTCTACGATGTGAAGGTGGCAATACCAGCTTTCATCCATATCACTACCGGCAGCGTTCACGATGTAAACGGATTAGACGAATTAACCTATGAAGCCGGTGGCTATTATGTCTTAGACAGAGGATACGTTGACTTTGAGCGGCTATTCATCATTCATTCAGCCAAGGCATTTTTTGTTACCAGAGCGAAAGATAACTTAAAGTTCGAGCGGCTCTACTCTGCAAAAGCAGACAAATCGAAAGGAATACTGTGCGACCAAACGGTTCGATTAAAAGGATTCTATTCTCAAAAATATTATCCCGAAAAATTGCGTAGAATCAAATTCAACGACACCGAACAGCAACACACCTTTGTGTTTCTGACCAACAACTTTAACTTGCTGCTACTGATATTGCATTGCTGTATAAGTATCGTTGGAAAGTAGAACTGTTTTTTAAATGGATAAAACAGCACTTGAAAATTCAATCATTTTGGGGCACTTCTGCCAATGCCGTGAAAACACAAATCTATATTGCCATTATCACATTCACGTTAGTTGCCATCATCAGAAGCAAACTCAAACTTGAACGCTCCACTTACGAAATATTACAGATTTTGGGCGTGTCGCTATTTGACAAAACCTCTATAAATCAACTACTTCAGCCTCCTATCTATCAAGATGTCAAAGAACATAATCATAATCAGTTGAAATTCAATCTATTTAAATCGGACACTAATGATCTACCATCTTAAACAACATAGTATTCGGAGAACCTAACTTCAGATAGTCACGGGTAGTCAGAGTTCCCACTTGAATACCTGAGGGAAGGGTAAGTACCTTTGTTAATCCACCTGCTTGACAATAAACGAAAGCCCCAAAAATGATAGGAGAAGTAATGTTTTTTTCATAATTTTTTATTTTTCTCGCCTACTCTATAATCCCCTTTTCGGCTGCCGGGGTTTTAATTCTATCGCACAGCTTTCCTTTAAAAGCTATGATGCCGTATTTTTAATCAACTCTCTTAACATATAGTTTTTCATAACCGCCATTGCGCGGAGGTTTTAAACCCTTGCATACATAATACCCCAAACCTTCCCATTCACCGGCTTTTGTTCCTCCGGCTATTACACTGAGCGATTGCCCCGATTCTCTATAATCGCTGCCATCGGAGCAAGCGAAAACCGGTATGAAACTTATTTCAACGTCATAAGAGTTGTTGTTTGTAAATTTTAATTCGGAGCGATACTGGTCTTTCAATTCCTGCCGGTAGCGCCAGTATATGCTTACCCCGGAATAAGTTTTAATTGAAGTCCACGCATCGCTTTGAGCGTTACTCACAAAGGTAAAAGCCAACATAACAATGACCAGAACAGTTCTCCTGTTTTTTGTTTTCATTTTTACTTGTTTTTTTTGCCTACTCTCTAATCCCCTTTTCGGCTGCCGGGGTTTTATTTTTAATTAGCTGTTAGCTGTTAGCCATTAGCCGTTAGATAAATTCAATCTTCTTTTTCATTTCTCTTTTTCATTTCTAATTTCTAATAGCTAATTCCTAATAGCTTTTTCTTTCCTCTTTAGTTATATCCCCATTTAATTTAACTTTGTAAAAAATATCAGTCATGTACACTGAATTCCATATCAGCCCCAACGAACTTGACGCTAAGTTTCTTTTGAAACTGAAAGCACTGTTTAAAAAAAGCAGCAAAATTGCCATTATGGTAGAGGATGAGCCGGATGAAACCGAATACCTGCTGCGCAGCAAAGCCAACCGGAAAATGCTGGAACAATCAATTAAAGAAGCCGAAACGGGTAAGTTGGTTAAAGTAAACATAGGTAAGCCATGAAAGATGTTGAGTTTTCGCATACCGCCCTGCGCCAATTGCAGGAATGGGAAAACAACAACACCAAAATTTATAACCGCATAGATGACTTGCTTAAAGCCATTCAAAACGAACCCTTTAAGGGAGCGGGCAAACCCGAACCACTGAAACATCAATTGAAAGGATACTGGAGCCGAAGGATTACAAAAGAACACCGCCTGGTTTATAAGGTAACCGCATCTTCTATTATTGTTGTTTCGTGTAAGTATCACTATTAATTACTTTCTTTTGCCTACTCTATAATCCCCTTTTCGGCTGCCGGGTTTTTATTCCTTTACAAACTTCTTTCTATTAATAAAATACATACCACGCGGCAGGGCAGCTACATCTATTACTTTGCGCTCGCTGTCTGCTACTTCTTTTATTACTACCTCGCCAAGCAGGTTGGTAATTACAATTGGTATAGGTTGCTTATTGTTGGGAAGGGTAATGGTAAGCGTATGGGTAGCAGGGTTGGGGGATAATTTGATTTCTGAAATGGTCTTATGCTCGTGGATTGCCGTATTAAAATCTAATATACCACCGCCACAATCCGAAAGATACATTTCAAACGGACCTTGATTAATGGGTTGTGTAATAATTGCTAAGTCACCCTGAGGAGTTAAGAACATGGACGTGGAACTGCTTATATTGTAAGTGAGGTTGTTCTTCAGTTCAATTACTTTCTTGGTATTGGCAGTTGTACCGTCCGTTACCCAAACTGACTCATTTCCTAATCCATTCAGCCGGAAATAAAAGCAACTGCGATTATTTAAACTATTTTGAAAGAGGTAGTTCCTCACGGTTTCTTTTAAATCAGTAGAGGTTGTTCCGGGAGGCAGAATATTTTGATAGGTCTTATTAATAAGATCAACGGAGACTATTTTATCATAATTATCGCCTGTAACAAGCAACTTGTCTCCTATTATTATCGGTGGATTATTAGCGTTGTAAGGAGCCAGCGAATCTGGAATGATAGCAATGGTTTCTGTGCCAGCGGAAGTGCCATCTGTTGATATCACATGGGCGGTTCTAACATTTCCAGAGGAATGAGTAAGTACAGCAATTAATTTATTGTTGTAAGTAGGAAATTTATTGTACTGTATGGATGTGACATAACCCGATGTGGAACTGTAAGCGGAGAGTTGAGTAAAAGTTTTATTGGCTAAATCAAAACTGCACAGATTGCTGGAGCCTGTTCTCAATATCACTTTATTATTTACTAAACCAACCATGTCTTCTCCAACGTCCCGAAATGGGGTACTGGAACCCGTTGTTCCAGTAGCATTTAAAACACTTTGTTCTGTTGGATAATTAGTATTGAGAGTTTCCTCCTGGTTTGTTTGCAGATTATAGCGGGTGATAAAGTAATTGATTCCGCTTGTGCTGAAGTTACGGGTGTAATAAATGTAAGGGGTATAATAAGCAAGACCAGGAAAGCCCTCGGTAAATTTGTAGCTGCCGCTCTCCGAAACCAAAGTTTGAGGCGAAGAAGAATTATTAGCTAGCTTTTGTATGGCTAAACCTCCGGAAGTATTTCCATTTATATCTACCATTAATATCACACCATCTTCATATGCCTGCATATCCTTAATGGCTCCCGCACTTCCGCTTAGGTAACTGGAGATTACTACTGCAGAGCCGTCTGATTCGTTTATTTGATAAAGTTTTTTTATTGAACTGCTGTCATCTAAAAGATAATAAAATCCATTTGAGTAGGCGGCCGTCCTTCCGTTGATTGCATCTATATAGAAATAGTATGACTTATAAGAAGGGCCAGTTAATTCGGTGGGCATGATAGTGCTGTCGGAGTAATTGTACAGGTAAAGCTTTGCAGTAGTATTATCTATCATCTTAAACAACATAGTATTCGGAGAACCTAACTTCAGATAGTCACTGGTAGTCAGAGTTCCCACTTGAATACCTGAGGGAAGGGTAAGTACCTTTGTTAAACCACCTGCTTGACAATAAACGAAAGCCCCAAAAAATGATAGGAGAAGTAATGTTTTTTTCATAATTTTTTATTTTTCTCGCCTACTCTATAATCCCCTTTTCGGCTGCCGGGGTTTTTCATTGTTGTATGTTTAGTTTAGATTTCTGTTTTTCTGCTTATGCGCTACGACTCATCAGTTTATAAACCCCATCCCCAGCGCCCTCACCACTGCATCAACTACATTGCGGGCATTCATTTTTTGAATAATGTTTTTTCTGTGCGTCTCAACCGTATCTAGACTTATGAAAATCAATGCTGCTATCTCCGTGGACGTTAAGCCTTGCATTATCAAATCCAAAACTTCTTTTTCACGCTTCGTCAACATCACCCCGTTTTCCATTTCAGTGATTTTCCATTCGCTGACGGATTGCCGTTTGCGAATGTAAATTTCATTGAATATTTCCGTTCCAACAATCACGGGAAACCGTGATTGTTAAATTCTCTGCTAAACAAGGCTTCGCATCTGATGCTTCCAACTAAATGTTGTGAAGTGCGGAATATTTGTTGAGAAACGCGGTTTTTTTGTTGAGTTACTTTTCATGTGTTTCGTCCATTTACTTTAATAATACTGCTTTCACCACCACAGCCTTGTTCCTTGCTTCCAGTTTCACATGATACATTCCTTTTGCTAAAAGTATTTTATTCTTACTCTCTCCGTTCCATTGCAGTTGATGCTCCCCTGCTTTGTAGTTTCCGCTAAAAGTTTTCACTTCTTTTCCCAGCAAATCATAAATCACAATGCTTACTTGTTCCTCTTGTGAAATGCTGAAAATGATGTTGGTGGAATTGCTGAATGGATTGGGCTGCACGGAGAGTTGGGGGTTGGGGGTGGAGG
>JAWXCB010000104.1:0-73282 GCA_034440455.1 Chitinophagales bacterium
ATAAAAGCAGGTTTTTCAACTTTCCAAATGCCCTTCTACTTATTACATATTTTTTGATTTGATTTTGCGTATTCCAACGTACTCCCGGCATCGGTGTTTTCCCGTAGAATGATGTCAAATTGCAATTTGAGCTACATTCGCCTGTAATCTTTGCACTGTGCGGATTGCGCGATTATTTTTACTTAAATACCCTCAACTTTATCCACATCCCCCCCCAATTTATGCACAATATGAAAAAGTTGTAACGTGATGGGGACTTTTTTAGCTGAAAATGGCAATTCGGTTGCCTGACAATCACTTTTTCCCGCGCCCGCGCATCAGCGCATTTTGCTCCAAACCGGAATTTCTTTGACCGAAGTAAAAGTTTTTTGGGTTGAAGTAAAAGTTTCTTTGACCAAAGAAAGAACAGACTTGAACCAATCCGTCTTTCCTTTGACCGAAGTAAAAGTTTTTTGGGATTGAAGTAAAAGTTTCTTTGACCCAAAAAAGAACAGACTTGACCCAATCTGTTTTTCCTTTGACCGAAGTAAAAGTTTTTTGGGTTGAAGTAGAAGTTTCTTTGACCGAAGTAAAAGTTTACTTCGGTCAAAGAAAAAGGGGCTGTAACCTGATGGCGGGTGTTTTATGTCATAAAAATGTCAGCATCGCCTGAAATCCTCTCCCTGCAATACTTTCAGCACATTCCTTGCGTTATACATACTGCGTTATACATGCAATACAGGCAATTAACTACACAGCAATGCGCTCCGCTGTTTTTTTTTGTGTATTGATACTGTTGCTCTTCTGCAAAGGGCGCTACCAGTAAAGGCGATAAAGAAATGAGGGAAGTACGCGCCAACATCTTTTTCTCTTATTTCTTCGTCATCAGGTTCAACAGGTTTTTGTTAAAGAACTGTAAGCGCAGCCCATTCCATGCGGTGTACAACTTGCAACTGTGATGTGGACAGCGGTTGCATGAATAGTCCTAACTTTTATCGCAAATTCATCACATGAACATCCGTGCCATCTGTTTTGTTTTTTTGTGTGCTTCATTCACCACGCTTTTCGCGCAAAACCGCCTCAATCTTTACACCCAGCGCATGTTAGAACATGCCTCGCCTGACAAAACCACGATTGACCTTTTTGTGCGCGGTGATTTCGATGAGGTGAAACAAGCAGTGCAACAGGCAAAAGGAAACTACAAATTCGGCTATGGAGAATATAGCTCCGTTACCATTCCGCTTGTGAGCCTTGAGGCGTTTCTAAAATCACCTGCGGTGAAAGGCGTGGAAAATGGTGAGCGCGAGTTGGTTGGACTTTCCGATACCGCCATCATCGTGAATTGTGTGCTTCCGATTCATCATGGCGATTTCCCACTTGACACTTCTTATCTAGGCGATGGCGTAATTATGGGAATCATAGATTTTGGCATTGATTTTAACCATCCGGATTTTAAAAAATCAAATGGCGACACAAGAATCCGCTATCTGTGGGATCAAAACGTGGCGAATGTAAACAGCCCCATGCCTTATGCCTATGGACAAGAATGGACAGAATTTGAAATCAATGCTGGGCAGTGTACGCATATAGAAACAGGAAATGCCGGTCATGGCACAACTGTATGTGGAATAGCCGCAGGCAACGGAAGGGCATGTAATGGAAGATACGTTGGGATGGCTCCAAATACGGATATGATTGTGGTGGCATTTAATTTCGGACGACCATTTCTTAGCTCCTTTATGGATGCCGCAGATTATATTTTCAAGAAAGCTGACGCGATGGGAAAGCCCTGCGTCATCAATGCAAGTCTGGGCGCGTATTGGGGTTCGCATGATGGAAGAGACCCGGCAGGACTTTTAATCAATTCATTGCTCGAAGAAAGAAGCGGACGCTCGTTAGTCTGCGCAGCAGGCAATGCAGGCAATCTTGCGTTTCATCTTGGCTATGATGTAACTGCGGATACTTCTTTCACCTGGTTTGCCTATGACCCCAGCTTCAGCGATTATTATTTTGATTTCTGGGCTGACACGCAGGCTTTCAACAAAGTCTATTTTGCAATTGGAACGGATAACCCCGCCACTTGGAGTAATGTCGGGCTGTCTAATTTTCTCAATGTCGTGAACAATTACACGTTTAACGTGGTGAATGGAGATACTGTAGCCTCTTATAATTTTGTTCAGGTTGATTCAAACGGGACATACCTTGGAAATGTCTCAACAAATATTTACCAGGCGCAAGGCAGATATAACATTGAGGTGCGTGTCACAGGTCCAAGCAATCCTGCGCATTACTACAGTTTCATCACCACCGGCTCAGGAAGAATTGACGGGTGGAACAGCGCTATTTCAGACCTTGCAATTTACTCTTCGGAAATGGTTACTTCGCTTCCCGATTCGATTACCCGACCTGATATTGTTCATTACAAACTTCCTGATGCCACTCAAAATATCGTGAGTAGCTTCACCTGTTCGGAAAAAGTGATTGCCGTAGGTAATTTCACCAACCGAAAGTCTTATCCTGATTGCGATTCAAATCTCACGATTAATGCCTCTACTCCCGGAGAAATATTTTTCAGTTCAAGCATTGGTCCCAACCGCAGGGGCTTCACCAAGCCTGATATTTCTGCAACAGGTGATTTTACGGTGTCAGCAGGGAATGCAAGTATTATTGGCGCGCTTGGCAGCGGAAGTTTTAAGGTTGGCTATTGTCCATCAGGCAACTGCCCCTATATGCGCAATGGCGGCACTTCCATGGCATCGCCTATCGTTGCGGGAATTGCGGCATTGTATTTACAGAAAAATCCGAATGCAGACTGGCGTGAGATAAAAGATGCGATTGTGCTCTCGGCAATATCAGACAGCTTCACCGGTGTCGTGCCGAATAATACTTACGGGAATGGAAAAGTGCAGGGATGTGCCGCAATGATGATGCACTTAGTTTATGGCTGCATGGATACGGCAGCATTTAATTATAATGCAGATGGAACAATAGATGATGGAACCTGCATTCCTAAAATCTATGGCTGCATTGATTCTACTGCATTCAATTTTGACAATACAGCAAACACGGATGATGGAAGTTGTATCGCTGTTATTTTAGGCTGTATTGATTCATTAGCGCTGAATTTTGACAGCCTTGCAAATACAGACGATGGAAGCTGCTATTATGTTGGTATCGGCTCTTTAGAAAATGGAAAAATAAAATTGGCATTCGTTCCTAATTTTTTCAAAAATGAAACGAACATTATCTATCAGTTTGAAAAACCATTTCCAGGAAAAACAATCATTGTACTCACAAATTTATTAGGACAAACCACCGATGAAATTGAACTGACGCAGGAAAAGGGAACCATCCTTTATCGCCCGGCATCACGCGAAGCAGGCGTTTACTTCTACCATCTCACCAATGAAGGCAAAATTTTACTTTCGGGAAAAGTAGTAGTGTATTAGTTATCCGTTGCTCGTTGATAGTTATTCGCAAGAATAATAACAACGGGAAAATGAAGAATGAAGCAACAAAAAACAATTTACTACAAACTAACAACTATCAACTAAAATGACTACCCAGATTTTAACGAACGAGGATATTCAGCAGAAAATAAAGCGTATCGCTTACGAGATTCTGGAGAATAATTATGACGAGAAAGAATTGCAAATCATCGGCATCAGGAACAAGGGCTTTCAGTTTGCGCAGAAGATTTATGACTGCCTGAAAACAATCACGCCCATCAAACTATCGCTGCATTTCATTTCCCTCGATAAATTGAAACCTACTGACGAGAAAATAGAATTTGACTTCGATGCAAAAGAGTTGAGCAACAAAGTAGTAATCCTTGTGGACGATGTCGGCAACACGGGAAGAACGCTCTGCTATGCCTTGCAGCCCCTGCTTGAGAGCCGCCCCAAAAAAATTGAAGTGGCAGTGCTTGTTGACCGCCAGCATAAACTCTTTCCCATAAGCGCTGATTATGTCGGGCTGAGTTTGTCCACTACAATGAAAGAAACTGTTACGGTTGAATTCAACAACGGGAAGGGCGATGCGGCTTTTCTCTCTTAAAAAAGGGCAGTTCTAAAATTTGCTCTTTTTATCGCCCCACTCCATCCCTCTCCAAAAGGAGAGGGTGTCAGTGGTAGAATTTTTAGAACTACCCAAAAGTCGTTCGCGAAGTATTGTCAGTTATTTTTCTGAAAGAATTCTTTGAGATTTTCTTCACTCAATTTTTCTGCTTCGATTATGTGTGAAGCCTGAAGGTAAAATGGTTCACGCTGTTTAAGTTGTTCTGTAAAAAAAGCGGGCAACTCGTTCATCGTTTTTCCTTTCAATAGCGGTCGCTCATTCATCTGATGCAACAATCGGGGAACGAGCGTTTCAATTTTTGCCTTGAGATAATATGTTTCACCCAGACTGTTCATCAACTGCATGTTGTTGTGAAAACACGGTGCGCCTCCGCCTGCTGCAACCACGACATTATTAAAAGCAGTTAATTCTTCAAGCTGTTTTTTCTCCAGAGCGCGAAAATGCGCTTCTCCTTGTTTTTCAAAAATATCAGCAACACTCCTCTGTTCATTCTCCTCAATTAACCCATCAAGGTCAATGAACTGCCAGCCAAGATTCGCGGCAATCTTTTTCCCCCAATGTGTTTTACCGGATCCCATTAAACCGACAAGAAAAATCCGAGATGACATTCTATTGTTTAGATTTTAAAGTTATCACGTCAGTTGTTTGTTAGACAGTTATTCGAGTATAAAATGTTCTGCGGCATAGCTGGCGTTCCTTTCATTAATGTAGAAAAAGACACCCTTGTCCTTTCCTTGTTTTCTAAGTTTGACTTCCGCGTCTGCTGCTGAGTTAACCGGCATTAAATTTCGTTTTGCCCTGTATGAAACATAAAAAAAGGGAATGGTTACATCCGATTCTATTTTCACAAAAACCGTTTCGTCCTTCCCCGCTTCGTTTTGAATTATTGCTGCCGCCTCCGTGAGATAGGGATGATTCATTTCGTGCGGGTTACTAGTTCTAAAATAAACTGCGGAAAAACTGAGAGCTGAAACAAATACGACTAAAAAGACGGCAATAGAAAAAGAATGAAGCGAAGAAATAAGATTTCGGGTAACTAATCCGAGAGCGATGCAAAGTGGTATTCCAAACTTTGCATAAGCATGATAATGGATGGTGTTGAAATTGAAAAGGAGAAAAAAATGAAGCAAAGCAGGTATAAAGGTTAAAGCAAGAAGCAACTTCGTTTGCTTGGATAATTTCCTTAACGAAAGTTTTTGAAGAACAAGAACGGCAGCGAAAGTTGCGAGCATAAAATATCCAATTGCATAAAAGGAAGAATGAAAATTTCTTGCAACAGCAAGCCATGCGGTTGCGGAATACATATTTGCATCCTTCCCGCTGTAATATTCACCAAGAAAACCACTCCGTTCTCCAAATCTTCCCTTTAGGGCTTTCAGAAAATCTTCAAGTCCGCTAATGGAAGAATACTGAATAACGCAAAGCGCAAGAGAAAATCCTGATGCAATTACTGCTACAATCAAAATTTTTTTCCACGAGAGAAATTCTCTGTGAAAAACCCATGCCGACAATCCAACAGCAAAGGCGAACAATGCACAAATCCATTCCGAATAAACTCCAAGGAAAATGAGAATACCAAGCAGGGAAAAATGTTTTTTGTCTTGCTGATGAAATACTTTGAGCGCTGCATAAATTCCTGCTATCCACAACAAATTTCCCATCATGTCAGGAAAGAAAACCTGCGTGTGCGCGTACAAAACTACTGGCAGAAACAAATACGCGGCAAAACCAACAATCGCAGGTAGAAACAGTGATTGCCACGCTTTATGAGAATGAAAACATATGACGAGGTACAAAAGCAATGCGGATAATAAGTGTAAAAATATATTGAGCGCCTGAAGCGGTAAGTGCGATGGATAAATGCCCGTGCTTGTAAAAAAAGCGTGTGCAAACAGAAACGCAAAAGGCGGATAGGAAACATAGAAGTTATTACCTTCCTTATCTTCTACGCGCACATAGGGCGTATTGAATTTATCGCCTTCATTTGAATAAGTTTGGATAGGACTATAGTGACTCTCTGAAAGTCCTTTTTCCTGCCAGATTTCAAGTGCAGTAAGCGTAATTATCTGACACGGGCTGAAATAATCCACCCTGCCATCAAGTTGATAAACCCTGGTTGCGATTGAAATAACAATCAAAACTAAAAGCAACAAAACCGCTCTGATGGAGTTCATTCTGCTAAGAAAAATTTTATAACTGGCGGCACCAGGCAATAGTAATGAAGCATCTACTTATTCGCTCTCGGTTCCCACTTGATTTCTTCCGCGCGAAATTGCTTTCCTGCCCAGCGCGAGAGCACAAAAAGATAATCAGAAAGGCGGTTGAGATAAATAATTAAAAGCGGCTCAAGTTTTTCCTTTTTATTCAATGCCACTACCAATCGCTCTGCCCGCCTGCACACGCACCGAGTGATATGGCAATAAGAAGCAACAGGATGCCCGCCCGGCAGAATGAATGCCTGCAAGGGTTGTAGCGCTTCATTCATCTTATCCATTTCCTGCTCCAGCATCTCAGCATCGGATTCATGGAGGTCAGGTTTTTTTAGTTTTGTTTTTTTAGGGTCAGCTGCGAGCGTTGCGCCAACAGTAAACAAACGGTCTTGAACGTATTTTAAAATCTCACGGGTGTGCGTATCCTGAAGATTATCGCGCACCAGCCCGATCCATGAATTCAACTCATCAACGGTGCCATAACTCTCAATGCGCAAATCGCTTTTTGAAACACGCTTGCCTCCGAAAAGAGAAGTCATTCCCTCATCGCCTGTTTTGGTATAGATTTTCATACTTGTGCAACAGCCGGATTTGTGCTGTTGATTTTATCAGAGTCAATCAGCCCGTCTTTGAGGCGGATGATGCGCTTTGAATATTTTGCAATATCCTCTTCATGCGTTACAATAATCACCGTGTTTCCCAACGCATGAATATCCTCGAAGATTGCCATGATTTCTGCTGACGTTTTGCTGTCGAGATTTCCGGTAGGCTCATCTGCGAGAATGATAGAAGGTTTATTCATGAGCGCTCTGGCGATTGCAACACGCTGACGCTGTCCACCCGAAAGCTCGTTGGGCTTGTGTTTCATACGGTCGGTTAGCCCCACCATGCCAAGCACTTCAATCGCCCGCGCTTCACGGTCTTTTTTATTCCATCCTGCATACACAAGCGGAAGCACGCAGTTTTCAATTGCATTCAGGCGGGGCAGTAAATTAAATGTCTGAAAGATAAAGCCGATTTCTTTGTTCCTGATTTCGGCAAGCTGGTTGTCGCGCAGCGTACTTACGTTGTGTCCGTTCAAAATGTAAACTCCGCTTGAAGGCGTATCAAGGCAACCAAGAATATTCATCAGCGTTGACTTGCCCGAACCGGAGGGTCCCATAAGAGCAACGTACTCATTCTTTTTTATGGAGAGCGAAACATTGTTCAAAGCAGGAATGACCACTTTACCCAATTCATAATTCTTAACAATGTTCTTCAGTTGAATTACTTCGCTCATCAGCTTTTCTTTATCACTTTGGGTACCTTAATATGCTTTTCATCATGCAGGGGCGCGTTCTTTAATGCTTCTTCCTGTGTGATTTCCGTTGAAATAATATCTTGCCTCAACCGGTATTCATTTTCCGAAAGATGAATGAGCGGCTCTACTCCGGTAGTATCTACCTCTTTCAGCTTTTCAACAAATGCAATCAATTCTTTCAGGTCGCGCAAAATTTCTTCACGGGCAGCGGCATCAAATTCAAGTTTTGAAAGCAAGGCGAGTTTATCAACTAATTGAGGTGTGATTTCCATGAGAGTTAATGAGAATGAGTAGTAAAGGAAGAAATTTACAAGAATAGAAATAATAGCTTCCAACCAAAAATAAGATTTTTTGTACTTTCGCCTCAATGGAAAGAGTAGTAAGCGGGGTGCGACCCACAGGGCATTTGCATTTGGGAAATTATTTCGGAGCAATAAAGAATTTCGTGAAGATGCAGGATGCCTATGATTGTTTTTTCTTTATCGCTGATTATCATTCGCTCACCACGCAGCCGAAACCTGACGACCTTCATGCTAATGTAAAAGAAGTGCTTGCCACTTATCTCGCCTGCGGCTTGAATCCCGAAAAAACTGTGTTGTATGTACAGAGTGATGTGCCGCAGATTCCTGAATTATTTTTGCTGTTGTGCATGATAGCATACAAAGGCGAATTGGAACGCGCTACAACCTATAAAGACAAAGTTGCCAAACAGCAGGATAACATTAACGCGGGACTACTCACTTACCCTATCCTGATGGCTGCGGATGTTCTCATTCACAAAGCCACGAAAGTACCCGTAGGCAAAGATCAGGAACAGCATCTTGAAATAGCGCGCAACTTCGCAAACCGCTTCAACCATTTGTATGGGGTAAATTGTTTTCCCGAACCATTCGGGTTCAGTTATGAAGACAAACTCATAAAAATTCCCGGACTCGATGGCACTGGCAAAATGGGGAAATCAGAAGGCGAAGCAAACGCAATTTATCTGATTGACGATCCGAAAGTGATTCACAAGAAAGTGATGCGCGCTGTCACCGACATAGGACCTACTGAAAAAAATCAGCAGAAACCCGAAGCGATTGAAAATATTTTTTCAATATTAAAAGCCGTTTCTGCTGTGGACACTGTTGCGCATTTTGAAGAACACTATAATAATTGCACGATTCGCTACGGTGATTTAAAAAAGAAACTGGCGGAAGATATGATTACATTTACAACCCCGTTTCGAGAGCAAATTAAAGATTGGATGGCAAATGAAGAACGGCTGGGAAAGATAGTGCGACAAGGCGCAGAACGGGCGCGTGAAAGCGCGGCAAAAACAATCAAAGAAGTTAGAGAAACAATTGGTATAAAAACTTTCTGATGAGTTCGAAAAAGATTATTAAAAAGAGCGCGAAGAAAAGCGTGAAGAAAGCAGTAAAAAAAAGCAGCCCAAAAAAAGCTGCTGCTAAAAAATCTGTTGTAAAGAAAAGCGTAAAGAAACCCGCGCCAAGCGTAAAAAAGACCTCATCGGCTTCAAAGAATATCGCGGTGGTTTCAAAGAAAATCGTTCAAGCTCCTGCAAGGCTGATTGAAGATTTGCCGATTAAGCATATTGCCATTGCGGGAAATATCGGATCGGGAAAAACAACGCTCACTGAAAAGCTGGCGCAGAATTTCAAATGGGAAGCGCAGTATGAAGACGTGGAAGGCAATCCTTACCTCAATGATTTCTACGAAGACATGCCCCGCTGGTCATTCAACCTGCAGGTTTACTTTTTGAACAACCGTTTCAAGCAAATCATCAATATTCAACGGGGCAGCAGAGCGGTGATTCAGGACAGAACCATTTATGAGGATGCGCACATCTTCGCGCCCAACCTGCATTCAATGGGACTGATGTCAACAAGGGATTTTGAAAATTATCTCAGCTTGTTCAAGACTATCAACTCGCTGATAAAACCACCGGATTTATTAGTGTATTTAAAAGCTTCAATTCCAACTCTTGTAAATCAAATTCAGAAACGCGGACGTGAATATGAAGAAAACCTTCGCTTAGATTATATCCGTAGGTTGAACGACAATTACGAAGAGTGGTCAAGCAGATACAGAGAAGGCAGAATACTTATCATTGATGTTGACACCTGCAATTTCGCAGAAGATAAAGCACAACTTGGTGAGGTAATCAATAAAGTGCGGGCTGAGTTATTCGGATTGTTCAAGTAGATTTTTAAAAATGTCAAAATGGATTTCGCTCAAATCCAGAGCAGCCATCGGCATCTTCTTCCTGCTTTGCATCGTTGTTGCTTTTCCTTTCATTCGTTATTATTTCGGAAATTTTTATGTCGGCTCTTGGCAGGAATATAAAATCTGGTATCCTCGCCTCTTCTTTATCATCTTTCCTTTAATAAAAATTTTACCTTTCGCAGTTCTTGGAATTTTACTTTTTCTGCTTTGTGATGTGTTGCTGGGCTTTTTCAAGATTATCCGTGAAATACCATACCAGCTATTGCACATTTCTGTTTTTATCAAAAAAGTAATCCTAAAATACGCGGCAAGCGTACTCCTGCTTGCAGTAACTCTTGCCATTCTGTTGTCCATCAGCGAATATGCATTGCGCAAACAGGGCTTGAAGCCGGGATATCGGCTGTATTCCATTTACTTTAAGCCTGTTGACTCGCTTTACAGCATCGAAGGATTTTACGCAGACAGCAACGGCATTTTTTGCGTTTCACAATCTGCTCGGGAATATATTGCCAACGAACTTAAAACAAAAAATTCCCCGCTTGAATTGACTCCATATAAAGAGAACCAATCACCGGAAATCTATTCTCTTTCCGAAGATTTTCTCGAACTGCGTGACACTTGTTTCAGCAATGAATTCAAATCATTTATTGAAAAAATTGATTCCGAAGAAGATACTTCTGAACATGATTTTTATGCAGCAGTAAAACAATATCTCATTAATCCTATCAATTCAAACGGGTTCAAGAGCATTGAATTCAAAAAATATGACAGTAAAAGAAAAAGCATCCTGCTGTTAGGTGATTCTTTCACCTGGGGGCATTCCACTTCAAACAAAACCAACTGTTTTGCAGACCTCCTGCTGGCAAAAGGATACATCGTATATAACACGGGAATCAGCGGCACTGACCCGGGGCAATATTTGCTGTTAGCAAAATTTTTAATTCCGCAACTGCGTCCCGATTATGTGCTTGTAAATTTTTTTATGGGCAACGATATCCAGTATTTCGACCGGGACCCGCAGCCTTTCACGCCTGTTTTTTATAGCACCAATGCAGGAAATTTAGTTTCTTGTCCAGAAGGCGTTTATCTGAATAGCGCAGAAGAAGCGTATGATTATACGCTTACCGTTTTCACCATACCTGTGCAACACAATCGCTTCAACAGGTTTTGTGCAAAGACCGTATTAGGCACATTGCTTTGGCGCGCGTTGGATAAACTCGGTATTGCGGACGCTACGCTCCCGCGTTTTATGGAATATACAAAGAAGGCGAAATCAGCCGAAACAACTTATCCTTTTTCCGACACCAAACTCAGACAAATACAAGAGGTTGCGCAAGCGCATAAAGTAAACTTTCTATTACTTGCAATACCTGCGCTGGAAGGAAATAAGTTTGTTTATCCCGAAAACCACGCAGGTCTTTTTGAGGAACTACAATATTTTGTGCCTCCTGTTAAAAAAGAATTTTACAACGCCCTTGATGGTCACTTTAATGACAAGGGCAGCAAGGAATATGCTGATTTCATTGATAGCTTGCTTAACGCTGAGTAAGCAACCTGGGTCTGACTATTTTTAATGAATCACACGCACCTTCATCCCATTCGCAATTCACTTTCTATAACTATTGCAGCTGAACACGCTTTAGCATTGGTTCCGGTGGAGTGCTCATCGCAAGCGGAACATTCTCAACTGTTACAAGACTGGTGTCCAATCCGAAGGCTTTTTGTTCGCTGAGCGAAACTTCTTTTATTACCGAAAAAATTTCCAGCACAAGTCTTTCATGCCATTTCAAAGAATAATCTACGTGGTTAATGATTCGGTCAATCACCACAAAGCGGAAGTCTCCTAAGATTTTATGACGACTGAGCGAAGGATAACGGCTCGTGATATCCACTTCCCCGTTTTGCACCATATCATCAATCACTTCTTTGAACAGAATATTGATGCGCGGGTTCATGCGAAATCCCAATTTAAAATCAATGCGGAAAGCGTGGTTGGGGATTAATGTTTCCACAGTGTATTCCATCGTATGCGGGTTGTCCTGCACATCAACATGGATAAACCAATAAAGGTCAGCTCGTTTGGGCTGCTTGTTGAGTATAGAGTAAATGATTTTACGCTCAATCTGATTGGAAAAATTAGCGCTTGTGAGATACGCAAGATTCGTGGAATATTTCGGCACTTTCTCATCTTCGCTTAAATCTTTAATCACGGGCAGAAATGAATCGATATCCACAAATTCCGTGAAGCGATTTTTAATTTTGCGCGCGTTGAAAAACGCATACATCACCAATATCAAACAAGAACTGATAAGCACGGTAAACCAGCCTCCATGCAAAAATTTGCTGAGATTCGCGATGAGAAAACTGCCTTCAATAATTAAATAAGTAATTAACAAGAGTATTATCCAAATTTCGGAAACGCGCTTCAGCCTGAAATAATAAGAAAGAAGGATGCTGTTCATTAGCATGGTGGTGGCGATGGAGAGTCCGTAAGCAGCTTCCATATCAGATGACTCCTTGAAAATCAACACAACGATTATGCAGCCAATCATCAAAATCCAGTTGAGGCTTGGCACGTACATCTGCCCGCGCGCAAGCGTTGGATATTCAATTCTGATTTTTGGCCAGAAATTCAGGCGCATCGCTTCCGTAATAATTGTGTATGAGCCTGTAATCATCGCCTGACTTGCAATAATTGTTGCCGCAGTGGCAATGATGATTCCTGCAATTAAAAACCATTGCGGCATCACCATGAAAAAAGGGTTGCGGTCGCCTAATATCTCACCTTTATGTGAAAGCAGCCACGCCCCCTGTCCGAAATAATTCAGCAACAGGCATATTTTCACAAATGTCCAGGCAACGCGGATATTTTTTTTACCGCAATGCCCCAAATCAGAATACATCGCTTCTGCGCCTGTTGTGCAAAGAAACACCGCGCTTAAAATCCAGAAACCTTGCGGCTCATTGACAAGCAGCCTAAACCCATAAACCGGAGAGATAGCTCTTAGAATGTCAGGATGCGCGATGATTTGCGGCAGTCCAAGAGCGGCAAGCATCGTGAACCAAATCAGCATAATCGGTCCAAAACCCTTCCCGATATTTTGGGTGCCGAACTGCTGCATAATAAACAGCCCCGCAATGATTGCAATGACAATCGGCACAGTGGGAATATCCGGATTAAAAAAACGAAAACCCTCAATAGCCGATGAAACAGAAATGGCTGGAGTAATAATGCCATCGGCAAGCATCGTGCTGCCGCCAATCACAGCTACCAGATAAACCCGTTTTTTACGCAATGCGCGAATCAGGGCGTAGAGCGAGAAAATGCCGCCTTCCCCTTTGTTATCTGCCCGAAGCAACAGAATAACATATTTTATTGTGGTTTGGATAGTGAGCGTCCAGAAGATTAAAGAAATGCCGCCCAGCACACTTACTTCTGTAATAGCGTTTTTCGCTCCGATAATCGCCTTGAGCACATAAAGCGGGGAGGTTCCAATATCTCCGAAAACTATTCCGAGTGTAATTAATAAACCGCTAACGGTTATTATAGAAAGATTCTTTTGCTGCAAGGAAAGGTGGCTTACAAGGAGGGCAAAACTAACAAGATGCGTGATAATTCATGCGCAACGTGAAAAAAAATTTAAAAAGTGGAAACCACATTTTATATTTGCAACCTCTAAAAGCGGGAGTAGCTCAGCTGGTAGAGCACGACCTTGCCAAGGTCGGGGTCGCGGGTCCGAGTCCCGTCTCCCGCTCAACAGAAAAAAGTGAGGCAATTGCCTCACTTTTTTTATTTAACGGATTAACGTCACATTTCCCTGAATCATCGCCTGCATTCCATTGTGGCAGCCTACTTTTAAGATATAGACATAAACGCCAGGAATCACATCGCTTACAGGTATGCTTTCTTCCTTCTTTAAAAAATTGTTGCTGTAAAACCCATTCCATCCGCTTGGGTGTGTTCCATCCCACCCTTGCGTGATGTCGTTGGAAGAATAGACCTCCCTGCCCCATCGGTCAAATATTTTGAAATACTCAAGTTTCACCTCATGCACAGAGCGAATAAAAAACTTATCATTTGTCTCATCGCCATTGGGAGTAAATCCGGTAGGGATGAAAATGTCGTCCTTGCAGCCGCCTGTTACGCGGAATAATACGGTATCATTTGCTGCGCAACCATTTTCATCAACCACATTTACAACAAAGCTTCTTGAAAGTTCTGCTTGCCATGTTGTTGTTTCGCAGGTTCCACATTCCAAAAGTTCAGGCGAAGACCAGTTGTAAGAATCAATCTCATCACGAGATTCCGCATGAAGTCTTACATTTTCTCCGAGATAGACATATCGGTCTTCTCCTGCATCCACTGCGGGCAATTCATTTACTTCAATCTCAAATTGCACGGTATCTGCCGCGCATGTCTCGCTGGTGATTATTGCAGTTACCACCATGCTTTGATTCGGAGTGATGAACTGTGGATTCAAATTCTGCTGACTGAAATAATTTGTCGGAAGCCATCTAATATCATATCCATTTGCGCTTGCTTGCTCAACTTCTACTTCAATCATTGCACTCTCCCCTCGGCACACTGCATCATCTCCTTGTAGAGAAGCAACAACTTCTTCAATTACATTTACATGAACAGTATCCCACCGCGCGCATCCATATTCATTTACAACGGAAACAAGGTACACAGTAGAATTATCGGGAGTAGAGGTTGGACTGAGCAGGCTTGCATCATTCAGGAATTTTGCAGGACTCCAACTGTAGCTGTTTACCAAAGAAGTATCCGTTTCTAATATTACTGTTTCTCCCTTGCAAATCGTGATGTCATTAATACTCTGAACAAAAGGATTTCTTCGTACTGCGAGCGCAACGCTATCCTGATAAAGACATCCGTTAGTATCAGTTCCTCTCACATTGTAGGTAGTGCTTGAATTGGGAGAGGCGAGAGGATTATTGCATGTAGAACAACTCAATCCTGTTGCCGGATACCAGGAATAAGAAACTGCGCCTTGCGCATTCAAAGAAAAACTTTCGACCAAACAAACATCTCCCGAAGAAGAAACCTCGAATTGAATTTTAGGATAAATTTCTACCCTTACTGAATCTGTCGCATCACAACCAAACTGATTCGTTACCCGCACATGATAAACAGTAGTATGTACAGGGCTTGCAATGATGTTGGGTGAAATTGTGTCGCTCAGTCCATCAGAGGGCGACCATAAATACGCTGTTCCTCCTGAAACTGATAAAAATGCGAGCGCATTTGGGCAGATTGCTGTGTCTTGCGAAATTTGAACAACGGACAAGGGATTAACAGTAATAAGTACATCCGCAAAACTCACGCAGCCGTTTTGAGCAGTCGCTGTCACCGTATATTGCATCGTAGCAGAGGAGAACGCAATTGGTGATGCTCTATCTGAATCATTTAAAAAACTTTGTGGAAACCATGTATAGGAACTTGCGCCTGAAACATGCAACTGTGCGCTATCTCCAAAACAAATTGAGGTGTCGTTGGAAATAATTATTTCGGGATTAGGTATCACCGTAATAGAAGCGGTGTCAATAATTTCGCAACCGTTTGCATTTGTAGCTGCGAGGATTATTTCGAAAATGCCGCTATCAACAAAAGAGTAAACCAGATTTTGATTCACCGACAAAAATCCATCGCCAAAATTCCACAGCCAGGTAAGCGGATAATCATCAGAATTAAAAGTGCCTGTGAAAATCAACGACTCGCCTTCACACGCGACAGAATCTGAAATATTAATTACAGCATCAACAAAACCAACATTCACTTTAATCGTGTCATGCCCAACACATCCGTTGATGTCTGTAACGCTCACTAAGTAATCAATATCATCCTGCGGATAAGCGATTGGATTCGGGCAATTGTTACAAGACAATGCTGTTGAATTCAACCACTGATAATTTATTCCTCCTGAAAGATTAAATTGAATCGTGTCGCCTTTGCATAAAAATCTGTCTTGCGCACCATTGATAATTGGAAAAACGAGCAACTGCGTACTGATAATACTGTCACAGCCAGTGAAAGCAGAAAGGGTATCAAAGTAAATTCCTGTTGATGTATACACTGAATTTCCAACAATCATACTATCTCCTACGCAAAACGAAGTATCAAGAATTGTAAACGGAATCGGATGCACCGTGAGCTGCGTTGTAATAACGCTGTCGCAGCCGCTCACCGCAAGAAGCGTGTCTGAATAAATTCCTGTTGAAGTGTATATTGAGTTCCCTGTTTGAACTTGTTCGTCAGCGCAAATAGTGACCGTCACCACACTATACTTTCTGGGGATTATTGTCAGATGTGTTTCAACAATGCTATCACAACCGAGAACAGTTGTAAGCGTGTCAAAATAAACTCCTGAAGTATTGTAGGAAGAATTTCCGATAACCGCATTTTCGCCTTCGCATAAAGTAAGATTGAGAACATTGTAATTAAAAGTCAGCACCGCCAATGAAAGCGTAATAATACTATCACAACCAAACTGGTCAGTTAGAAAAGTGATGTAATAACCTTCCTGATGATAAGCAAGCGCACCAATATAAAACGTATCTCCAAAACATAGCGCCAAATCAAAGTCAGTGATTACCGGAACATGCACCGTCAATGTTAAGCTGACTATACTATCGCAGCCGTTGGATGCAATGAGTGTATCAATATAGTTACCGCTTGCATCGTAATTTGAATTTCCCACGACAACAATCTCGCCCTGACAAATTGAAGAATCAATTACGATATTGAAAACGGGCTGGATTTGCAAATTTGTTACAACGACACTATCACAACCTTCGCCCGACTGTAACGAATCAACATAATTTCCTGATGAAGTATAAATTGAATTGCCTACAACAAACGCATCGCCCTGACAAATTGAAATATCAAGAGTAATGATGAACACAGGATGCACAAGAAGATGTGTGGTGATGATGCTGTCACAGCCTACCCATGAAGTAAGCGTGTCAGAATATGTGCCTGTTGAATCATAAACAGAATTGCCGACTGCAACTGATTCTCCTTCGCAAATAGCATAACTCAGCGTAGTGTAAACCCAATCATGCCGCAACAAGGATGTAGTGATAATACTGTCGCAGCCGTTGGACTTTACAAGTGTGTCAATATAGTTTCCTGTATTATAATAAACTGAGCTTCCAACTATCAGGCTATCACCCTCACAGATTTCTTGGTTCAGCACTTCAACCGATATGGGAAGAACACCTAAATTCAATGTAACAATGCTATCGCAACCGCTTGCTGCAATTAACGTGTCCATGTAAGTGCCGCTGGTATTGTAAGTTGAACTTCCTACTGCAAAACTTTCGTCAACGCAGATTGAAGTATTAATAGTCGTGTAAAGTGGGTCAAGCACCGTTAGGTTAGTTGTGATAATACTGTCGCAGCCATTCGCCCCTATGAGCGCATCATAATAAGTACCTGTCACTGAATAAACAGAACTGCCTGTTGTAAATGTCTGTCCAAGACACAACACCGGATTCAGCGTGGTAACCACCGGATAGCGAACCTGTAATGTTGTAATCACAATACTATCACAACCATTCGGACCTAATAAAAGATCTGTGTAAGTGCCCGAATTATAATAAACTGAATTACCCACTTCCACACTGTCACCCTGACAAATCACCGGATATAATCGCACTATTGCGATAGGGAGAATGGCAAGATGTAATGTCACAATGCTATCGCAGCCATCGGAAGCCGTTAAGCTGTTTGTATAACTTCCCGCGTTGAAATAAATACTTGTCCCAACCAACACAAACTCACCGGGGCAAAATGAACTGTCAATTACAACAGACTTCAGCGGCTTCACCGTCAGGATTGTTTGCACGATACTGTCACATCTGCTTGCGGCAACGAGCGTATCAACATAAGCACCGCTTGCCGTATATGTTGAACTTCCAACCAAAAAACTTTCGCCAAAGCAAATCGAAGGATTCAGCACAGTGAACTTAGGATTGACAACAGTGAGGTTTGTTGTGATGACGCTGTCGCAGCCAATTGAACTGACAAGCGTGTCGCGATAAATTCCTGTCGCAGAATAATGCGAGCCTGCTACAGTAATTGTATCTCCCAAACAAATCGAAGAAGTAATGCCGTGATAAACACGGTTGCGCACCGAGACGAATGTGATGATAATACTGTCACAACCGTTTGTCTTTACGAGTGTATCGGAATAATTTCCTGCATAATAATAAACTGAATTTCCGACCAACACGCTGTCTCCTTCGCATATATCTGCATTGAACGTGTCAACCGACACGGGCAACACGGTGAGGTTTAATGTCACGATGCTGTCACATCCATTAGCTGCGATTAATGTGTCAGCATAATTTCCGCTGCTGCTATATGTTGATGTTCCCACCGTTATAACTTCTCCCGAACAGATTGTGTTATTAATTGTAGTGCTTGCCACAGGCAATATCACTAATTGTGTATGCACAACACTGTCGCAAATGCCGGGAAGCCCAATGGTATCAAAATAAGTTCCGGGCAGATTGTAAATTGAATTTCCGACCACATAATTTTCTCCGGCACAGATTGTAGTAAGGATGGAAAAAAATAAGGAATCAGCTATTGTAAGGTGCGTGGTAACAACGCTGTCGCAGCCTTCTGATGAAATAAGTGTATCAACATAGTCGCCAGTAGAATAATAGGTTGTACTTCCCACCGTGAATGTTCCTCCAAGACAAAGCGCAGGATATACAGTAATAAATTCCTGCTGATGCACAACAACATTTATTCTCAAAATGCTGTCGCAGCCATTTGAACCAACAAGCGTATCGTAATAAGCGCCCGTGTTGTTATATGCTGAACCATTCACCACTGCGCTATCGCCCTGACACATTTCAACCGTTATTGTTTCCGTCAATATCGGAAGCACAGTAAGACTTAAACTCACGATGCTGTCGCAACCGTTTGCTGCTATTAATGTATCGCTGAAAATTCCGCTGCTTGCATAAACCGAACTTCCCACACTCATCGTTTGTCCCTGACAGATTTGAACATTCAGCGACTCAAATGATAACTGAAGCACAGAGAGATTCACCGTCACGATACTATCGCATCCGCTCGCAGTAGTCAATGTATCAATATAACTTCCGGCAACAGTATAATTTGATGTTCCAACATTATAGCTATCTCCAGCGCAGATGGAAGCACTCACCGTAACATATTTCGGATTGATTACCGTAAGGTTTGTCGTTATTATACTGTCGCAACCATTCGTTCTCACAACAGTGTCTCTGAAAATTCCTGTTGAATTATAGATTGAACTGCCCACCGCAAATATTTCTCCCAAACAAATAATCCGATTCAGTGTCACTGTAATCGGATTGCGCACGATAACTGTTGTTATTACAACACTGTCACAACCGTTTAATGCGGTGAGGATGTCGCTGTAAAAACCCGCGTTGACATAAACGGAACTTCCCACCACCACGCTATTACCATTGCAAATCGTTGCGCTCCATGCTGTCATTTTAGTTGGCAGCACTATTAGATTCAACGTCACGATACTATCACAGCCGTTCGATCTCGTCAACGTGTCCACATAACTTCCGGTGGCAGAATAAACCGATGTTCCAACAACTACGAATCCACCCGGGCAAATCGAATGATTCAATACAACATGCGCTTCGGGTTTCACAGTAAGGTTTGTCGTAACGATGCTGTCACATCCGCTTGCGGCAATCAATGTATCTGTAAAAATTCCGGTTGTTGTATAAGTTGAACTTCCAACCGTAAAACTTTCACCAATGCAAATCGCAGGATTCAGCGTAACATATTGGAGATTGATTACAGTGAGGTTTGTGGTGATGATACTGTCACATCCGTTTGCCGCAACCAAGATGTCTTGATACACTCCGCTTGAATTATACACCGAACCTCCAACCGCTAATGTTTGTCCCGCACAAAGCACCGGATTGAGCACCGTGTAAGAAGGTGCGCGAACCCTCACCATTGTTGTGATAATACTGTCGCAGCCTTTGGCAGCAACAAGCGTATCTAAATAAATACCGGAGCTATTGTAAACCGAGCTGCCAACCATAACGCTTCCTCCCTGACAAAAGGAAAAACTTTGCGCGATAAGCGACACCGTCAACACATGCAGATTCAAGGTTACAATACTATCGCAGCCATTTGAAGCGGTTAATGTATCAATAGAAGTACCCTGGGTTTTATATACAGATGCGCCAACAATTACGCTGTCACCTGCACAAATTGTAATGTCAAGCGTGTTTACAGAAGAATTCAATACAATAATATTCACCATATCCGCAGCAGTGCAGCCATAGCTATCCGTGCCGACCACGCTGTATGAAACGGATGCAGTTGGAAAAACCCATATCGAAGTGCAACTCACACAGGGCTGAGAAGACGACCACAGATACGTATTTGCGCCCGATGCCGTAATCTTCACACCCTCACCAGCGCAAAGCGCACCATCAACACCCGCGCTGACAACAAGCGTAGGCAATGCCGCAATCGTTACCGTATCCACCATCACACCGCATTGACTTGACAGCGCAACATCCGTCACCGTTACGATATACATCCCTGCCGGCAAACCCGTGATAGTTGCCGTAGTGCGCGGTGGCAACGTGTTCCACAAATAAATATAATTCCCGCTACCGCCTGTTACGGCAACCGTTGCATTGCCATTGCTTGCGCCATTGCACACGGAAGGCGTTCCGCTCGCGCTCGCCACAATTGCGTCTTCCACAATGACGGTGTATGCATACACATTGCTGCCAAACAGCGGACACGCATTATCCTGCACATCTGCGAGAAACGTATGGCTGCCCGCATCTGCTTCTGTGGGTGTCCAGCAAAATGTTCCGGTGGGGCGCGAAGAACTTGTCGTATTAAAAGATGCGCCTCCAATGGAATTATTCCAATTAAGGGTTACCACCTGGCTTGCGTTTGCATCAGTAGTGTTTATCGTAAAACACGTTTGCCGACCGCTGCAAAATGTGGTGGTGAAGTTTGCTGTTCCATTCACACCTGTTGCGGCAGGAAGACTGTTCCCACAGTTGATGATTACAAACTGCATGTCGCGCATCGTTGAGCCGATGAGCAACCCATTTCTGTATTCATCCACCCGCACTGTGATTACTGCATTTTGACTTGCTGAAGGGGTAAACGTCAACTGACCCGTCTGCGCATTAAAACCAAAACTTCCTGTGAGCGACAAAGGCGTGGCAGGATTGAACCCGCCCGTGTATGGAATATTTTCCGCTGGACCGCTCAATGGATTAATAGTTGTATAAACTAACGAGTCGCCATCCGCATCCACCGCTCCATGATTGTAAGATACTTGCTGGTTTGTGCAGATATACGGCACAGGCAGCGTAGTGAAAATGGGCGAGTTGTTACACAGTCCTCCCCCATTGTTCAGCCGCGCTTCGATGTAAAGGTCTTGGTCGCCCGGATCAAACAAATTCGTGATTGCCGCATTTCTGCAACATAAATCATAGCTGATTACCCAGTCAGCACATTGCGCGGGCAACGTAATAACGCGCGAATAAATATATTGCTCCACGCCAGGCAGCGAGCCGCCATTACAAGTGCTGCTGTTTACCTGCGAAGGACACAGCACCACAACCTCATCATTACTTTGTAAAGTAAGATTGCGTGAAAAATTTCTGTTGCAGGAAACCGAACGAAACGTAACGCTCGGATTTGAAGGAGCGCTCACCCCGTTGCAGTCTCGATAAAAATTCAGTGTAATGCGATATTGATTGGCACCCAAACATTCATAAGACAAGTCAGCGCCCACGGCATGTGAAGCAAAAACTTCGCCCGTGATAAAAAGACAAAAAACAATTAATCCTATTCCACCCCATCTACCCATCTATCCCCTCCATTCGCAGAAAATGAAACCCTTAATTAGTGTACGTGTTTAAGCGTAGGATGTTTAGTGCAACCCTTACCCTGTAAGTGTTTTAAGAATATGTGGCTTAATGTTAGCGGCACGGCTGTCACTAAAAACAGCATGGAAGTAACGAAGGTTTTTTACAGTGCCGGGTTTTTAGGAGTAGCGAGTGCTTTCAGTGTTTCAATTGTTGGTTGTGTCATGGTGTTTCATTTTTGTTCATCTCTTCATCTGAAAGAATAATGCCAACCCTATGCATCAGGATATACCTCTTGCGTTTTACTGTGGATAAATAACATTCTCACAGAAAACTGACCTTAGAGTGAGAAAATCTTTCCCCACAGAATCCCGCTTCACCTAATGACATTGAGCGGTGAAAACGAAAAGATTATTGAGCTTTCGTTTTTTATCTTTATGCTGACAAACGCAACCAACTAAACCTATATGTATGGCAAAAGAAACAGGCACAAAAGAAAACCCCTGGAAATTAAAAACGCCACCCAACACATCTGAATACGAAATGTATAAGGATGAAAAAGACGGGAAGGCTGTGCTCGTGTGCGTAGTGGGCAAAACCACGCTACTCTATGATTATCGCTGCATAGCCGACCTGCACGCGATGCTGAAAAAGCATGGCGACTGGATGGAATTGGGAAGCGCTGATGAGCAAAAGCCTGCGAAAGAAGGCACAGTAGAAGCATGGGGACGCTCCTCAAAAAATCCGGTGGGCGGCTGGTATGGATTAAAGAAAGGGCTGCGCGGGCGCTTTGGCATGTATCTTCCGCCATTGATGGAAGCATTGGGGCTTGCCGAAGTGACGCATGATGCCAAAGGGAATAAAATGCGGGCAAAGTAGCACAGCTCGTGCTAATATTCCAGTAGCGTCCGCTACCCTCCACTCCCGCAAGATTGCATCTTGTGGGAAGAATAAGTGCTCTATAGATATGCGCTTGCCACCATCTTGCCAGAAATTTTATCTGGTGGCAGGCGAGCTTAAATTTTCTGTGGGTAGCCACTGCCGGTATCGCGGTTGGTTTAGCAATCGGCTATGGGATGTATCTTATCCATAAAAATTTTATTTGTGACCCTATCGTGGAAACTACGCTCACGCTGCTTACTCCTTTTGCTTCTTATTTGCTGGCGGAGCAGTTTCATCTCTCCGGTGTGCTGGCGGTTGTTTCCACAGGGTTGTATTAATCCTTCAGGTCGGGAAAAATGTTAACGCATCAAAGCCGCATCATGGCAGAAGGAGTATAGGAAACGATAACCTATAACCTGAACGGGCTGATTTTTATCCTGATTGGTTTGCAACTGCGCTCGGAAATGGAGGGCATCAGCGATTATTCAACAGGCTCGTTGGTTTTATGGGGAATTGCTATCAGTGCGGTCGTGATTCTTGTAAGGTTTATCTGGGTTTATCCCGCAGCGATACTGCCACGGTATTTAAGCAAACGCATACGAGAAACCGAGCCGTTTGACATTCGCAATGTGTTCATCTTCAGGTGGTCGGGCATGCGCGGTGTTGTTTCGATGGCAGCAGCATTATCCATCCCGTTAACTCTGGCAGATAGCTCTTTATTTCATCACTGGAACTTAGTTATTTATCTCACGTTTTGTGTTATTCTTGTCACATTAGTTTTGCTGGGACCCACGCTGCCATGGATTATCCGCCTCTTAAAAATTGAGAAACATTCCCTCGTTGCGGAAACGTATGATGTGAAAACAAAGGTGGTGTCAAAAGCCATCGTGCCTATTGAGGAGAATTTAGCAACCTTGCCCGACACGCTGTTAAACAATTTCAAAAGCAAATACGAGGTAAAATATAACCGCTTGCAGCAAACAGAACTGCCTACCAATTATTTCGGCAAAGGAAAAACGCTTCCAAACACGGTATTTAACGAGTATTCTCAATTGCAAATTGACATGATAAATGCAGAGAGACTAAAACTGGAGGAAATGCACAGAAAAGGTGAAGGAAGCGAGGAAATCATCCGCACGATAGAACGTGAGCTTGATTTGGAAGAAGCAAGGTTATCACTGGAAATGTACACTGCGTAGTTGAGGAGAAACGAAACCATTGTTCATCAAACGCAATGGATAGACACATTGCATAGAAATAAAAAACCCCGCAAATACTCGGTTTATGTTTTTTTGTGAGTTCTGCGAGGCGGTTCAGACACGTTTTAAGCGCTGAACTTGTAAACAATGTAAGCACGGGAAAAGAAAAAGTCAAGGATTTTTTAAAAAATCGCGCATCCCTGCTTGTTTATCGAAACTTTTTAAAAAAGCATCGAATAGAACATGAAACCAGAAGTGAAATCATTCTTATCCTTCAGCGCGTTGCTTTTTTTGTTGAGGGCAGTTCTAAAAATTGCTTTTTTATCGGCTCACCCCTGCCTGCGTTAAAACTTCGGCAGGTATACCATCCCTGTCCAGATGAGAAGGGATATGTGGTAGAATTTTCAGAACCTCCTTTTAGTAATAAACAGATTTTGATTTCTTGGAAAAGAAAGAGTATATGTTTAAATTGTGAACTTGTTTATTACTAAAATTTCATCTGCGCACCTTACCAAAATGACGAACTCTTTCGCACTTCGCAACTTCTTTCTATTTTGCGCAAAAGAATAATCCCATGCAATCATCCGCCATTGCCACTACCTTTCTTCCGCTTGCATTAGCCGTTATCATGCTCGGGCTGGGGCTATCGCTACAGGTGAGCGATTTCACGCGCATCGTGAAATTTCCAAAAGCAGTGCTGGTGGGGCTGAGTTGCCAAATGCTGCTGATGCCCGTTATCTGTTTTTTCATTGCAAAAACTTTTGCGCTTCCGCCCGAACTTGCCGTTGGATTAATGTTGCTTTCGGCATCGCCCGGAGGCGCGGTAGCAAATCTTTACAGCCATCTTTCAAAGGGCGATGTCGCGCTTAATGTCTCTCTTACTGCTATTAATAGTTTGCTCTCGCTGCTCACGCTTCCTTTGATTGTAAATTTTTCGCTTGATTATTTTATGCAGGAGGGACAATACATCCCCATGCAATTCAAAAAAGTGATTGAAGTGTTTCTCATCGTACTCGTTCCCGTCACCATCGGGATGGTGATAAATAAACTTTTTCCAAAAGTGTCGCAGGCACTATCAAAGCCCGTGAAAATTGCTTCGGCAGTTTTGCTTGCCACAGTGATCGTGCTTGCAGTGGGCAAAGACAAAGACAACCTCGGAGCATATTTTCTGCTAATCGCTCCCGCTGCGCTCGCCTTCAACGTACTCAGCATGATGGCGGGCTATTTCATTCCGCGCCTCGTACACCTTAGTAAGAAAGAAGCAATCGCCATCGGCATGGAAATCGGCATTCATAACGGCACAATTGCGATTTATCTCGCGCTCAATGTATTGGCAAATCCCCTGATGGCAATGCCGCCCGCCATTTACAGCCTTATTATGTTTTTCACCGCAGCCGCATTCGGTGTGCTGGTGAATTTGAAGAAGGAGAAAGAATAATAAATTCAAAAAATCAAACGAATCTCACAACTGCGGGCAGGGCATCATCTTGTTGCGTTGCCCGCGCGTGATTCGCGTGCCAGTGTAGATTACTGAGATTTCATAAGCTCCACGCGATTCGCTCACGGTGCTCAGGTCAGAGATGTTCACGTCATACGTGAGGCTGAGCACGAAATTGAAATAATCCAAACGCGCACCGATGATAAATGCATCGGGCTTGGGATTGGCGACACGCGCCCATGCCCCGATAGAAAACGCTGTAAGTTCTTCCCAGTCATCATCATTGAGCACAAACTGAAAGTAAGTGCCTGCATTAATTTGGCGCGCTCCACCCTGCTGATAATACACCGCACTGGGAAGGAAGTTGAGCAACCCGCCTGTTTCAATGCGCGAACCGATATGTCCGACATACTTTGCATTCAATTTATAGCTTGAGCCGGAAAGAAAACTGATGTTCGGCTCAAGCAAGTGCGCATAAGAGCCGCCAAAATAAAGCGTGAAATTGTCCATAGGAGAAGTGTGATAAATCAATCCGACTGTTAAATCAAGCGCTGCATTGGAACGCCCGCTGATATTTTCTCCCGATGGCTGCGATGGGTCAACTGTAACGCCATTATACTGGCTGTCAAAAATGACTTTGTCCATGTTGAGCTTCTGCATGAGCACTCCTGTTTGCACACCGAAGGTTAGCGCATTATCATGCTTCCTTCCCAACGCCTTTCGATAAGCGGCTGAAAAGGCAACAGAATTTGTTCCCATCTCAATCTCACCCGCTTTATCATTGAAAAACTGGAAGCCGATTGCGAGGTGGTCGTGCTGGAGCTTTCCTTTCAGCATCGTGAATTCAGCAGAGGTGGCTATGGTGCGATACGAATCAGAAATGCTGCCCCACTGGCTGCGATAGTTTGCCGTGAGGCGATAATCTCCGGAATAAAAACCGGTGAGCGCAGGATTGAGCGTGAGCGGTGAACTGTTGTATTGTGAGAAGTGGATGTCTTGCGCGGAGGAGTCAACAGTCAACAGACAACAGACGACAATAAGAAGTCCACAGACGACAGACAACAGACGACTGTTTTCAGATGTCTGACATCTGATGTCTGACATCTTACTACTTCTGCTTTTCTTGTAATTTCTAATTCTCAATTCCTAATTCTTAATTACCGTATCACGCCTACGTTTCCTTGCAGCGTTTTTGATTTCCCGTTATCAAAAATGACGATAGCGTAATACACATAAATGCCTACATCCACTTCGTTGCCTTTTTTATCTTTTCCATCCCAACCCGTATTCAAATCATTGGTTGCAAATACTTCATTGCCCCAGCGGTCGAAGATGTGCAATTCCAGCGCGATGAGTTTCGGGCTGCGCACAAACAATATATCATTCAGATTATCTGCATTGGGTGTGAATGCCGTGGGAATGAATGTTGAATTTTCATCAGAAAGCACTTGCACCACAACCGATGAAGTTCCTATGCATCCATCGCTATCCGTCACCACCACATTGTAGGTTGTGATGGTTGTGGGATTTGCAATCGGTGAAGGGCAATTATCGCAGCTTAAACCCGGAGCGGGCGTCCATACCACTGAGTCAATAATCGCAGCAGTAAGAAGTGAAAGCTGAACACTCTCTCCTTTGAAAATCACCGGGTCAATAGGGATGACGGAAACCGAATCGGGAGCGCCAATATTCACAAGCGTAACTGTGGTTGCTTTTATACAATCCGCATCATCAGTAACTGTAACGGAATATGTTCCGGCTACCAAATTAAAAATGCTGTCGCCATTTGCAGTGTTGCTCCAATCTAAATCATAGGGCAACGTGCCACCACTAACAAATACCTGCGCCCATCCGTTTTCGAGCAGGCATGTTTCATCGGCATAGCTGCTGATTTGAATTGCAAGGTCAGTAGGTGGCGCACACGCTCCGTTGCACTGAGCCGGAGTGGGCGCACCGTCTGTGAGCCAGGGAGCGCCCCCGTCAATCTGGCGATAGAGCGAAAGCCCGAATCCTGATCCTTTTCCTGCGTAAAAGATTTCTGTTCCCGGAGTCATTTGGCTTGCCGCTTTCAGAGTTCCGACAATAGCGCAGGAGGAAGGAGTGCAGGGAACTTCACTGTAAACAGGATTTGATACCAACTGCCCTACTTCTCCGGCATTTGCCGTCCAAAAGAGCGCATCTGCAACGCTTCCATCAGGCTTGTATAAAGCAATCCAACCATAATCATCATTGAGAAACCACTGCCCGATGCTGCAAAAAGTTACTGATGCGCAATAGTCGGGCAGCGCAAAGTCAACACCGGGCGCATTCTTGCCGCCCACTACGATAAATGAAAGCGGATTAATCCTTGTATTTGCAGGAAAAGAAAAGGTGCCAAAGTTGGAATCGGCAGTGTTGGAGCCGAGCATGTAGCAACTCAAATCAATGGTGTCGCATTTGCTCGCGTTATAAATTTCAATCCACTCAGCGCCAAAGGTGGCGTCAGGGCAATATGCAAGCGATTGGGTTTGAACATTTGTGGAGGTGTCGGGGCTTACATGCACCTCATTAATCACAACTTGCGAAAAGCCGAACGTGGAGAGCAACAGAAAGAAAACGGGGAAACTTTTCTTCACAAATCCCATCTGGTTAATTCCAAAGTCAATTCTGTTTCCGAAAAAGTTGGCAGCAGCAGTAAGCAGCAGCACTGCATCCTGCAATTGCTTACTCCCGTTTGATTGAATTTTCCGAAAATCTGATTTAGCATCATATTCCTGCATCTGCAAAACTCGAACATTTGAAGGTTTCAAAATTATTAATTTTAGCCGTTCTTGGCTGTGCAGTTACACACAGCTATTTCTTAAAAACTTTACATGGATTTCGGCATCTGCGAGCTTAGCGTGATACCCCTGCGAAGCGAAACCTCACACAAAAGCGAAATTGTTTCACAATTATTGTTTGGAGAAACTTATCAAATATTAGAAAAGAAGCCCGAGTGGCTGCGCATCCGCACAACGTATGACGATTATGAAGGCTGGATGGAGCGCAAACAGTTTGAACCAATCTCCGCAGGGCAGTATAAAAAATTAGCGAACAGCAAGCAGCCTGTTGCCCTTGAAGTGGCAAGCGCGGCAACGAGCGCAAAGCGCAAAATTCCCATCCTCATCGGCAGCACGCTGCCTGAGTTTGACGGCATGAACTTTAAAATTGATGATGAGCAATTCGTTTACAACGGGCAAGCCATTCTGCCCGATGCGAGTTATGATTATGATAAAATCATAGAGAAGTGCACGCTGAAGTTTTTACATGCGCCTTACCTCTGGGGCGGGCGCAGCCCTTTCGGCATTGACTGCTCGGGGTTTACGCAAGTAGTGTTCAAACTGCTTGGCGTGACGCTAAAGCGCGATGCCTACCAGCAGGCGATGCAGGGGCGCGATGTTGATTTCATTGACCTGGCAAAAGAAGGCGACCTCGCTTTTTTTGAAAACAAAGAAGGCAAAATCACGCACGTGGGCATTATCCTGAAAGACAAGCGCCTCATCCACGCAAGCGGCAAAGTGCGCATTGACCGCGTTGATTCTTTTGGCATCTTTAATGAGGAAACAAAAAAGTATTCCCACAATTTGAAAGTGGTGAAGCGGATGCTGTGAGCGTGGCGATTCGGTGATTTAATGATTGTTTTTTGTGTTTCCATTTTGAGTTTATTACCCTAAAAATGTCTCAAGCTATTTCAGGAAGGCACAACTTGGGCTGCCCCTTTTTACTTTTCTAATATCTCCGATACTGTTTTACGGATAACTACGCTGATTTCATTCGTGGGCAAATCATTGGCATCACCGCCAAACGGGTCTTCAATTTATTCGGCTATCAATTCCAAACTTGCCAGCACATAAAAAATAAACACAACTATTGGAATCACTAAGTAGCCTACCGAAAACACATAACCCCAGGGCAAAGTCATAATGTAGAAGAAAATAAATTTTTTGATGAACGAACTGTAGGAAAAAGGGATAGGCGTGTTTTTGATTCGCTCGCAAGCTCCGCAAATTTCAGTGAACTGCTGCACCTCGCTTGTCAGCACTAAAAGCTGTTCCTGCTTGATGATTCCTTTTTCAAACAGCAGATTGATGCGCTCATACAACATGCGCGCAATGCGGTTGGGAACATGCAGAATATTTTTCTCCAATTCAGGTTGGAGCATTTCCGGATGAGTAAAATCTTCAGGAAGGATTTTATTGCGCAGGTGATTTTTTAAGGCAAAGGCGTAATTGGGTATCATGTGTAAAAAGAAAAAGCGGTCAGCGGTATGTTGCTCGCCCAGCATGGGATGAAGCTTGATGGCAAGATTGCGGCTGCTGTTCACCAATGCGCCCCAAAACTTTCTGCCTTCCCACCAGCGTTCATACGCAGTGTTTGTTCTAAACACGAGCAGCAGCGAAATCACCAAGCCGAGGATAGAGTGCATGGCGGAAAAGTTGGTGAGCGGGTTGTCTTTCGAGATGTGCATATACTCGATTTCCACCCAAGCCACAATGAAAGAATATATTCCTATTGCAATCATCATGGGAAAGAGCGCGCGAAACGTATCGGCTTTGTGAAAGCGGAAGATGAACGTGAACCAGTCTTTCGGATTGTAAGTAACCATGTAACAGCAGTATTTCTGTGCTTACTGAATCAATAACTTCTTGTATGCGATGGTATTTTTACCGGAGCAGCGCAGCAGGTACAATCCTTTTGGAATTCCGTTCAACTCAATATTTTCCGACTTTTTGTTTTCAAAATAAAATTCCAGCGACTTCCTTCCCTCCATGGTGAAGATTTCAATGCGATAATCGCTCTCTTTCGCACTTAATATCCTTACGCTGAAATTGCCATCAGTTGGATTGGGATATACTTCCAATTGCAGATTGCTCGCTGGCGTGTTGCCAACACCCGCTGGCGTAAGGTTCACTTTAAAATCATCCATATAAATGTTATTTCCCCAGTCGGAATAGTTCTCAAATTTAAATTGCACTTTTCCCTGCCCTGCTAAATCATTCAACCATATCAACTCCTCACGCCATTCTGTTTCTGCGGGAACAAATTTGGTTGCTTTGTCAGGCGCTGTTGCTAAAGCAGAATTTGTTTTCGACCAGATTCTTTGCCAACTGTAACCGCAATCAAGTGAAGAATAAAGTAGCAGCGAGTCTTTTGAAGTTGATGTCCTTCTTGCATAGGCAACGGAAAGGGTTACGAAAGGAATATTCGCATTACGAAAATCATATTTAGGCGTTATCAATCCATCGCGAGTACCGCGCGAGTTGCTGCCTGTGTTGCCGGAAAAATTATCAAACATTGCCGACACGCTGCTGCCATCCGCGCCTGCGGAAGTATCAATCTTCCATGCCCTGTCGCTATTCGGATTTTCCAATTCCCACAAGTTTGGAATCGCGCCCGCTTCAAATCCTTCTTCCGCAGGAATGCTCTCCCCTATTCCAATGGAAACAATTTCAAAATTCACGAAAGCATCTTCATTCCCCACGTTCTGGTCAACAGCGCCATTCAACCCGCTCAGGTAAACATAATAAGAATGCGTTCCAAGCGGCAAGGACTGTTGTGTGAAATGAATAGAATATTCGGAACCCGGGTCAATCCATCCTTGCCACAGATATTGATTCAGCCCTACCCCATCCACCTGATAGTTGATGAGCATGGAAGTGATAATTACCGTGCCTTGATTTTTCACACGGGCATAAGGGGTGAATACATTTGTGCAAATTTCTTCTGTTGGAAAAAGCAATTCCAAAATCGCCATATCGCGCTCATACACGGGGGCAGGCTCGCAGCCAATTGAAGTAAGAATAGAAGCGCGTTCGCCAGTCAGAAAAAAATCTGCGCGCGCTTTCTGCCCCGTTGTGAACATGAAGGAACAATCATCATTTACATAATCCATGTAATTCATGAACATATCTCCGTTGGGTCCGTTACTGCATGATAGATGCGGGAATGTAGGACAGCCATAATTTTCAGCACGCTGCACTGGCGTGTCCGAAATCAAATCATCCTGATTACACGCTCCATTGTCATCGCCCCACACATGAATCAGCCCTAGCCAGTGACCTACTTCATGCGTTAATGTTTTTCCTTCGTCATGTCCTGAAAGCAAATCACCAATGATGCCGAATGCTTTGTAATCTACCACGATGCCATCGGTGCTGTCGGGCATGCCGGGAAACTGCGCATAGCCGAGCGTGCTGGAATTTGTTCCGCCCAGACGCATCACCCAGATATTCAGATATTTTGAAGGATCCCAAATGGTGGAGGGCTTGAACTCATCGGCAGTCGCTATCGTCCATGAAGTGCGCTGCCCGTTGATTCTTTCAATTCCGTTTGTTGCATTGCCATCAGGGTCGCGGGCTGCAAGACAAAACTCAATTTCAAAATCAGCGGCAAGCGGCTTAAACACTGAGGGAATATTTGCCGTGTCGGGATTCATCTTGCGGTAGTCAATGTTCAGCGCGTCTATCTGCGAAAGCACCTGCGCATCGGAAATGTTTTCGCTGCCGCCCACCGTGTCGCCATCATGCACCGCATGCACAACCACCGGAATGGTAATTACTGCGCGTTGCCCTTTCTGCGCAGCAGAGAGATATTGCTGATACAATTGCTCTAATTGGTTTTGTTTTTCCACCAGAGATGGATATTGCTGCAACAATCGTTTGTGCTGCTCCGCAGAAACACACCACGCAGTTTGTGCAAAAACAGGTTGAGAAAAAATTGCAGCTATCACAAGAAAAAATAAGAGAGAGATTTTATTCACGTTCAGTGTTGTTTGTTAGTGCCCGCAATGATAGTAAAATAGCGTAAAAGCGATTCTCTGCCGGACTTTATCTTTTTGAAAACAAACAATGTGAAAAACTCCCTCTTTCTGCTTTTCTTTGATGTTTCGATCATGCGCAATACCACCAAGCTAAAAATCCTGCTCCAGAAATACACCGTGTCATTTGATATGGATGAAAATGAATCGTTTGTGTTGCTGCTCACCGACAAAAGCAACAACAACATGCAGCAATTTGAAGGAGAATCATACAGCGCGGTGCTGGCAAAGGCATACAGCTACCTGCTGCGCGTATTGAAGAAGCCACCGGAGTGAAATCCAAATGAAAAAACGAGAACAATGTGAGCGATATTCATTTAATAAAAGAGTTGCTGCTAAAGGTTCAAAGAACTTATCGCATGTCGCGGGCTGAAGCCATCAACAAACTGTAAGATATGATTTGGAGGAGACCACTTTTGAGAATGAAGAGTTGGAAGAAATGCTATCTGCTCTTGCGGATGATTTGAATTTTTATGAAACCGCTGAACGCGACAGGGATGAAAACAAAAAAAGAAGATGTACACATGCGCAAAATTGCACAATACGCAGTTCGCCTGATGAATACTTACTAAAAAGGGAGGCGCTTTTGGGAATCAGAATCTCAAAATAGTGACTTCTGAATTTTCAGCAGACTACATTTGAATTTTAATTAAACTTCAGAAAGGCAAAAGGCTTTCTCTTTTTTAGATATTCAAAATCATTGTCCATTGCATAAGCCTCACGCTCGAAAATGATTGCACGATAGGCTTTGTAATGGTTGTGGTATTTCAGCAGGTTAAAAAAATAATGGAGGACATAAAGTAGATAAAAAGGGAGAATCCACAACTCCAGTTGCTGGCGGTGATGAATTTTTTCATGGTGAATAAGCGAGGCATTATTCCGTAATTCATTCCGCTTAATTAAAATAAACGGGTAAAGCGCAATTGCTGAGTAAGGAATAAACCGGAACGCAAAAATCATCGTAAAGGAAAGATAGCTGATAATCGGACGCAAACATTCAAAATGAAAAAGCCACCGCAATGCGATGGCTTTTTTTTGCGCTATATTATCTGTTCTTAGAGCTTCGTAATCTTTCCGGTTGACATTTTATTGCCGCCAATTGTGAGCGTTACAAAGTAAGTTCCTGCCTTGCTGCCAACCATGTCGTCAGTAACCGTAAATGAATGGTTTCCAGCGGCTGTTTCTGCATCAAACAGCGTAGAAATGCGCTTGCCAATCGCATCAAAAAGTTCAATCTGAACATCTGCCGCTTTCTCAAGAGCGTATTTTACTTCTGTTGTGTTTTGAAACGGGTTGGGATAAGCGGAGAGGTTCTCATTTGAAGATTGAATATCCCGGATACCTGTTGCCAATTTTTCTTTCGTGTACATGTACGTGAAGAGCATCATTTCACCGTCAGTAGTAAGTCCGAAGGTTACGAGCGGTTCAGACACATTCCATTTCACTTCATAAATAAGTCCTTCATCTTCTTTCATTGTTTTCAATTCAGAAAAGTAGCGCGTAGCAGGATGGTTCCAGTCATAAAATCCCTGATTGAATGTGTAGTCGGAATTATAGAAACCTTCGTAAATCTGGTCGCCTTTTGTGCCGTCAGGATTCCGCATGAAAATATCATAGTCAGTTCCATACTTGTGAGTATGGGATGTAATCAGGTAAATGTGGCGCTCATCGTTTCCTCCGGGAATGTGTGTTGCAGTGCGTGTATTTTCTCCTTGAAATAAAACAAGCGCAAGATTATTTTCTAAATCAGCATGCATTTCAATTGGGTTCACAACTTCGCTGTAAAGCACATTCAAATAAAAATCAGCAGGGAGAATTTCAGTTTGACTGTAGTTTTTAATATGATAGTCAAAATCAAGCACTGTATTAGGCTGCCAGTAAAGAGCAGTTCCTTCAGGCAATACGAAATCGCCATCATCTTGCCACGCGGCAGTCAACACAGAATTGCCGTCAAAAGGCGTTGCCTGAAAAGGCACCCTTCTTAATCCGGGCGTGGAGCTACTGTTGTCTGTTTGCTTAAATAGTAACATGTGATGCGATTCCCACGCCATGTATCCGTTTGCCTGCTTTACTTTAATCAGGTTTGCATTATCAAGTTTTTCCTTTTTCATGTACTCAAATTCCGCTTGCGGTTCAAGAAAGATAGGCCCCATGCGCACCTGAAAACCTTCGCTTGCCGCTGGCGCAGCGGGAACAGAAATAAAATCCAAGCCGCCTTGGGTATAATAGTCCTGTAGGGTTTGGTAAGAAACACCAATATTTCCTGCATCTGGCGCACCCGCCATAATCCATTGGCGAATTAATTCTATTTCATAATTCTGAAGACTCACAGCAGGATGCCCGCTCTTTTCATTGTCTTCAATCTGGATGTAAGAGTCAAACCCGTTACTTCCGATTTTTCTTAAAAGGAAACTGTTGTAGGGATGACCGGGGTCAACCAATTTATTGCCCTTTGTCGCAGCTAAGGTATTTGCAGGAACAACATCAACTAAAGCATTGTACAGGTCAGTTTCAGAACCTGTTACATTGAAGACCTGAGCAGTGACACCATCATGGCAGCCCGATGAAGAGCAATTAGTTTGCATCAGGCTGTGAACGGATTGAAATGTGCTTTGACCAAAAACTGAAAGGGAGTAAAAAACGAGCAGAACGAGTCCGTAGAAAGTAACTTTTTGCATGGGTTGCAGTTTGATTTAAGTTTAAAAAATGCGGGTACTCTATGCCAAAGATAACAAATTCAGGAAAGTGAGTTCAAGAAATTGTTACCAATTTAATTGTCCCTTGGGCTAAGTGCTAAGTGTTTAAGCGTAGCTTTTTAGGATAATTACTCTGATAGACTTAGGTTAACACCAAAAGGTTGTATAAAGTTTTCACGGTAGTTTTCCGCCTTATCAACATGGGGTTGCTTGTACCAATAGTCTTTTAGCGTTCTTTTTATAGAAGCCAACGCGTGAAGCAGGTGCTTGCCCAATAAGCGCACAAGGGACGCTTGCGCGAGGGGGCTTTTAGATAAAGTTCTTCAACACAGCCTTGCAGAAACTGTTTGTTTAATCACAGCTATTTTTTTAGTCTATAAAAAACACATGCTTGCATCTGCAATGACGCTGGGGCATATCCGCAAAGAAATTAAAAACGATTTCCCGGTCGTGATGCGCAAAAGCCCATTCGTGAAGAAAAAGCTTGAGCAGCAATATGCGCATTCATGAAAAGAGAAGGAGTTGGATTTTTATTTCGCACCTCTCACTGTTAATACAGAAGTGATATTTATTATGAAAATTTACTGCGCATAGATCGGTTTGTTATCAAGCATTAAGAAAATGAATATGTGCGGGGCGCAGTGAATGCTACCTTGTGTTGAGCCGGAATCAGGAGAATATTTCTCTTTTATTTTAACACAGGGGTGTTTGGTTTCTTTCGGCAGCTTTTCTATTTTAGAATAAGAAATGCTGCTGAAAGCAAGAATTTCCGTGTATTTCGTAGCATCTCTAAAATGCTCTACATATATTAGCAGGGGCATTTTTTGTTCCGTAAACCTATCAAACCCTTTAATTAAACCGTTTACCCATGAGAAAATTTACATTGTTCCTTACTGCGATATTTTCGCTGTCGCTCACGTTAAGCGCACAAGTGTCGCAACTGAATCCCGGTACACCTTCATCACTCAACAGGCTGCATACCAGTGAAGATTTCTTTGTGTACTTATGGTTAAATGGTGAAACCATGCACTTTGTGTGGGATGAACTGGCAACAGTGCCCGTGAATTATTATGTTGTTCAAATGAGTAATGACGGAATTAGCTACCGCGGCATTGATAGTATCGCCCCCGGAAATCTGTTTGATATTCACGCAAACAATTATCCTGATAACATCAGCTATGATAATAGGATTCTTTACAGTACAGAAACAGGCAATGGTCGTTTCATCTATAACGATGTGCTGACAGATGCAGAGCAGACGGAATTAATGGCGCTTTACAGGGTGAAAATTGTCACCTCAAAGGGGATTACATTGCTTACAAAAAGCAAAGAATGGGTGTTGAACAGCAGAGGGAGTCATTTTAATAATTTCTCTCCTGACAAAAACAGAACGCTCAGTCAGTTTAATAATCCAAATCTTCCTGCTCAACTTCTGAGTCCAGATACTGAAATTTCAGGCAAGCCGGGACTACCGGGCAATCATGTAAGGTTGGTAGTGTGTCCCGATGTGCAAGCGCCTCCATCCGGTTATTTCTATACAGGTAATGAACAAACATATTATGGCGACTGCTGTTTTTGGGTAGAGAGGGAATATCAGTTATCCCAGATTACGGCACCCTGCGGTGGTGCGAATGCATGGTGTTGTCCTTTTGATTGCTCTCCTGTTGCTTATGACCCATGCTGTGTTCACGTTTGTAATGAATACAACCAATGTTCCTGTCACCCGTGGACATGCTGCGACCTTTCAAACGCAACGATTTGGGTGGTAACTTCTTCAACTCCTTATTCGATTGGAGCAAGCGTAGTAAGCACTCAGAATCCTTCCTGCAATGGCGGCTTTGATGGTTCTGTAGTTATTAATAACACAGGAGGTATTCCAGTGATTTTTTATAACTGGGATAATGGGGTAAGAACAGGAAGCATTTTGCAACAACTTTCCGCAGGAATCTATTCGCTGACGGTTTCTGACATCAACAATTGCAGTGAAACAGTTTCCTTCACGCTCACCGACCCGCAAATACTTACATCTTCCCTCTCCATTCGCGATGTAACATGTTTTGGATTAAATGACGGTTCTATAGATGTTTCAGTGAATGGCGGTGTGCCTCCCTACACATATAGCTGGACGGGTGGAACATCCACTGGCGCGACTTTGCAAGATTTAATTGGCATCGGACCGGGCAATTATGCTTTGACAATTACGGATGCCGTTGGCTGCGCAAGTAATCAATTTACTCCGATATTTTCGCCTGATGCGTTTGCGGGTGTAATCACTTTCGAAGACCTTGGTTGCCCTATTGCAGGAACTGCGGTGCTTGAATTGTGTTGCTATGGCTCAAACACAGGTTCTGCGGTACTTGCGGTGACAGGCGGAACCCCTCCAGCCACTTTTGCATGGTCGAACAGCGTTACAACTCCTGTTAACTCAGGATTGACTGCCGGCACTTATTCAGTAACAGCAGTTGATGCTAACGGATGTACGTTTGAAACATCAGCTACGCTGGGCGAGCCTGACCAAATCACATTAAGCGCAACAACTGTTGATGCGGCATGTGGTCAATGCAATGGTGAAGCGACAATTACTGTTGCCGGTGGGTCAGGATTATTCACTTATACATGGCCACCCTCGGCAGGTAATCAAACGACTGCAACAGCAACAAATCTTTGCGCGGGTTCATACACCGTGATTGTGAGCGATGTGTTTGCGGTGAATTGTTCGGAGGTAATCAATATTTCTATCAGCAATACAGGCGGTGAAACAATCACTACTTCAAGTACAGATGCTTCCTGCTTTAATGTTTGCGATGGAACTGCAACAGTATCTTTCAACTGCGCCAGTGCTCCTTGCACAGTTCAGTGGTTTGACACGCAAGGCAACCCTCTTTCAACGGATGATAATATCAGCGGACTCTGTGGTGGCGATTATTCTGTTGTAGTGACGAACTCTGTTGGTTGTGTCACTTCTGAAACAGTAACAATCGGACAAACATCAACGATTATCGGCAACTTGAGTCTTGTAAATGAAACATGCCCGGGCGCTTGCGATGGTATTGCCTCTGCCGCGCCTACTGGCGGAAATTCACCCTACACTTTCCAATGGCTTGATGCGAATGGCGCTCCAACCGGACAGACAGGCAGTCTTGTAACCGGACTTTGCTCTGGTGATTATAGCCTTGTTGTTACGGATGCAAGCGGTTGCGCTTCGAGTTTCCCCTTCACGATTAGTTCGTTCAGCGGAATTCTTGCTACAACGGTTACGACTCAAAATCTTTGTTTCGGAGAATGTAACGGTTCGATTGTGGCTTCGCCCGATGGCGGTGTTGCTCCATTCACTTACGAATGGGTTGCAAACGGAGCGACTGTTCAGGGTGCTGCTGGTTCCAGTCTTTCTGATTTGTGCGCAGGCACTTACTCCGTGAAGATTACGGATGCAAACGGATGCTCCTTCACTTCTCCGGATATTTTCATCAACGAGCCTGCTGAACTTACAGCTTCAGTAGCAACTACTGATTTAGTATGCACATCTGTGTGTAATGGTGCTGCCGATGTTACGGCAGTAGGAGGAACAGGCGTATTAACCTACAAATGGTTCAATGGTTTTGCAGTTGAAATCGTGGGTGAAACATCCGCTTCCTTGGCTAACCTTTGTGCCGGTGATTATTTTGTTGAAGTGACCGATGAAAGCGGTTGCTCTACCGGATTACTCGCGCTTACTATTAATGATATTAACCCACTGCTCGGTGCTCTTGTGGCAACCAATGTCACCTGCAATGGAGCAGGCGATGGCGCAGTTGACCTCACCGTGAGCGGTGGCGTTGCTCCCTACACTTTCTCGTGGAATGGTGGCGCTTTTGATACAGAAGATTTAAGCGGAGTTTCAGCGGGCGACTATACGGTTGCAATCACTGACGCTTCGGGTTGCGCTATTACGCTTACTGCTACTCTTAGCGAACCTGATGTGCTGACTGCGCCTGTTTCGATTAAGACCTTTGGAACTGGTGGCTATCATGTAAGCTGCGCTGGAAACAGCGATGGTGAATTAACAGTGAACGCAACGGGCGGCACTGGTCCTTTCACTTACTTGTGGAGTGATGGTCAGATTGCTTCTACTGCAATCGGATTAAGTCTTGGCGGTTACTCTGTAACTATTACAGATGCCAACGGTTGCACAGCGGTGGGTGGTGATTCGCTCTTCCTCGAACCTGCTCCTTTTACATCTGAAGTATCTGCTTTTGTTTATGCTACAGGATTTAATGTAAGCTGCTTCGGAGCCAATGATGGTTCAATTGAACTTACTGTAACTGGCGGTGAGCCTCCTTTCATCTTCGCATGGTCGCTCAATGGAACGCCTGATGCGTATTTTGATGAAGACCCAACTGCAGTTCCAGCAGGACTTTACACTGTGAATGTGGTTGACACAAGCCTCGGCTGCATTGTGCGCGATACCATTCTGCTTACTTCACCAACGGAAATTGTTCCTGTGCTTACGCCAAGCCTCTATCCGGGCGGAGTAAATGTGAGCACACAATTCGGTAACGATGGTTCGATCGACCTTGAAGTGAGCGGTGGCTCTGCTCCTTACACTTACTTGTGGAGCAATGGCGAAACAACACAGGATATTGATACATTGACCGCAGGTCTTTACTCTTGCACGATTACTGACAATGCGGAATGCCAGGCGGTTACTTCGATTTCATTACGTGAGCCGCAGCCTTCAAGTGAAGTAATTGACACTACCATCTGTGAAGGCGAAAGCGTGTTTGCCGGTGGTGCTTTGCAAACGGAAACAGGCACTTACATTGATTCTTTCCTCAACTTCTTCGGGTTGGATAGCATCATCGTAACAAACCTCACTGTATTGCCTGCTTCAAGAACGACTGTGCAGGTTACTATTTGTAACGGACAGAGCTACTTTGCTGGTGGAGCCGACCAAACTGTTTCAGGTTCATACTTTGACATTTATCTTGCTGACAATGGTTGTGATAGCATCGTAACTACTGTATTAACCGTTATCAATAACATTGCGCTTGACCTCCAATCAACGGATGCGGGCTGCGATGCTGTTTGTGATGGCACTGCTTCTGTTACTCCTTCAGGAGGAAATCCTCCTTACACTGTGCTTTGGAGCAATGGCTCTACCGACCTCGCGCTCACAGGATTATGCAATGGCGATTACATTGTAAATATAACTGATGCCGATGGATGTTCTGCAATTGGGACCGCATCTGTAGCAGGTGGACAGCCGGTTGCTATTACGGTAACAGGCAGGAATAATAGCTGCGTGTGCGTGAATCAATTCAGCTCGCACGACATCTGCGTAATCAACTTCGATGGGCTTCCCCACGGAACACTGCTTGCTGAACAATATGCCGCTCAGGGAATTCACATCAGCGGTGTGGGCTTTAGAAACAATACAATTAATCAACTGATTGTATTTAACACAGCCGTGACAGGCTCTCCCGACCCTGACCTTCAGGTGAACGCAGGAAACATCGCAATTCTCCCTGTTGACCTTACGGATGCAAATGGCGATGGCTTGGTTGACTCGCCAAACGACCACACTGATGGCGGAACGCAGATTTACAGATTCGATTCTCCACGTGATGTTATTTCATTCAACTACATTGATAAGGAAAACCCAGCAGGTCAGGCGAAAGCGTTTGATGCACAGGGCAACTTGATTGCCAGCGCGGTGATTCCTTACGCAGGAAACGGCACTATTCAAACAATTCAACTCAATGCGCTCAACGTGAGCCGACTTGAAATTGACTATCGCTATGATTCGGGTGGTGTTTCTGAGATTGTGCTTGGCTGCACTTACACTTGCTGCGATGGCGAAGCTTCTGCCGTGGCGAATGGTGGCGCTGCTCCTTACACTTTCATTTGGAGCAATGGCGCAACCACTGCAAGCCTCTCTGAACTTTGCGTAGGCACTTATGATGTAACAGTTACCGATGCAAACGGATGCACAAACACCGGCTCTGTAACGATTAGCGACTTCCAGGAAATCGAAATCTCAGTGCAAACGCAAGACCTCTCTGCGCAGTGTGGTGGAAACCGCATGTGCGAACTGAACTTTGGAGATTTCCCTGCGGGAACATTGCTCAATGAGCAGTACGCGCAATACGGCATCCATATTTCAGGCGATGCTTACGGAGTTTTTCCCGACCAAATCATCATCTATGATGCTGATGGAAGCGGACCAGACCCCGACCTCGAAACGGCTACAGGGCATCTTGCTATCTTCCCTGAAAATCTCAACGACCAATGGAATAACGGTATCGTAGATGTGCCGAATGACCAGGCTCAGGGCGGAGTAATGACGTTCACGTTTGATTATGACCGCACAGTTACCTCCTTTGTGTTTGTAGATAAGGACAACGGTGTTCCCGGAAATGCAAAAGCCTATGACGTGAACAACAACCTCCTTGCTACGGTGGCAATTCCGAACATTGGCAACGGCTCTATTCAAACAATCAATGTGAATGCAACAGGTGTTCGCAAGCTCGTGATTGACTATCGCGGCAGCGGTGGGGTAACGGGCATCGCCCTTGATTGCAACCCCGTGTGCTGCGATGGTAGCGCAACCGCTTCTGCCACAGGCGGCAATGGTCCTTACACTTATGTATGGAGCAATGGCGAAACCACTGAAACTGCTACAGGATTGTGCCCCGGCACGCACACAGTTACAGTGACTGATGCTGACGGCTGCACCAGCACACAAACAGCCGATGTAGCTGATTGCGAACTCAGCGTAAGCAGCATGACCATCGTGCGCGCGCACTTCGGTGGCGATGTAGGTCCGCTTGTGGAAGGCGCTGTAATCAGCCTCGACACGCTTTGCCCGTTTAACATCAGGGCAAACCTCTGCATCGAGCCGGTGGGCAGCGTGAAATTCCTGCTCAATGGAGCTACTTATCGCATTGAAGAATTCATTCCTTATTCGCTTGCAGGCGACAATCCCACAGGCGATTATCACGAATGGATTTCTGCTCCGGGCAACTACACGATTACGGCTATCCCGTATTCAGGTCCACATGCAACGGGCACGGCTGGCGGTTCATACACGCTCAACTTCACAGTGATTGGCTCGCCTTGCGGTGGAGCGCCCAAGCTCGACAACGGCTTGCAGATATTTGAAAACACCGGCAATGAAAACATGCAGTTGATGGCTTACCCCAATCCGTTCAACGATCAGGTGCGCATCACCTTCAGCCTCGCTGCTGATGAAAGAGTGCGCCTTGAAGTAGTAGCGGTTGACGGCAGGCTCGTGTCCACGTTGTTTGAAGGAAGCACCAGCAAGAATGAATCCTATCAGGTAACATTCAAAGCGGCTGACAATCCCGATGGCATGTATTTCTACCGTCTCATCACCGAGTCGGGCGAGATACACAACAGAAAGCTGTTGCTCTTCCGTTAAGATTTAAGTTTTTAAGGTGAATATCGAACCCCCGAAAGCATTGCTGCTTTCGGGGGTTCGTTTTTGCGCGTACTTATCTCATGTCTTTAACGCATTGTTCTGTAGCGCAGGCGGCAGAAGGGAAGTAGTATCTATCGGCAAGACAAAAGTCGTCCGTCAACAGACGACTGTGAAAAAAAAGAGGGAATGCAATTTATCGTTAGCATCTTCTATCGCTCCTACGGAGCTTTAATTCAACACAGGCTTTCTTTTCTAATAAGATGAATCCCCTACGGGGAAATTCAAAGAAGAAATCGTAGTTTTTAAAAACTCCGTAGGAGTTTTCTATTAAAAGAAATAAAAGTAAAATGCGTTTTAGCTCCATAGGAGCGATATGTTGATTCTCTCCCGACCGCTCCATTGCCTACGGGTAGCAGATTCAAGTCCCACTATTAAATATTGCAATGTCTCCCATACCCATTCCAATATAATTGATCTTCCCAACATGAATATTATAGGACTCATAACCCCTGGAAGAGATAAAAACTTCAACTTGAAGATTGTTGGTCAGGGTTAACATTAAGTCAGCAGTGTCCTTCTTTATTTTAATTTCTAAAAGTAGTTGCCCAATTAATGATTGCAGTCATTTCTTCAACAACATTAACTGGTTTTGGAAGTCCGAACTGGTGTCCATTTTCAAATGAAACCAGAACAATTTGGTTCTCTTTTAAAAGTCGCCAAATGAGAATATAGAAAAAGTAATATTGTCTGCAAAGTGAAATATCCAAGTATCTGAATCTTTGTCGTACGTGATAGAAATGAAAAGAGAATTAGTTCCTAAGACGATTTCCTTGTCCACTTTATTTTTGCTTGATACTTTCACGGTGGAATGTTCTAACTGAAGATTGTTTTATCTTCTCAAGATACATCCCCTTTTTCTCTCCTCCAAATCATTGCGCACCTCGCCATCGTTTCACATTCAAACCCCATCATCTCCTAATCCCTTTATAATGACCTCTGCGCCTCTCATGCCGTTCTTACCGCATCCGGCATCGGAGAGAATGTGTTTGGTATCGTTGAATAGCATAAATTTAAGTTCAATGTCTGCTTGCAAAAATGAATTGTACAAAATTCCTGCTCCATGCCTTCTTCTGGCTGCAACGGTAACATAGCCGCAGCCACTCTTTGAGGAGAAACCGCATCATTGATGCAACGCTGCTCGCGGGCGTTTGGGTGCCGGCTGATACTTTTCAATACAAGATTGAATTTGTTCACTCCAATTATGAAATGACATTGAAGTCAGTGCCGCCCGCTTTCCTCTATTACTTCTCCAAGGATTCTACAAAAAAAGTTAATCCATCAGGCTACTATCCATAGTGGCCCCCGCCCGGCTGCGACCTGCAATTGCTTGCCAGAGATATGCTGCAAGTCGCGCATTCGCAATTTGGCGTTCCTCACACCGTGCAGAAATATGTGAAGGAATAGTGTAAATCCTCACGAGTCAAGCAGAATATTCGTAATTAAAAAAAGTGAGGATTGCTTCGCCCCTCTCAAAGTTGCGGGTCTCGCATTGACGAATTAAGTATCATTCGTAATTCCTAATTCTCAATTTCTGCCTCTCCTCCACGGATAAGTGATTTGTTGCAAAAACCGTTGCGGAAAGGTTTCATCATGGTCAAATCCCAGCTCGATGTCTTTGCCACTTTCCGGGATGTAAGCAGTTTTGAAAAGATAATCCCAAACACTAAGTGATAAGCCGAAGTTCACGCCATATTTATTTGGTAGTTCTTTTGCGTGATGCCAGATGTGCATCTTCGGGTTGTTCAGGATATAGCCGAACACGCCATAGCCCCACCCTACGTTTGAATGATTCAGATGCCCGATGGCAAGGCTGATAAGATGTACAATGAAAAAATCATCTATACCATAGCCAATCATGGCAAGCGGAATGTATTGAATGGATTTGTAGATAATGGTTTCCATCCAGTGATAGCGCAAGTGCGCGGCAAAGCCCATCTCCTTCACGGAGTGATGTACCTTATGAAATTCCCACAAGCGCGGAAAGCGGTGCAACAAGCGGTGGATGTTCCACTGAATGAAGTCGGCAACGACAAACGCAATCAGCAGTTGCACCGCTGCGGGCAGCGCAGCGATTTTAATTGCAACAATGTTGGTGATTCCAAACAGCGCAAGAAAGTCGTTGAATGCCTGTACCCCCACATTGGAAAGCGCGTTGTAGAGAATTAATGAAAAAAGAAAATAGTTGAAGAACATGTAAAAGGCATCGAGCCAGAAATCTTTGCGAAATATGGGTTGCTTTTTCCTCCACGGGATAATGATTTCAAGCGACCATGCAGCAAGCGAAACGAGAATGAGCCAGTGGAAATAGTTTTGATACCACGGCTTGTAATCATACGTGAACAGGATTTCGCTCACAAGGTAATTCCAATATCCGGTGAAGGAGTTAGCGATGATGTCGGGGTATTTCTGCACTGTTTATTCGTAAACTTTTTCACCTTCATTCAGCCACACGCCCCATGTTTTACTGTAAGCATGCACTTGATTCGTTTTGGCAGTTGCATGATACACGGGCTGCTTTTGGTTCTTCCATTCAAAGATGCCGCCATAGAGATTGGAAACATGCATATATCCGGCTTGCTTCATTTTCTCTGCAATCTTTTCGCTTCGATACCCTACCGAACAATACACGATGATTTTAGTTTCCTTCCCGATGTTTTTAACGCGGCTCATATTGAAATCATCATAGCCCACCCAAACGGCATGTTGAATATGACTCACTTCGTATTCGCGTTTTTCACGCGCATCCAGCAACAAGATGGTGGTGTCGTTTGCAATCTCCTTCACGCTTACTTCATTTACAGAGTGTGAAAGCAGTCCTTTTAAAAGCAAATCATAAGCTGCGTTTTCAACGGGTTGGGCTGAGGAAGGAGAAAACGAAAGAAGAAAGTAAAAAAGAAGGTATTGCATCAACTTCATAAAGCGAAGCTACCTGATTAAGGTTACGCTTCCTTTATTGTATTTCAAATAGTCAGGCGGCTTCATGTTGTTGATGAACGAAATATCTAAATAATAAACATACACGCCCGGGTTTTGCGATTTGCCTCTGTAAGTGCCATTCCAGCCCACGGCAGGATTGTTTGTTTCAAACAGCTTTTCGCCCCAGCGATTAAACACCAGCAAGCGGAAAGAAGAATAATCGGTTACAGTTACTTTGAATTCGTCATTGTTTCCATCGCCATTGGGTGTAAACGCATTCGGCACATAGAACAAGGGGAACTCTGAATTCGGGTCAAGTGAATCATTCACAACATAAATGAAAATTGTGGAAGTGTCGGCACATCCGAATGAATCCACCGCAATCACCGTGTAAGAAATATCACTTGAAGAAACGATGGTGATTTCAGCGCAATCTGCGTCTATGCAACTTAGTCCCTGCACAGGTGTCCATGCGTAGGTGAGATTACCCGTTCCGCCAATAATCGTAATATCCACCGTGCTTCTACTTTGCACAGTTGCCGAGTCTGGTTCTGCGCGAATTGAAACTGTAATTACATTGAGAGTCGTCTCCACAATGCTGTCACATCCTCCGGTAGAACTCAGTATATCATAATAAATTCCGGGTGCGGTTTGCAAACTGCCACCTGCTAAGAAGCTTTCACCATTACAAATCGTTTCCTGCACAGGAATGAAAAAGCTGGTTACGGTTGCCAATGCTGTCTCTACGATGCTGTCGCATCCTGCCGCAGTAAAAAGTGAATCATAATAGACTCCATCTGTAGTTTGATAACTACCACTAACAAAGAAGCTGTCGCCATTGCAGATTTGGATGGCTCGCGTGATAAACTGAAGCGGATTTACAATTAACTGTGTTTCCAACACGCTGTCGCAACCATGAATTGTTGTAAGTGTATCATAATAAAAACCGCTCGTTGTTTGCAGCGCACCGCCCGTCAGGAAACTTTCTCCTTCACAAATCGAAACAGTTCTTGAAACATCAAATGTCGGGAACACGGTAAGGTTGGTTTCAACGGTGCTGTCGCAACCACCCACGGCAATAAAGGAGTCGAGATAAACCCCTGAAGTATTTTGATTTGCGCCTCCGGCAAAATAAAATACATCATCACAAATACTTGCGTCTATGCTGACGAAATAACTTGTGATGAGTGAGAGGTGTGTTTCAATTACGCTGTCGCAATTGCCCACAGCAATCAGCGTGTCATAGTAAACGCCCGCTGCGCTTTGCAATGCTCCACCAACAAAGTAGCTGCTCCCGTCACAGATACTGACAGAGTCAGGAACAAGAAACCCGCTTACAAATTGCAAATCAGTAACCACCACGCTGTCACAGCTTGCTGCACCGTATTGAACAGTGTCATCATAAATTCCGGAAACAGTTTGGAATACACCGCCCACAAAAACACTATCGCGGCAGGTTACGATAGAAACATTTCCAACAGGAATATTCGTAGGCTCTGCGATAACGATAGAATCTATAAGCATGCATCCGTTTGTGTCGGTTACGCTCACTGCATAAGTTCCTGCCGTAAGCCCGCTGATATTTTGCGAAGTAAATGTTCCGTCATTCCACGAGTAAGTATATCCTTGAGTTCCGCCTGATATTGTTAAATCAACTGCGCCATCATTTCCTCCTCTGCAACTCGCATCTACCGGCAGGAATGATGCGCTGAGTGGCGCTGGCTGAATAAGCGTGATGCTGTCAATTACTGAACAATTATTTACCGTATCAGTGACATATGCTGTATAAGTTATCGCAGAAACACCCGGCAAATCTTCAATAAAGACAATGTCTCCCGGCTGCCATGAATAAACTAAAGGAGGCATTCCGTTTGTCACCGTTAAATCAATAAAGCCATCGCTTGCGCCAAAGCAACTCACATTCCACCCGCCAATAAAAGTATCTGCAACAAGCGTTATGAGCATCGGCAGCGGATTGAGATACAGCGTTACATCAGTTACAACCGAACAACCTGATGCGTCAATAACAGTAACAGTATGTGTTCCAAGTGAAAGCCCGATGGCAATCGGAGCCTGTTGCGAATCGCTCCACAGATAATTGAAGGGCGGTGTTCCTCCTGTCACCACAACGGTAGCCCTTCCATTTGAGCCGTTGTGACAAGATACATGCGCATTGTTTGGAAAAATAAAAGGCGTTGCAGATGCCGTAAGTTCACCGGGATTAACGATGTAAGCCCCGTTTGTCGTAGTGCATCCTGTTACATCTGTAACAACTACATCATATTGACCTTCGGTAAGATTGAAAATATTTTGGTCGGTGTAGGTTCCGTTATTCCACGAGAATGTAATAGGCAATGTGCCGCCACTCACAGTAAGATTAATGCTGCCGTCATTCATATCATTACAACTGATATTTTCAGGAGCAAGCGTTAGCAGAATAGTTGTCAATACTAAAATATCTACTTGCTGCGGCTCAGTCGCGCAGCCGTTTAAATCCGTAATTACAACGAAGTAGGTTCCTTCACAGAGATTGCTGATGGAAGGATTCGTTTCTCCCGTGATTGCCACATTCGCTGCATTATACCATTGATAAGTATATCCTCCTGCACCACCACCTGCAAGAACAGTAGCATCACCGATACATTGACCTGCGCAGGGAATATCCGTTGAATTAATTACTGCGGTGATTGCTGCCGGTTCAGTGATAATAACAGGAGGAGAAGTCAGTGCGCAATTGGTTGATGTCGCTACCTGCGCATAATAAGTTCCTGCGCACAAATTAAACACCGTTGCATTTGTTGCTCCTGCAATCGGATTACTACCCGCATCTAACCATTGATAGGTGAAAGGTCCTGCTCCACCGGAAACATCAATAGTAATAGAACCATTGCAAACTCCATTGCAAAGCAAATCCGATTGTGTCGTGGAAATGGAAAATATATTTGGGATAATAACGAATGTTTGCGTTACTGCGCATCCCTCTGCATCTGTAATAACAACACCATAATTCCCCGGACATAAATTCTGTATCGAGGAATTTGTTTGCAACGGAATCGGATTTCCCAACGAGTCTTGCCATTGATAGGTGTAAGGTGCAGAGCCTCCTAAAGGAGTTGCAGCAACATTTCCATCACATGCTGACGGGCAACTTTCATGGGTTACGTTAAGATTTGCTGTTATCGGATCTCCTTCCTGAATATCAACGGTTTCAGCAGTAATACATCCTGCGAAATTGGTAACAACAACTGAATAGCTTCCTTCACAAAGATTACTTACAGAATTGCCCGGTGAAAATGAAACACCCGCAGGGTCAAACCATGCAACTGTACACGGAGGGCTTGAGCAATTAAAATTTACAGAAGCAGTGCCGTTGCATACTCCTGCACATGAAGCATCCGTGTGTGAAGTATTTATCGTTTCTCCTCCGTCATTGCTGATGGATACCGTAATAGTTTTTGAGCAACCCACTGCAAAAGCATCGCTCACAAGAACGGAGTAAGAACCTGCGCACAATCCTGTGACGTTTGCGGTTGTTTGGTTGCCTACGGATGGAGGCCAGGTAAAATTGAAAAGTCCGGAGCCGCCATTCACAATGATATTTGCTGTGCCATTGCATTGTCCGCATGTCGCCTTTGTTGATGCAAAAGAAAGAACAATTTCAGCAGGTTCGTTGAGCGTAGAGGAAACCACAAAGGAACATCCATTTGCATCAACTGCCGTTGCTGCATACGTGCCGGAAGTTAAATCAGTGTTAACCGGAGTAGTAGCGCCATTCGACCAAATGAATGTATTAGGCGGAGTTCCCCCTGACAATGAAAGCACTGCCGAGCCTGTATTTGTTCCGTAGCAACATAAAGCAAGGACAGCAGAGTTTGCATTCAGGCAACTCAAATCAAGAAACGTAACAACGCCAGTAAATTCATCAGGTGAAAAAATCGGAGCAAATTGATTACTTACGCAGTTGTTTGCATCCGAAACGGTTAAAGCGTAATTGCCTGCGCCAATACCAAGCAAATCTTGTGAGGTTGCGCCATTGGAATTGCCGCCTGTCCAAATGTAAGTATAAGGTTGAGTACCACCATTTACTGATACATCAATAAATCCGTCATTCAACCCAAAGCAACTTACGTCACCTGAAACAAAGGATGAAGTTATTCCCGGAGGGGCAACAATATTGAAACTTAATGTTTCGCTGCAACCGTTCGCATCAGAAACAGTGAGTGAATAAACGCCTGCTGCAAGCTGATTCAGAATGCTGCCGGTTATTGTTCCATTCTCCCAAAAATAAGTGATGGGTTGAATGCCATCCAGATTATTCACCGTTACCGAACCATCAAAATTTCCGGTACATGCAGGATTCTGCGCACCTGTAACACTTGCGCCTATTGCATAAGTTGTGGATGACGTAACAATCCAAATTCCACCGCTTGCCACATCACAACAAGTCCATGGATGGCAGGAACATTGGTTGTATTCGTTACAAATGTGATAGCAGCAAGGGTCATACGCAAGCGGAGAGCAATCACGCGGACAGCACCAGGATTGAACTCCATTGCAAGCCTCCGTGATTTGTTGTGTAACATATTCGCGCTCTTCCCAGTAGCAACATTCGCCATAGAATGTGCGGATTCCTCCGTTGAAAATGTAACCGGACGGTGGCGCTTGAATATTCGGGCAAGGTCCTGAACCACGAGGACCACCTGCTCCTGAACCATCGCCATCTCCCAAGATTACTCCACCACCCCGCTGGTTTCCGCCTGCCCCACCTACTTCCCGCAGGCGGTCAATATCTGCGATGCCAAATTGAAAACTTTGCAAAACTGTTCTTGTGTAAATTTTATCTCCATTCGGCTTTACCATTTTGATGCGATACCAGAAATTCTTTTCGCCTGCTTCTGAAACGTCCCGCACATCGTTGTAGATAAATCTGCCCCCACCTGTTTCCGTGCTGTAAAGGATGCGGTTGTAATAATTAATGTTGTCGGGATAATCGTTTATGTGAATATCAAACAGATTTGAAGGATAAACGCTATCAATCGCGAAGAAGTGGTTCCCATCATAACTTTTTTCAATTACGTATCTGTCCATCCGATAAGCGGGATGCTCTTCCCACACAAGGTGAAGCGCGACATCATCATTGCCAAGATAAATGTAGCGGTTGTTATCAATGACAGGGGAAAGCGTACGCTGTGCCGATACTGAAATAGCGGCAAAAAGGGAGAGAAGAACAGCAAGTATGCTACGGGTAAAAATCATCTATGCAAGCACAATTTTGTGAATGGACTAAACTAATAGAAGTTCTTCTCTTTTTCCACTTTGAGTTTTCAAAAATCCGTGTGTCGGTTGTGTATAACCTATAAGTTAAAGCCATTTGACAACAGCAACACCTAAATCTTTGATCTCGAATCGAAAAATTTCCTTTAAATGCAGAAGTGAATAAAAAAGGAATGCCTTACTTCAGGAGCGTCACGCTCCCCTGCTGACGATGAATTGTCCGGTTGGTAAACTCCACGAACAAATCATACGCGAAAACTGCGGGCTGTAATTCTTTCCCGTGATACGTGCCATCCCAACTGTCGGTGATGTTTTCCGAAGCGAAAATCATTTCACCCCAGCGATTGAATACATGCAGTTTGTAACGCTTAATCGCGCTACCCTGCACATGCAGCACATCGTTCACTCCATCGCCATTCGGAGTAAAAACATTCGGAACATAAATAATCGGCTTCTGTGAAATGGTGATATAATTTGGTCGCTCAAGCGTGTCGTTGCAATTGAATTGATTGGTTGCAATGAGCGTCACGGTATAACTTCCCGTGTCAGGATAAACATGCGTGGGAGAAGTTACTGTTGCAGTTGCGCCATCTCCGAAGCTCCACTGATAGGCATCTGCGTTCGTGGAATTATTCGTGAAAGAAAATACTGTGGATAAATCATCGCTCTCCAACGGGTCGACTGTGAAATTTGCAACCGCACTTGGATTTACATCGGTGGCAATAGAATTACTTGCAGGGCTTGAGCAATTATTTTCAAGCGCTATTACAGTGATGTCATTTCCGTTTACAAGCGCAGTTGTGACAAATGTGTTTGATGCGCTGCTTTGAAGAACTGTTGTGCCGTCATAAAATTCATACAAGTCATATCCGGCAGGCGATGCAGTGAACGTGACCTCCTCTCCTTCGCAAATAGCAGGACCAGCATCCCTCGTAAGTAATACGGAAGGAATTGGAGTAACCGTCATCGTGATGCTGTTGCTTGGTTGCAACACGCAGCCGTTGAGCGTTCCATTTACAAGAATTACATCACCATCATTAAACACTGCGCTGTAAGTTTCAGATGCAGAATTCTGAACTGAAACACCGTTCACGCTGAAATCATAATTCGTCAACCCGATTGGTGATGCTGTAACTGTAACATTATCCCCAATACACACTCCGGTACTCTGGACAGAAATCGTAATAGTCGGAGTTGGATTCACTACGATGCTAATGGCATTGCTTAGCGCGCTGCTGCAACCTGCCTCAGTGGCAACTACTGTAATTGAATTTCCCTGTGCAAGCGAGGATGTTGTATAAACTTCAGAAGCGGATGAATGAACGGAAGTTCCGTTATCAAAAAATTCATAGTTAAGATAACCTGCCGGAGATGCAGTAAATGTAACAGGCTCGCCATTACATATTGTGTCGGCAACTGAACTCGCAAGTGTTACTAAAGGAACAGGATTCACAACAGGGAAATGAACAGAACTCGGATTCGTGAAGCACACTCCGTCAAACGCAATCACACGAACACTATCACCCTGCGCGAGATTAGTTGCGATGAATGTGTTGGATGCTGAAGATTGTGCAAGCGTTGTATTCACATAAAAATCATAGGATTGGTAGCCTGCGGGAGTTGCGGTATAAGTAATGTCATCACCTGCACAAATTGTATTTACTGAAGGCGCTAACGTGATATTGAGCGAATTGGGTTGAATCGTGATATTCAGCGTGTCGCGCACCCTGCCGCAGCACTGTGTTGTAACCCAAACCACAATAGTATAGTTTCCCGGTGTGGTAAATGCAACGCCAGCGCTTTGAAAATTTGCTCCCGCAACAGTTGGCGGCAACGCAGTCGCGCCAAAATCCCATTCATATAATGTTCCAACCAATGTGGTGCTGAACGTGTCGGGACATCCGCTCACTGCGGGGTTATTCACGTTTGCAATCGTGTTGGTACTTGAAGATTGGTTTCGGAAAATATCAACGAACTCTGTGAAAGTCGTTCCCGAAAACACAATGTCTTTTCTTCCTGTTGAGTTATAAAGAACAGAAATTGATCCTGCGCCTGATGAAGTTGCGGGAGTTGCGCCTGCTCCAAAATCCCAGCTTCCCGAAGAAGCGGATGAAAACAAGATTTCAGAATTTGTGCATCCCGGATTCTCCACGCTAATCGCAGGTGGATTACCCGGAACTCCATTATTATTAGTTGCAGTAGCAGGAGTTCCACCATTCTGACTTAAAGCAACACTAAGTCCATTCGCTCCGTTGCCTCCATTTCCACCAACGCCACCAACACCGCCCGCACCGCCTGTTCCGCCAACTGCGCCACCACAAGGACCTCCGCCAACACCTGTTCCGCCAGCGCCTCCTGTGCTGCCAACTCCACCGCCACCTCCTGCACCTCCAGCGCCTGCTCCTCCCGACTGAAGGTTGCAATCCACCACCTCGCCATTTGCGCCATTATTCAAAAGGAATATTGCAAAAGCGCTGCCGCCTCCTGAACCTCCTGTTCCTCCAGTGCCACCCGAACTACCACCACCGCCACCTCCTCCACTTCCACCAACTGCATCAAGGTTGCAATCCTGACGACCACCGCCACCACCACCACCGCCACCTCCACATCCATCAGTGCCTGCCGTGCCATTTCCGCCAAAACCTCCCGCCTGAAAAAATCCTGTAACTACTCCGCCTGCACTTCCTGCTGCGCCCGATGAACCTAATGCTCCGCTTTGCCCGCTTCCACCGGAACTTCCCGGACCACCGCAATTTCCCGGGCATCCATCAAAAGGATTTCCGCAAGAACAGTCACCGCCACCGCTTGTAGCTCCACCATTACCGCCACATCCGCCCGGCTGTCCTGCTACTCCATTTGTATTATTTCCTGAATTCCATTTACCACCCGGTGCCCCGTTCCCTCCATTATTTGCGCCTGAACCACCCGCGCCTCCTGCGCCTCCCGGTTCGGGAGCTTCATTTCCATTTCCGGGTAATCCATTCGCGCCAATTCCTCCGGCAGTGCCTGTAACACCGGGTTGTCCGTCAATGCCATCGCCTGCATCGCCTGTAATCACTTCGCAACGAATGATGCGATAATCCGAACAGCCCGATAAATAAATTCCATAAACAGAAACCTGCGGGGCAGGCGCGTCAGCAATAATGATGGTCAAATCATGCAGGCTGAAATTCGATGCGTTTGCTCCATTCAATCCTATCAATGCATTTGCAGGAAGCGGAAGCACATTGCTTGCATCGCGCTGAATGATGCTTTTGGGATTGTTGCTTTTTATCCAGGTGTTTGCATCAAAGCCCCCGTCAATAATTGCATTTGAAGGAATAACAAGCGCGTTAGAAATATTGTATGTTCCGGTTGCCACCCATACGCGGTTGTCGGTTGGTGTCACTAAACTCAAGCCATAGATAAGATTTGCAGGATTTGCCTTTGTGCCTGCCACGCCAGAAGATGCTCCGGTGGGAGTCACATAAATAACTCCGCATTCTTGTGCATGGGTGAGGGATGGCGCAAGTAAGAGAAATATGCAGAGCGTTGCAACGTGTATAGTTCTCATCATGCTTTCAGGCTTTAAATAAATTTCGATGACAGTTCTAACTCAGGATAAAGATATAGAAAAATAGTAATCACAAGTCAAGTGTTTTTTTCAACAGATGTTGGAAGCTTTGAACGGCTTGGGTTTTCAAAAACAACCACTCTCTGCATTAACAGCGCCTGTGTTTGATTAGACAAACTTGTTTGGATTAATCTTTAATGACAGCAGCATTAAAATGAGGTCTAATTTTAACACGTGAACAATCTATCACGCATTGTACAAGCATGAAAGAATCAATCGTTTTATTTGATGGGGTTTGCAACTTGTGCAATGCTTCCGTACAGTTTATTATTAAACGGGATAAAAAAAAGCGTTTCAAGTTCGCTTCGCTGCAATCTGATTTTGCACAGCAACTTTTTAAAAAACAACAGTTTGATTCACAGGGGATTGACAGCGTAGTGCTGTTTGAAAATGATAAGCTGCATGTCCGTTCCACTGCTGCGCTGAAAATCGCGCGTAAGCTTGACAGAATGTGGTTTCTGTTTTATTCTTTCGTCATCATTCCTGCACCACTGCGCGATGTTGTTTATGATTTTATCGCGCGCAACCGCTACAAGTGGTTTGGGAAAAAAGAATTCTGCGCAATGCCCGAGCCGGGGATGAAGGAAAGGTTTTTGGAGTGACTTTAGTTCTTCTATAAACTCCTGAAAATTTGTATCTTGCGCAACCTCCTGCAAGCCAATGCAATCCTTCAATTGCGCTCTAATTTAATAATTTAATGCACCTGAAAATTGACTTTTAACTTCAACCCATGAGGAAATATTTATTGACTCTTGCAGCATGTGTGCTGCTTTCAATTTCCATTTCTGCCCAAATCACTGTTGACCAGAATGATTTTGCTTCTGCAAATGAAACGGTGTATCTGAGCAACGGGCAAATCAATCCGTTTCTAAACTTTGCCGCAACGGGCGCGAACCACACGTGGAATTTCTCCACGCTGCGCAGCACCGGGCAGCAGCAAGTTAATTACTTAGATGTTTCAAGCACCAACGGAGTGTATGCGTTTTTCTACGCTGATGTTTTTTTCAATCCCAACCGTGCCAACATCGCGCTGGCAGGAAGCGATATTCCTTTTAATCAGGTGCTTGGCATCACCAATCCCTACACTTTTTACTACAAGAACGGGAACATGTACAAGAAAATCGGTTACGGTGGAGAATTGGCAGGATTACCCGCCCCGCTCACCCTCACCACCCCCGACACGATTTATCGTTTCCCGATGAATTTTGGAAATACAAGCAGCAGCTTTTCAGATTATGCAATCACGCTGCCGGGCGTTGCGACTTCTGCTTACAGCCAAACGCGCAACACAACGATTGACGGATGGGGAACGCTTACCACGCCCTACGGCACTTTTGATGTGTTGCGCAGCAAATCTGAAATCTTCGGCAGCGACAGCGTGTATCTCGATTCGCTCAACTTTGGGGCAAACATTCCTCGTTCAAAGGTTACGGAATACAAATGGATAGCAAAGAATGAAGAAGTGCCCGTTCTGCAAATCAATACCACTTCCGTATTTGGCACTGAAGTAATAAATCTTATTCTTTTCAAAGACAACAAACTTTCTATCACAGTGAATAGCGTGAACGGCACGTTGTGCCCCGGCTCGCAAGTCACCGTTGATTACACCACAACAGGAACATTTAATCCCGCTGCATTTCTTCAAACTGCAAACAGGTTCACCGCGCAGCTTTCAAACAGCAGCGGCAGTTTTGCCAATCCAGTCAATATCGGGAATGTAACTGCTACAACATCAGGAACAATTACCTGCACTATTCCCAACAACACCGCAGGCGGCACGGGATATTTTATCCGCATCACTTCCAACTCGCCTGCTTACACGAGCGCGGTATATGGTCCGCTCACTATTCATCCTACTCCCACTGCTTCCATCACCGCCAATGGCGCTGTACCTATTTGCGTGTATGATTCGCTTGAGCTTGTCGCAAACAGCGGCAGCGGGTTTCAATATCAATGGAAGTTTAACACTGCCGACATTGGCGGAGCAACGGCACAATATTATTTTGCATCGGCAGCAGGAAACTACACCGTTGCGGTAAGTAATATCTGCGGCTCGGTAACGTCACAGCCTTTTGCATTAAGCGTTGCACAGGAAGCGGTTCATGCAGTTATTCCATCTGACAGTGCAACGTGTGATGGCAGTCCGATAACAGTTGTCGCATCAAACACCAGCGGAGTAGTGCCTGTGACTTATCAATGGAATGAAAAGGGGAATGCCATTCAAGGAGCAACAGATTCAACACTTCTTATAACGGTGAGCGGTGATTATGCATTGGTTGTCACCGATAGCTTCGGATGCACGTTCACTTCAACTGTATTGACACTCGTTATTGATTCCATGCAAACGCCATTAGTGTATATAAATGGCAGCACATTTTTCTGCCCCGGAGAAACAGTCACCCTTTACACGGATACCAGCGCGGAATATTTTTACCAGTGGCAAAAAAACGGAGCGGATATTCCCGGAGCGACATTGAGTTCATTCACCACTGTGCAAGGCGGAGATTATGCTGTAATCGTGAGCGACACTTGCGATTCTGCAATCTCGCAAGTAACGGAAATCACCGTCACCGCGCGACCTGTGCATTGGGTGACACCTTCATCGCCCGCAAGCTGCGATGGCAGCCCTGTAACAATCACTGCGGATAATGTAAGCGGTGCTTCCCCTGTAAACTATCAGTGGTATGAAAACGGAGATTCCCTTCTTGGCGCTACCGACACTTTCATTATCATAACTGCCGGAGGAAATTATTCACTGGATGTCACCGACAGGTTCGGATGCCTTTACAACTCAGGCGACATCACGATTGTATTCGGCACATTGCCTGCACCGGTTGTCACTTCAAGCGGAAGCACTTCATTTTGCTTTGGTGAAAGTGTGAAGTTCACTACGGATACCAATTCAAACTATACGTACCAATGGCTGCTGGATAGCATGAATATCAGCGGAGCAAATTCCAATATTTATATCGCCACTGAAGGCGGCAACTACGCAGTAGAAGTGAGCATTGGCGGTGGATGCAATGCAACCAGCGTGATTGAAAAGGTGAATGTCTATCCACAGCCACAAGTTCCCGTTATCACGCAACAGGCAGACTCTTTATTCAGCACAAGCGCTGTGGGCTACCAATGGTATTTGAATGGAGCATTTTTACCCGGAGCAAATGCGCAAGCTTACCGCCCTGGCGTGGATGGCAGCTACATCGTGGAAATAACCGATGCAAGCGGTTGCACAAATGCTTCGGCTCCGTTTGATGTACTGGGAACGGGCGTGGAAGAAACAGCGGCAAACGATTGGTCGCTGGGTATTTTTCCCAATCCTGTTTTAGGAACGGAATTTACAGTGGTCAGCTCTGAGCAATTTTACGAGGTACAGATTTTTAACACTACCGGAGTTTTAATTTTCACATCCCAACTTATCACTCCAACAAACAGCGAAGTGATGCGCGAAAGCGTTTCGCTGCCTGGAGTTTATTTTGTGAAGGTAACAACCAAGAAAGGCGAGCGCGTGCTCAAGCTGATAAAGATGTGAGCGCCAGCCTGAATGAATCATATTGCTTTTTTGGCGATTAAGATTGCTGAAATCTACCTGTTCCGGCTGAATTTTACAGCAATGACAATTCCTAATTCCTAATTCGTAATTCCCAATTCATAATTCCTTTTCCCCATCGCCCTTACCTGACTTAATTCCCGCAGAATCCAATTTTTTTAAATGTTCATTTTTTTCGGGCTGCAACTATGCCCACAAGCGCGGCTAATAGTAGCCTGACCTCAATAGGCGTTGGAGGTAATGAGAAAGGAGGCATTCCTAAACGGGTTTTAGTCCGTTTGTTTTTAAATCTAAAGGGCGGCTCTAAAAGTTCTCCCATTGACACTCTCTCCTGGTGAGTTAGGAGAGGCTTAACGAAGCAAAAGGGGGGGGTCTTATCCCGAACTCACGTTAATTTACATCGGGATGATTTGAAAGGTGGAAACTTGTCATGGCAAAAAAATAATCTGCCCGTTGTCACCTCTGGAAAAGTTGTGGCAGACAATGTCACCGCAACCAATTACAACAAGATGATTGCATCTGGCACCGTGCTGGTTGACTTTTACGCTCCGTGGTGCGCGCCCAGCAAAAAAATGGAACCCTGACTCAATGAAATTACAAAAGAATATACGGGCAAGGCGCAGGTAGTTCGCATTAATGTAGATGAAAACAAAGACCTTACGAAACAGCTTGGTATAACAGCAATTCCTGTTTTGAAAATCTATAAAAAGGGAAAAGAAACATGGACGCACAAAGGCTTCGCTGAAAAAGCGCAGGTTGTGCCTAACCTCTGATTTTATTTATCCCCTCCGCTTCGCTCCCCGCACCGCCTCTGCCTGCGTAGGGTCATCGGGCCACGAGTGTCTTTTGTAACGGATTTTCAGTTCCTTGCGCACTTCAAAATACGCATCCTTCCAAAAGCTTTTTAAATCAGTCGTTACCTGCACGGGCTTGTAGCCGGGAGATAAAAGACGCATCAGCACTCCTACCCTGCCCTCGTTCACTTTCGGTGTATCTTCCAACCCGAAACATTCCTGCAAGCGCACCGCCAGCAAAGGCGCTGAACCATCCGCATGATATTGCAGATTGATGTGCGAGCCGCTCGGCACCTCTACATATTCAGGCGCGAGTGTTTTTAGTTTCTGTTGCTGCTCATGCGATAAGCTGTATTGCAAAATCTCTTTCAGGTTCAGCTTCTTCAACTCTTCCGGCTTCTTCACTCCGTTTAAATATGGACTGAGCCATTCTGCATTCGTCAGCAGCAGAATATCCGTTTGCACATCAGGAAAGTTCTCCTGCGGTCGCCACTTGCGCAGTGACAACACGCGGTTTTGCCATTGCTCCACTTCCTCATTCCAATCAAGCAAATTTTTTCCTTCTTTCTGAATCGCATCCGTTATCGCTTTGATAAGTTGGCTGTCATCGGGATTTGGTAAAGGCGTGCTTTTCAAAACAATACTTCCGATGCGCAAATCTTTACTCGCTATCAATCCTCCCTTGCGCGTATCCCAGGTGATAACTTCTTTCGTCTTCACCAAGGGCGCGAGGTCGCGCGGATTCAGCGGTGATGCCATGAAAATTTTTCCCAAGCCGTCACGCTCGTTCACATGCGCCACCGCCAGCCACGGCTCATGCGCCAAATCATCGCGATGTCCTGCCACCGCAATCCTTCCGTTTGCCAGCATAAACTGCGCGTTGTTGCCGGGGCGCGCGCAGGCAATCCGCTCAGGATATGCATACGCTAAGATGATTCCCGTTTCAAATACATTCACCGCATCATTATCAGGCGCACTATCAAACATGCTGCGGTATTGCGCTGCTATCTTTTCAATACGCGCCATGCGGTGGTTGCCCGCTTTCTCTTTGCGGTATCTCCGCAATGCTTCTATTCGCAGGTTGATGTCAATGCCCGTTTCGGGCGGCAGCGGGTCGCGCTCTTCCAGAAATGGAGCAATGTCAGTAGCCAGCGCAAGCTGTCCCGCTTCCTTTGCGCGAATGAGCATGTGCGCGATGCGCGGATGCGTGGGCAGCCGTTGCAGTTGCTTACCATGTTCAGTAATACGATTGTTTTCTAATGCTTCTAATTGGTGCAGCAACTCTGATGCCTGCGCCACATGCCCGCGCGGTGGTGGCGACACCCACGTCAGTTGGCGCGGGTCTACGATGCCCCACTGCGCAAGGTCGAGCACAAGCGAACACAAATCCGCTTGCTCGATTTCAGGTGTGCCCTGCTCCGCCATCCGTGAATGTGTTGCCTTCGTCCACATGCGATAGCATACGCCCGCGCTCAATCGCCCCGCGCGTCCCGTGCGCTGGTCTGCCGATTCTATTGAGATGCGCACCGTCTCTAAACGCGACAAGCCCGAGGTGGGATTAAACCGCGCCTCTCGCGCAAAACCCGAATCAACCACAATCTTTATTCCTTCAATCGTTAAACTGGTTTCTGCGATGTTGGTTGCCAGCACCACTTTGCGCTTGCCCTGTTTGTTTGGCATAATCGCTGCGAATTGCTCATTGCCGGTGAGTTGTCCATAGAGCGGATGAATCATCACGCCTTTTAATGCACTGCGCAGCAACTCTTCGCACTTTTTTATTTCACCCTGCCCGGGCAAAAACACCAGCGCATCGCCTTCGTGTTTTTGCAACACCTCGCGCACGAGATGCGCGGTTAATTCAGGCAACATGCGCTCATCAGCATCGCCCGCATAATGAATTTCAACGGGATATTGCCGCCCCTTGCTCTCCACCACTGCGGCATTGAGCATCACCGCGAGTTGCGGCATATCTATCGTTGCGCTCATCACCAAAATACGCAGGTCCGGGCGCAACACCTGCTGCGCTTCGCGGCACAGCGCCATCGCCACATCGGCATGGATGCTGCGCTCGTGGAACTCATCAAAAATCACCAGCCCAATGCCTTCCAATGAATTATCCTCGTGGAGCATCCGCGTGAGGATGCCCTCGGTGAGCACCTCCAGCCGCGTTTTTGTAGAAATACTTTTTTCAAAGCGAATGCGAAAGCCCACCGTTTCGCCCGTTTGCTCGCCCAGCAGGTCAGCCATGCGCGTAGCAATTGTTTTTGCTGCGAGCCTGCGCGGCTCCAGCATCAAAATCTTTTGCCCCTTCAGGCACGGCTCGTCAAGCAGCGCGAGCGGCACAAGCGTACTCTTGCCTGCGCCCGTTGGCGCTTTGATGATGAGCGTAGCATCGTTTGTCAACGCCTGCCTGATGGCGGGAATCACTTCCTTCACCGGCAAATCAATGGACTGATAATCGAAAGGCAAGGGTGAAATAGTTTGGAGTTTAGAGTTTGAGGTGCGAAGTTAGATTTTAGTAAGATGCTTCATTGCGAGGCTCTGCGAAGCAATCCCTTCCAAGTGGCGTCCCATGCGTTGGCATTCGTGCGCATGTGGAGGGATGATTTGGTTTACCCACCGAAACCATGCGTAGGTGGGTGCGTACTTACTTCACAGCTTCAGGAACTCCTACTTGTAGCGTTGCTCGTTAGAAGTTCCTTAATTATCTCCGGCAAAAAATGAGCAGGACAGAAACCTGTTTTTTCACGTACTTCTTTTCAGGGTTTCTGCTGGTGTGAAAAACGGAATAAACAATAATTTCTTTCTTTATCACTTCGTAAACCACTACAAAAGAGAAGCGATTTAAGCCTGCCTGAAGGAAATGTTTATGCCTTATTTGATAGTAAAAAGGCAAGTTGGATATGCGGCCGTAGCATTCCGAAAATTCGTATTAAAAAAATCATCGCCTAATCCTGTCTTCTGCTTTTCATACAAGTTATAGGCATCTGCCAGATCCCGCTTCGCAGTTTCAAAGACTGCTAATGTGTAGTTCATTTTTTTCGTTTTTGTGAGCGAACGGCAGAAATCGTTTCTTCGATCGTATAAGTCTTGCCCTCACCGCGCAGGTAGGGTTCCCTGCGTTCATTCAGCACCTTCACCTGGTCGTCCGTCAACTCACATTCATGCTGCTCTCCCTCAAGGCATTCCTTTGCCATTATATACACCACCTTCAGGAATCGTTCATCACCGTTATCAATGAAGCGGTGCAGCTTTTCTTTGATTTGCGCCATTGACATAATGAATTTTGTTTGTTTAAAAATAACTAAACGAAATCATTTCAAAAAAGGGCAGAATGACAAGCCCGCCTGAGGCGGGCGACTTATTGGTAGAAAAAGAAACACACCAAAAACCCGAAACTCCGGAAGACCGACCTTTTCCGGCTTATTGCAAATTAATCTTGCCCTCGCTCGCAGCTTGCCCCGCAAAAGCGCATTGGGGTCAACAGAAGAACCATAGTTTTATGTCATCCCTTCTTGATTTCATGGTGAATTCAGTCAATTTATTTCTATAATAATGTCACTCCTTCAGAGTTAAAATGCAATCAATCCCGAAGGGATGGAATCATTATAGAAACGGAAAAAGGGAGTCTCCCAAACCCCGAAGGGGTGGAATAAATTTTGTGACAAGAAAAACACCGAAATCAAAGCACAGCAAGAAGTTCGAGCAGAACTATCAAAATTAGGTTGACGCCAATGCGCAAAAGCGGGGTCCCGCACGTGAGTATTCCTTTTACCTCCGGCATCTTAATTTTCTTTCCGTCCACATGTCCCTAATGTCCTTCCGTCCCCTCTGTGTCTCCGCGCCTCTGCGTAGTCGTGTCCCCGACCGCCAAAGCAAAGTCGGTTTCTTATTTTCAATTGAAATAATCCAATCAACTTTGCCACAGCACAAAAAATAAAACACATGACCCCAATAGACCACTCCCCCATCCTGCTCACCCTTCAAAACAACTCGGCAACAATTGACTGGCAGAGCTTTCTTGGCAACCTGCTCAATACATTTAATTGCCAAACGGGAACTATCCACTTCCTTGATTCCGCTGATAATCTTTTAAAGATGAAAGCATACAAAGGCATCCCCGATTTTATGCTGCCAAAGATGTCCGTTATCCCGATTGGCAAAGGCATGGCTGGCGTGGCGGCTCAACGCATGGATGCCATGCAAATGTGCAACCTGCAAACGGATGATTCGGGCGTTGCGCGCCCTTCCGCAAAAGAAACCAAAATGGAAGGCTCTATTGCTGTGCCGATGATATTAGATGGCAAACTCTATGGCGCGTTCGGCATTGCAAAACCTGTCCCCTATGATTTCACAAAAGAAGAAACAACAGCGCTGTTGCAAATCGGGGAAGCGATGTGTAAGAGAGTTGGCGGATAAACGCATCTGAGAACGATCAGCGCTAAAGCCCCTGATGTCGTGTGTTCCTTCATCTCCGGCATTCATGCTTGGGTTTACCTCGTTGCTCGCTCGCGTGACGCAGCTTTTAAAAGCTCTCAAAAACATTGTTGTATGTTTTTTTATGTGTCTGATTTATTTTAAATCAAAACGGTCAAGGTTCATCACCTTTGTCCATGCCGTCACAAATTCTTTTGCAAACTTTTCTTTCGCATCGTTGCTGGCATAAACTTCCGCTAATGCGCGCAACTCAGAGTTGGATCCGAATATTAAATCAGCGCGGGTAGCCGTCCACTTCACCGCGCCTGTTTTTCTGTCCTTTCCTTCAAACTCTTCTTCGGTGTCTGAAGTGGCTTTCCACTCAGTATTCATATCCAGCAGGTTCACAAAGAAATCATTGGTGAGCGTTCCCGGGCGTGATGTAAACACACCATGCTTCGAGTGGTTGTAGTTGGCATCAAGCGCACGCATTCCACCAACAAGAACTGTCATTTCGGGAGCAGTCAAAGTGAGCAGTTGCGCCTTGTCCACCAGCAACTCTTCGGTAGAGAGCGTGTATTTCGTTTTCAGATAATTGCGGAAACCATCCGCCCTCGGCTCAAGCACTGCAAATGAGTTTGCGTCTGTTTGCTCCTGCGTAGCATCTGTGCGCCCCGGAGTGAAAGGAACTTCAATGGCATAGCCGGCATCTTTTGCGGCTTTCTCTACTGCCGCGCTGCCACCCAATACAATCAGGTCAGCCATTGATACTTTTTGTTTAGTATCTGTTCTTTTGTTAAAATCTTTTTGAATTTTCTCCAGCGCAGCTAATACTTTATTGAGTTGCTCCGGATTATTCACTGCCCACTTTATTTGAGGCTCCAATTGAATACGCGCGCCATTCGCGCCTCCTCTTTTATCTGAACCGCGAAAGGTGGATGCAGAAGCCCAAGCAACTGACACCAATTCACTCGCGCTTAATCCCGAAATCAGGATGCTTGTTTTCAGCTCGGCAATATCTTTCGCAGCTATCAATTCATCTGTTATAGCAGGAATGGGGTCTTGCCAAATCAAATCTTCCTTCGGCACTTCAGTACCGAGATACAATGCCTTCGGTCCCATGTCGCGGTGCGTGAGCTTAAACCATGCGCGGGCAAATGCATCATCAAACTGGTCAGGGTTTTCAAGAAAGTTTCTTGAAATCTTTTCATAAACAGGATCCATTCTCAGCGATAAATCGGTCGTGAGCATCGTGGGCTTATGCTTTTTTTCCTTATCAAAAGCATCCGGGAAAAATGCTTCAGCATCTTTAGCAACCCACTGATGAGCGCCTGCCGGACTTTTGGTTAACTCCCATTCATTGTTAAAGAGCATCGAAAAAAACATGTGACTCCATTTGTCAGGCGTGGGAGTCCAGATAACTTCTAATCCCGATGTGATGGCATCAGCGCCTTTGCCCGATTTGTAATCACTCTTCCATCCCAACCCCTGCTCTGTGATGTCAGCCGCTTCAGGCTCCTTGCCAACATGCGAAGCAGGTCCAGCGCCATGCGTTTTGCCAAGCGTATGTCCACCGGCAATGAGCGCAACGGTTTCTTCATCATTCATGCCCATTCGACCGAAAGTTTCGCGAATATCTTTTGCTGCCGCAACAGGGTCAGGATTTCCATTCGGACCTTCCGGGTTCACATAAATGAGTCCCATCTGCACGGCAGCGAGCGGATTTTCCAATTCGCGGTCGCCTGTGTAGCGCTTGTCTTCGAGCCATTTGCTTTCCGAACCCCAATAGACGTTGCTCTCAGGCTCCCATACATCTGCGCGTCCTCCGCCAAAGCCAAAAGTTTTGAATCCCGTTGATTCCAGCGCCACATTTCCGGTGAGTATCATCAAATCAGCCCATGAGATTTTGTTTCCGTATTTCTGCTTGATGGGCCAAAGGAGTCTTCTTGCTTTATCAAGGTTGGCATTGTCGGGCCAACTGTTGATAGGCGCAAAACGCTGCTGCCCTTCACATGCGCCACCGCGACCGTCACCCGTACGATAGGTGCCTGCACTGTGCCACGCCATGCGGATAAAGAATCCGCCATAATGCCCGTGGTCAGCGGGCCACCAATCCTGTGATTGTGTCATCAATTCGCGCAGGTCTTTTTTCACTGCTTCATAATCGAGGCTGTTGAATGCTTCCTTGTAATTGAAATCTCCGCCCATCGGGTTTGACAATTCAGAATGTTGCCTGAGTACGCTCAGGTCAAGTTGATTGGGCCACCAATGCTTATTGGTAGGTTGTTGTTTTGTGCCCGCATGAAACGGGCATTGTCCTTTTTCATCTATGGTGGATTGTGTTTTGTCTTGTTGCCCGCATCCTGCAAGGGCAAGTATGATGGCGGATACTATTATTAGATTTTTCATGTTTATGTTTTTATTGAATCAACTTTTGATAATCGGTTTAACAATGTTAAAGTAACCGTGTTCGCAATCAGATGATATTGGTCTTTGTATGCTATGCCAACGATGAGGCGAATATAGAATCTCCCTTGTTCTACTGAATTGATATTTTCAATGACATCATTGATGGAATTGATAAGCATTCAAGAACGCTCGCTTTATTAAACAGGATTTGTTGGCGCGTACTTCTCTCTTTTCTTTAGTGGCTCTGTTTAGAAGCGCAGAAGGCAGGAGGCAGTGGTTCTCTGCGAAGAAAGATGAAAGTCGTCAGTCAACAGCCGACATTTTTTTGTTCAGCCGTTGACTGTGGACTCCTCTCCCGATACCTTACTTTTGGCGACAAAATCACCACACCATGTTGAGCCGCGTGGCGAATTCTGTTTTCTGGATAAATCGCTATATGGAGCGGGTGGAAAACTATGCGCGTTTCATCAGCGTGAATTTCAACCTTGCGCTGGAGCAGCCGGGTGATTTTGAGGAGCAGTGGGAGCCGCTGATTATCACTACGGGCGATGATAAGAATTTTTACAGCTATTATGATACGCCAAGTCGGGAGAGCGTGATTCACTTCATGACATTTGACCAGCGCAACCCTAACTCCATACAGTCCATGCTGTTTAATATCCGCGAAAATGCGCGCACCGTCCGCGAATCCATTACGAAGGAGATGTGGGAGCATATCAATAAAATGTACATGGATATACAGCGCGCTTCAAAAGCGGAGAACAGAGTGCTGAATCGTTTGCAGGATTTTTTTTATGATATAAAAATGGGTTGCCAGCTTTTCTTTGGCATCGTGGATGCTTCGATGACGAGGAGCGAAGGCTGGCATTTCAGCAACATGGGCAGGCATCTGGAACGTGCGGATAAAACGGCAAGGATTGTTGACGTGAAATATTTTATCCTGCTGCCTGCGGTGAATCAGGTAGGCTCGCCACTCGACATCATGCAGTGGAGCGCGGTGCTGAAATCAGCGAGCGCATATAATATGTATCGCCAGCATTACAAGGTAATTTCGCCCGCGAACATCACCGAGTTTTTATTGCTTGACAGACATTTTCCGCGCTCGGTATTGTATTGCCTCCGCAATGCTGAAAATTCACTACGGGAAATATCGGGCACGTCTGCGGGTTCTTTCAGCAACACGGCTGAAAAAAAACTTGGGCAGTTGCGCTCCAAAATGGAGTTTACCGATGTAGCGGATATTTTAAAGCAAGGGCTGCATGAATATCTCGATACGATTCAAACGCGCTGTAACGAAATTTCGGGCGAAATTCACGATGCTTTTTTCACAATGAAACCTATTCACTTGCAGGATTCAAAAATGATAACACAGTAACTTATGACGTATTGCCTCGGCATGAAAATAGATTCCGGTTTGGTGGCGATTGCCGACACGCGCCTCACCTCAGGAACGGAAGTAACCACCGCGCGGAAACTTACCGTGCATCAAATGCAAAACCATTCGCTGTTCATTATGACATCGGGATTGCGCTCGGTGCGTGACAAAGCCATCACGTATTTCAAAGAGGCGCTTGATGAGCAAGACCAGCAGTTTGATAAGTTGTATAAAGCTGTGAATGCGCTGGGGCAACAAATTCGCAGAGTAGTGATTGAAGATAAAGCCGCGCTGAAAGAAGGCGGTCTTGATTTTAATCTCTACGCCATCGTTGGCGGACAGCTGGAACATGATGAAGAGCATAAGTTGTATTTGCTCTACCCGCAGGGCAATTGGGTAGAAGTGGGGCAGGGAACGCCTTTCTTTTTGATTGGAAATTCGGGTTATGGAAAGCCGTTGCTGCATCGCGCGCTGCATTACAACTCCTCCATTCACGATGCGCTGAAGATTGGTTATCTCTCGTTTGATTCAACGTATGTCAGCGCGAATGATGTGGGCTATCCGCTGGATGTCGCCATCTATCAGCGCGACAGTTTTAAAATTGTGGAGCCTCGCTTTCAGCGCGATGACCTTATCAGCACCTCAAAACGATGGAATGAATTGCTGCAAGAATCTATGCGGAAACTTCCCGAAGAGTGGATGGATACTGTTTTGAAAAAAATGCCGGGCGCGTCTGTGAGTTAGCATGGAGATTTCTATTACACACGAACTCATTTATCAATACAGCAAGCCTGTTTATCTTGAGCCGCAAATCATTTACCTCACTCCGCGCTGGAGTTATTACCGGGGGATAAAAGATTTCACCATTGAAATATTTCCAGATCCTTCGCTCATGGCGGCTAATCTGGATGTGGAAGGCAACTTGCAAAACATTGCGCACTTCAGCGAGATGACAGACACGTTTAAAGTGAGAAGCAGTTTTCTTTCTTATGCTGAACAGTGGAATCCGTTTGAGTTCATTGTGTATCCGTTTGAGGAGCAAAGTGTGCCGCTGAAATATTCCGATTCAGTTCTTTTATCATTATCTCCTTATTTGAAACAAATTGGGGATGAAAGAATGGTGAAAGAGTATTGCGAAAAGATTTTTGGAAATAAGAACGTACCTATTCTTGATTTTCTCAACACGCTTGCGAATGCAATCAGCGTAGAATTTTCTTATGCCTATCGCGAAGAGGGAGATGCGATGCTGCCGGAAGAATTACTAAAAGTGAAAACAGGCACTTGCCGTGATTTCTCCAACCTGTTTATGCAGGTATGCAGGCAGAATGGTATTGCTGCGCGTTTCGTGAGCGGTTATTTTCATGGAGATGCAAACCAGTCGTGCCACCTGCATGGATGGGTGGAAGTCTATATTCCCGGTGGAGGATGGCGGGGCGTTGACCCCACACAGGGCGTGATGGCAGATGAAAGATATATCGCGCTTGCTGCTTCTGCCGATACGAATAAAGTAGCTCCCGTAAGCGGAAATTTCAGGGGTGATGCAAAGGCGGAGTTGAATACATCGCTGGTGATAAACGAAGCGGGCATAGATTGAAAACAGAAAGGTGTTGCGCAACTTGAATACCTTGTTTGAGAGGGGATGTCTTTAATCCTTTAAATTTGAGTAGTGAGAAAACGGAAATTATTCGAGTTGGATTTTGAAGTGGCCAAACTGACGAATTCGATTGAAAACATTATTACAGGCGACAGTTTTTCAACAGACATCAACCTTATTTCAAAGCAAGACCTTAGAATTATCAATGCGAAAAATGGCTGGATATTTTCATGGAAGGAAGAATTCAAAAAACATGAACGGGAGGTTTACAAATTAACTATCGCAAACAATCAGTCGGTAATGCAGGGCTTAGTAAGTTTGGAAAACAAGATTGACCATGTATTCATGCATCTGGTTGAAAGCGCACCATTTAATAAAGGAAAAGCGAAGGTTTATGTTGGTGTGCCGGGCAACTTAGTTGCCTTTGCTTGCCGACTTTCTTTTCAGCGGTGATATGAAGGGAATGTTGCATTTATTTCCAAAACACAGTTCATTGACCACTATACAAGAAGTTTGAACGCAATACATATCGGCAGACAACGCATGATTATTGTCCCTGCGATGGCTGAAGGATTGATTCACAAATATTTCAAAAACTAATTCCATGAAACAAAAGCATCAAGAACTGAATGTTGATATAATCGGGGGCGGAAGACCGCTTACAATGGAAGATGAAATTGCCATCAGCAATTTTATCAGGATGCAGAAAGAGAAGTCAAAACCGGTGGCAGTTAAGCGCAAAATCAGAACGACAAGAAAAAGAACACATGTCTGACTTTTATTCCTTCCTTTGGCGGTCTGAAGCAGCGCTAAAAAGCGCAGGTGACTCGTGTCTCTTAAATAGTGAATGCGGTCGCCACTAATTTCTTTCCCCCATCGCACCCGCCCTCATATTTACTCGGCTCAACTTGCTGCAAGAAAACTTCTCCACACCCCTTTTTTCTCCATTGACTTCTCCAAGTAACATGCTTACTTTTGCGGTCAATTTTCACTTGTAGAATTTAAAAATTAATCCAAGTATGGCTTCAGGCACAGCACAATTGGTAAAAGGAGTTGAAATAAACGGTTTTGTTACTCCTGAGTTTTCTGAGATTCTTACACCCGAAGCCGTTGAATTTGTTGCCGGCTTGCAAAGGAAGTTTAATGCCCGCAGAAAAGAGTTACTTGAAAAAAGACAAGTACGCCAAAAGGAAATTGATGGCGGAAAATTCCCAGATTTTCTCCCCGAAACAAAACATATCCGCGATGGCGACTGGACGGTTGCTCCGCTTCCCAAAGATTTATTGGACAGAAGAGTAGAAATCACCGGTCCTGTTGAGCGCAAGATGATTATCAACGCGCTGAACTCAGGCGCGAAGGTGTTCATGGCAGATTTTGAAGACAGCAATACTCCCACTTGGGAAAATACCATTCAGGGACAAATCAATCTGCGTGATGCGATTGACCGCACGATTTCATTTCAAGACCCTGCTTCAGGCAAGAGTTATAAATTAAATGAACAGATTGCCACGCTGCTCGTGCGTCCGCGCGGATGGCATTTGCTGGAGAAGCATGTGCTGGTGGATGGCGAGCAAATGTCAGGCTCGTTGTTTGACTTCGGCTTATATTTTTTTCACAATGCGAAAAACCTGATTGCAAAAGGCACAGGTCCTTATTTCTATCTCCCGAAAATGGAGAGCCATTTGGAAGCCCGTTTGTGGAACGATGCGTTTGTGTATGCACAAGACCATCTCGGCATTCCGCAGGGAACAATTAAGGCAACGGTATTGGTGGAAACAATTCTCGCTTCGTTTGAATTAGATGAAATCCTATACGAATTAAAAGAACACTCCTGCGGGTTGAACTGTGGCAGGTGGGATTATATCTTCTCTTACATCAAGCGCTTCCGCAATCACGCGCAATTCACCTTGCCCGACCGCGACCAGGTGACGATGACCGTGCCCTTCATGCGCGCGTATTCATTATTAGTAATTAAGACTTGCCACAAGCGCAATGTGCATGCGATGGGCGGCATGGCTGCACAGATTCCGATTAAGAGCGACCCCGCAGCAAATGAAGTTGCAATCGGCAAGGTGACAAAAGACAAAGAGCGCGAAGCGAAAGACGGGCATGACGGCACATGGGTGGCGCATCCCGGCTTGGTGGCAGTTGCGTTGGAGCAATTCAACAAATACATGCCCACGCCAAACCAGATTAACAAACAGTTGACTGACTATACCTGCACCGCTGCTGATTTGATTACCGCTCCGCAGGGCACGATTAGCGAAGTGGGTGTGCGCAAGAATATGAATGTTGGAATTCTTTACATCGAATCATGGTTGCGCGGCATCGGATGCGCTGCCATCTATCACCTGATGGAAGATGCGGCAACGGCTGAAATCTCACGCACGCAGGTGTGGCAATGGATTCGCCATGGCGCGAAGCTCGATGACGGCAGAACGGTCACGTTTGATTTATACAAAGAGTTTTTGCCTTCTGAATTGGAAAAAATAAAAGGATACGTAGGGGAGGAGGCCTATAATAAAGGAAAGTTCAAAGAGGCGATAGAATTATTTGAAAAGCTGATTACAACGAAGGAACTTACAGAGTTTCTCACGTTGCCGGCTTATGAGGCGATTGATTGAGTTAGTCGCGGGTCTGCGAGTCACGGGTCACGAGTCCTCCTTGCGCGAGGGTAATGAGCGATAGGCAGGGGGATTAGGAAAGTTGTAAGTTGTTAGCCTTTCGGCTTGTAGCTTGCAGCTAAAAGCAAACAGCTAAAAATTTATTTAACACACCATAAACACCATTATAAAATATGTCAAAACAGGAACGCATCAACGCCCTAAAGAAAGATTGGGAAACCAACCCGCGCTGGAAAGGAATCACCCGCCCCTACACGGCTGAAGAAGTTGTGAAGCTCAGCGGCTCGGTTCGCATTGAATACACCCTCGCCCGCAATGGCGCTGAAAAGCTGTGGAAGGGAATCACCACGAAGCATTGGGTGGCAGGTCTTGGTGCGCTCACCGGCAATCAGGCGATTCAGGAAGTTGCCGCTGGTCTTCCCGCCATTTATCTCTCCGGCTGGCAGGTGGCTGCCGATGCAAATCTTTCGGGCGAAATGTATCCCGACCAGAGTTTGTATCCTGCGAACTCCGTTCCTTATGTGATTAAAAGAATCAACAGCGCGTTGCTGAGACGCGACCAGATTCAGAACCTCAATGAAGATGGAACGATTGACTGGCTCGTACCCATTGTTGCCGATGCCGAAGCAGGCTTTGGCGGCAACCTCAATGCGTTTGAACTCATGAAATCCATGATTGAAGCGGGCGCGGCAGGCGTTCACTTTGAAGACCAGCTTTCATCAGCAAAGAAGTGCGGACACTTAGGTGGCAAGGTATTGGTACCGACTAAAGAAGCGATTGATAAGCTCGTAGCTGCGCGTCTCGCGGCTGACTGCATGGGCGTTCCCACTATTGTGATTGCGCGCACCGATGCCGATGCTGCAAACCTGATCACTTCTGATATTGACGAGCGCGACCACAAGTTCATCACCGGAGAAAGAACCGGAGAAGGTTTTTACCGCGTGAAGAATGGCATTGAGCAGGGTATTGACCGCGCCATTTCTTATGCGCCTTTTGCCGATTTGATTTGGATGGAAACATCCAACCCTGATTTGGGCTATGCAAAAGAATTTGCCGATGCTGTGCATGAAAAATATCCCGGCAAAATGCTCGCTTACAACTGCTCGCCCTCGTTCAACTGGGCGGCTCACCTCAGCGTACCCGAGATGGAAACATTTCGCGAAAAACTTGCTGACATGAATTACAAATTCCAGTTCATCACGCTCGCGGGCTTCCACGCTTTGAATACTTCTATGTTTGAAGTATCGAAAGCATACAAAGAGCGCGGCATGGCAGGCTACAGCGAATTGCAGGAGCGCGAGTTCAGGCTCGCCAAAGAAGGATTCAAAGCCATCAAGCACCAGTCGTTTGTAGGCACCGAATATTTCGATGCCGTGCAAAACACCGTGCAGCAGGGCAAATCTTCAACAACTGCAATGCACGGCTCCACAGAATCTGACCAGTTTAAGCATTGAGTTGGTTGATTCGATGATTTGCTGATTCGATGATGCACAAAAAACAAAAGCCCTCCACATTGCGGAGGGCTTTTGTTTTTATGATGTTTTCATTATCGAATTACCGAATCAACACATTCTCGAATTAGAAACGACTATGTTTGTAAAAACATCATCTATGTTTACCATTGATAAGGTTTTAGATGAAATCATGCAGTTGGATTTCTCTTCGCGGGAGATGCTGATTGATATTGTACGCAAGAGGCAGATTGAAGAAAAAAGAAAACAGATTGCAAGCTATGCGCATAAGGCAAAAGCAGCATTAAAACGCGGTAAATTAAAAGCCGTTTCAGCAGCAAAGCTCTCCATGCATCTTAAAACTCTTTGATTGTTGCCTGTATGCCCCAGCGCAAACTTGTTTCTGCCCAATCATTTGAAAAATCTTATAAGAAGTTTACCGGCAATAATTCCCGATTGAAAGCCGCTATTCAAACTGCCTGCAGCGATTAGAACAAGATGCATTTTCCCCTCAATTAAAAACACATAAACTTAGCGGAAATCTTTATGGCTTGCTTGCCTGCTCATGCGGATATAACTGCCGCATTATTTTCACGGTTGAAAAGCAGAAAAATGAAGAAATGATTCTGTTGATAGATATCGGTACGCATGATGAGGTTTATTGACCTGCCCTCGCAGCCACACGGAAATTTACACTACTCCGCTTGGACTAATCATCCTGTAGCGTCCGCTACATATCAGGTTTAACTACCCAGCAGGGGCTAAAGCTGCCAAGAGCGAGTGTGGTGGTGTTCTTGTAACCCCGCCATAAATGGCGGGGCTACTAAATTGCCCCGACCTTTAGGTCGGGGGTTGAGATGCATTCAAAAAACAGGAAGGGATTTAACCCTTTTCTCACTCAATCCGACTTAACTAGTCGTCCCTCAAAAACATTAACAAGTATTGATTTCATGGGGCTTTATAGCAAAAGCAGTGGATAAAAATCTGCCAGATTCGGAGGTTACAAGCAAAAAAGTCGGCAGATTTGTTGCATGATAACAAAGCCAAAAAAC
>JAWXCB010000105.1:0-15130 GCA_034440455.1 Chitinophagales bacterium
GAGATTCGCAACCGTCTGCTCTTTTTTCCAAACAACTCCGTTTACAGGCTCGGCAGCCAGTTTCGCTATGTGCGGCATAGCCGGAAGGATGATAGAAAGAAATATCATATCGTAGCGGTTGGCTATGATGAATCGCTTAGTCGCATCTTCGCTATTTCAAAAAATGGCATCGCCTTAATTGATTTAGCCCACGCGCTGGCAGCGCAAAGCGGACAAACGGCAGAAGAACTAAAACCATATCTTGATTCATTAGTTGAAGCGCAATTCCTGATAAGCGAACTCAACCTAACCATCACAGGCGCAGAGCCGCTTGATGCTATTTGTAAGACTCTGGAAAAGATTCCGGCACAGGAGACGCAGGCGTTAGTAACTGTTTTAAGCAGAGTTAAAGCTGCTCTGAAAAAATTAAATGAAACAGCGATTGGGCTTCCTGTTACCGAGTATGAACAACTGCTCCAACTGCTCATCGAAACAGGAATAAAAACCGGAGGATGGAAAAGTGTTTCAGGCGGACATGCTCAAACCTTCGCTGAAAGCGAATATCAGCAATATAGTTGCGCAAACAACGCTTGAGGCAATCCTGCTGCTGGCAAGACTTGCCTCCAATCGTGCTGAAACAGGCTTGAATAAATTTAAAGAAGCGTTCCGTGAACGCTACGAAGAACAAGAAGTTTCTTTACTTACCGTAACCGATGCAGAAACAGGCATCGGCTATCCGGCAAGCAGGGCAAAAGAAAGCCCCGCTGCATTAGCAGATGATTTGCACTTGTTTCCGTCACACGAATCGCAGGCAATAAAGTGGAGCAAACGAGACGGCTATCTTTTCAAAAAATATCTTGCCGCGCTGTCCGCGCAGCAGTATTCGGTTGAATTAGACAGGAAAGAAATCGAAGAGCAATTTGAAAAACCTGACGCGGCATTGCCCGATACTTTTTCGGCAATGATTAGCCTCATTGCAGAAAAAACGGAAACGGGCAGCAAGGAATGGATTCGTTTCATCTCCGCAGGCGGTCCCAGCGCAACCTGCCTGCTTGGTCGCTTTTGCCACATTGACGATGAAATTTTTCAGTTGTGTAAAGAGATAACACAAAAAGAACAGGAACTGCGTCCTCATGCAATCATTGCCGAAATCGTTCACCTGCCTGAAAACAGGCTGGGTAATATTCTGCAACGACCGGTGTTGAGTGAATATGAAATACCGTATATCGGGCGTTCCTCTTTGCCTCAAGACAAGCAAATTACCGTTGATGATTTATTTGTTTCGGTGCGAAACAACAGGATTGTTTTGCGCTCCAAGCGATTGAATAAGGAGGTGATTCCCCGGCTCAGTTCCGCGCATAACTTTTCCGCCAACAGTTTGCCTGTTTATCATTTTTTGTGTGACCTGCAAATGCAAAACGCAATTCCCGGAGTAAGTTTCGATTGGGGAACATTAAGCAGCGAGTATGAATTTCTTCCGCGTGTCACGTACAAAAATGTACTCGTAAGCCCCGCAAGCTGGAATCTGAAAAAAGACAGATACAAGGAGTTGCAGGAATGCGCTGAAGAAAAATTAATAGAAGTTGCAAAAGATTGGAGGCGAAAACTTCGCCTTCCCCGCCATATTGTTTTTGCTGAAGGAGACCAAGAGTTGGTTTTTGATTTGGAAAATTTGCTGTGCCTGAAAACTTTCAAGGCTGAACTGAAAAAGCATGAAGCAGTTTCGCTGCATGAGTTCATCTTCGACCCCGATAATTGTGTTGTGAAAAGTGAAGAGGGAGGTTTCACCAATCAGGTGATTCTGTCTTATTACTGTGAGTCGGAAAAACAAAATACTGCACAAATCAAGGCAACAAAAGCAGCCGGCATAAAGCGAACATTTTTGCCGGGCGATGAATGGCTTTACTACAAGATTTATGCAGGCGGCAAAAGTTCTGATATGCTGTTGGAAAATGTCGTTAAACCTTTAGTAAAGCAATTGCAGGCGCGAGGGTTAACCCAAAAATGGTTTTTCATCCGGTATGCCGACCCGCAGTTGCATATCAGGTTACGGTTGCATTTAAAAGAGAATACCGAACTGTCTGCTCTAATGAATGCCATTACGCGAGAGCTAAAACCCTATATGGCGCAGGGATTTATTTCTAAAGTGCAGTTGGACACTTACAACAGGGAAGTGGAGCGTTATGGAGGCGATTGCATCGGCATAGTCGAACAGTTGTTTTGGCGTGACAGCGAAAGCGTTCTCTCTCTGCTGTCATTATTTGGAAATGATGAAAGTAAGGTTTGGAAAGCGGCTATACTAAGCATTCACTATTTACTGAATGATTTTGGGATGACGCACAACGAGAAAAAGCAATTTGCATTCAGCAGCAGAAGCAGTTTTGCGGAAGAATTTGCCTTAGATAAGAAGCAGAATAAACAAGCCCGACTGAAATTGGATAAGAAATACAGGGAGCATACCACCACAATCCGCGAATTATTTAATCCGGATAAAGAGGAAAGTTATCGGGACATTCATGAAATTTTAAAGAAGCGTTCAGAAGCCAATAAAAATTGCATCAGTGAATTGCAATCAAAACTATCGCCAGAAGAATTGCTTGAGATGCTTGGCAGTTTCACGCACATGAATCTGAACCGTATTTTTTCCGGCAAACAACGTTTACAGGAAATGATTGTTTATGATTTCCTAAGCCGCTATTATACTTCAGTCATAAAGCATCATCATGCGGAAACTGCTTCTTGTTAATCACCAAGCTCCCGGTGACATTGTGATGCTGACAGCCGCAGTGAGGGATTTGCATTTGTGCTATCCCAATCAATTCATTACAGATGTAAGAACAAGCTGCCCTGCCCTCTGGCAAAACAACCCTTTCATATACGCCATTGAGTGATGCAGATAAGGATGTCCGAAAAATAGACTGCCATTATCCGCTGATTCATAAAAGCAATTGGCTGCCTTACCATTTCATTCATGGTTTTATCGAGTATCTGAATGAGCAGTTGAATTTGAGAATTAAACCCACCGCTTTTAAAGGAGATATTCATCTTTCAGATGATGAAAAAGAGATTCCGTTTCTCAAAGAGATTCCATCTCTCCGAGAGATGGAATCTCTTTGGCTTATCGTCTCAGGCGGCAAATATGATTTCACAATCAAGTGGTGGGATGCAAAGCGGTATCAGCAGGTGGTGGATTATTTCAAAGGAAAAATTCAATTCGTGCAGGTGGGCGAGGATAAACATCATCATCCTGCTTTAAACAATGTAATTGACCTGCGCGGCAAAACAGATTTACGGCAACTCATCAGGCTGATGTATCATGCGCAAGGGGTTGTAACTCCCGTAAGCCTGTTCATGCACCTTGCTGCTGCGGTAGAAACAAAAACGCGCATGCCGAAACAACGTCCCTGTGTGGTAATAGCAGGCGGGCGCGAACCCGTGCAATGGGAAGCATACCCGAATCATCAGTTTATACATACCATCGGGGCTTTGCCCTGCTGCGAAACAGGCGGCTGCTGGAAATCGCGCGTCAAGTTATTAAATGACGGAAGTGAGAATGACAAGCCCGATAAAATCTGCGTTGATGTTGTAAATGATTTACCGCGCTGCATGGAGATGATAACGGCAGGCGAAGTTATCAGAAGAATTGAAGTTTATTTTAACAACCGCAAGATGAAATTCCTTAAAAATAATGCGATGAAAAATCAGCAATCCTTAGGCAAAGAACTTTTACCCTCGAAAAAAAGAGGCTTATCGCGGCTCTTTCGTTTACGGATAAAAAGCCGTTCTGTAGTTGCATATTCCGGGGGTGCGCAATATTTTCCACCCGTAAAAGAAGCAGAAACAGATTTACTGTCGCCCGCTCCTGTCCGGACGCAGAGCAATTTTGCAATTGCTGATGAAAACCTGACAACTCAAACAGCCCTTACAATATCCGAGCATACTATGCGCAGTATTCCTGAATACCCTGAAAAATTTGAAGGCAGAGGCATTGTGATTTGCGGTGGCGGCATTCGCCTGTTTACCAGCGCGTGGGTGTGCATCAACATGCTGCGCAAGCACGGCTGCGCGTTGCCCATTCAACTCTGGTATTTAGGAGAAAAGGAAATGGACGAACAGATGAAAGCGATTGTTCAGCCATTGCAGGTGGAATGCGTTGACGCGCTTGAACTGCGAAAAACCATTCCCTCAAGAATTCTGAACGGGTGAAAGCTAAAGGCATACTCGCTGCTCAACAACCCGTTTAAAGAAGTTTTGCTGCTTGATGCGGATAATGTTCCCGTAGTGAATCCAGAATTTTTATTTGAAACGAATCACTACAAAGAAACAGGCGCAATTTTTTGGCCCGACCTCGGCAGACTGCAAAAAGAAAGAATGATTTGGAAGTTGTGTGGAGTGCCCTTTCGTGATGAGCCTGAATTTGAATCAGGGCAACTGCTCGTCAACAAAGAAAAAACATGGAAGGCATTGCGGCTGGCAATGTGGTATAATGAACATTCTGATTTTTATTACCAGCACATTCATGGCGATAAAGAAACATTTCATCTTGCGTTCAGGAAAACAGGTATTCCTTACGCTATGCCCGCGCATCCGGTGCTGTTGAAAGCAGGCACGATGTATCAGCATGATTTTGAAGGCAAGGCGCTCTTTCAGCACCGCAACGGACCGAAATGGAATTACCACAGCGAAAATCCCCGCCTGCCCGGATTTAAGTATGAGAAAGATTGTTTTGAATTTATCCGTCAGTTGCGCGAAAAATGGGACGGGATAATCGGCAGAGATTTTTCACGCAAGTCTGAAAAATTAAAAACGGCTATTCAGCGTCTTACAGCGCACACCTACGTTTACAAACGGGTAGGCTACGACATGCGCCCGATGACATTTCTGAGCAGCGGGAAAATCGGTGCGGGAAAAGCAGTATGCGAACAGCTTTGGGATGTGCAGGAAGATGGCGGGCAGGTGTGGCTGGATATTTTTTCAGAGCGGGAACTTACCTGTCGTTTGCAATTAAACAGCGATAATATCTGGCGCGGACAATGGTTAGCGCACGAGAAAATGCCTGTTGAATTGCTTGCGGAAAATGAAACAGGACATGCAATTCAGAATTTCAGAAGCAGGCATGACGTGGAGGCTGCGGGGAAATCGCATTCGGGCTTTTACTACGACACGCTGAAGGGCGAGCGCATCATAGTCGGACGAATGCTTGGCTCATTTTGGCTTGCGGCAAGAGAACACGACCCGGGCATAGCAGAGCATATCATGCGTGACGGATATTGGGAGTCATGGATTGCGCTGTGGATAATCCGCAACGTGAAGCCGGGCACAGTCTGCATTGACGCGGGAGCGAACTACGGCTACTTCGCTTTCCTGCTTGCGCGGCTTGGCTGCAATGTGATTGCCGTGGAAGCAAATCCTGAAATCATCCCGTTTCTTGAAAAGTCAGTCGCATTGAACAACTGCGAAAAACAGGTGAAGATTCTTGCCTCTGCCGCTTCTGCTGAACATGGCACGGCAAAACTGAACCTGAAAGAGCGCACAATCAACTCAACCCTCCTGGAAATTTCTACCCACCAGAGCTATGAAGTGGAAACAATACCGCTTGACAGTGTGAGTGAGCCAATAGGCTTTGTGAAGATGGATATTGAAGGAGCAGAAGAATCAGCATGGCGCGGAATGAAAGAACTGAAAAAAAAGTGCGTGACGCTGCTTGAGTTTGTACCCGACCATTACAAAGAAAGAGGCAAACTGTTTTTCGATGTCATGAATGAAACGCATCACATCAGTTATGTTGATTTTGCAGGCAATGAGCAGCCGTTGCACAGCCATGATTTTTTTCTCCATGATACCGAGCCGTTTCGGATGCTGGCGTTGAGGGTGAGGTAATTTGTTTGAAGATTAAGACGGTTAGTAAAAGGGGATGCAACAACAAGCATTTTTTTCCACAGCCAACACCCGCATATCTTCCTCCGTATAAACTCTGCTTGGCGTGTTTAATTCTTTATATTTGCGCAACTTTTTTCAAACCTAAACTCACTCATAAATGCAAGGGAAAGGACTTATTAAATTTTTTATCATCGCGCTCGTTGTGGTGTGCCTGGGGCAGTTGATGTTTTCACTCATCGGATGGAGAGTTGAAAATAAAGCGGCAGAGTATGCGCAGGAAAAGGCGTTGCCTGCCGGGAAATCGCTTGAATCAATTACTGCTCCAAAAGAACGCGACTCCATTGAAGTTGAATTGGCTTCTTACAAAAGACGCTATCTCGACTCCGTTTCAAAAGAAAATGTGGTTGACTTGCCCCTGTTAAAATTCACGTATGCCCAAGTGAAAAAGCAGCAGATTAAGCTCGGACTTGACCTCAAGGGGGGCATGAGCGTAGTGTTGCAGGTTTCGGTGGAGGACATCATCAAAGCAATGTCAAACAACAACAAAGACACCACCTTTAACAAGGCGTTATTGTTGGCAAAGGAAAGGCAGAAAGAAACACAGGACAATTTCGTGACCATTTTCGGACAAGAATTTCAGAAGCTTGATCCGGGAGCCCAACTTGCCGCAATTTTTGCCACCCCTGAAAATCAAGACAAAATCAGTTTCAACTCAACGAATGAAGAAGTGTTGCGCGTGCTGGATGAGCAGGCAAAAAGTAATGTCGGCATGACATTCAGCACGGTGCGCTCAAGAATTGACGCGTATGGCGTTGTGCAGCCAAACATCAGCTTGCAGGAATCTACAGGCAGAATATTTATTGAATTGCCGGGAGTTGATAACCCACAGGCAGCGCGTGATTTATTGCAATCCACCGCGAAGCTTGAATTCTGGGAAACCTTTCAGGTATCGGAACTCATTAACAAAGTAGCGGAAGCCAATAAGTTATTGGTGAGCATTCTCGGGTTGGTAGATACTGCAAAGATGAATTCCGCTTCAGCCGCAGGCGTTGACAGTTTGTTGGAACTTACCGAAACGCCTGTTGCAGCCGTTCTTGATTCAAACGCAGTCGCTCCTGATTCTTCTGCGCTTGATAATCTTTTGGGAACACAGGATAGCAACGACTCAACAAAAGCGAACGAAGAATTTGCCAACCAAAACCCGCTTTTTTCCGTGTTGATTCCGCCCGTAAATGAAACCGGTGAATTAGTGGTATCACCCAATGATGCTACCATTGGTTTTGCTCGTCCGGGCGACAGGAAGAAAGTAGATCAATATCTTGCTTATGAGCAGGTGCGTGCGCTTTTCCCGAAAAACATCAAGTTGTTGTGGGGAGCTAAAGCAAATGAAAATGGATTTTATCCGCTTTACGCAATCAAAACCCGTCCGAATGAAGACCGCGCTCCTCTTGAAGGAGATGTAATTCGTGATGCAACTCAGGACATCAACCAAAATCAAGGTATTTCTGAAGTGGTGGTGGATATGGTGATGAACAGCGAAGGTGCGAAAGTATGGAAGCGACTTACTTTAGAAAACTCACCGAAATCAGCAAACGAAAGAGGCAAGTGTATCGCCATCGTAATGGATAATGTGGTTTACACTGCGCCTGAGGTGCGCTCTGAAATACCAAATGGAAGGTCGCAAATCACCGGAAACTTTACTATTAGTGAAGCGAAAGCATTAGCGAGTATCATCAAAGCGGGAAAACTTCCGGCACCTGCCAGAATTATTCAGGAAGCTGTGGTGGGACCAACGCTTGGAGAGGAATCTGTAAGGGCAGGATTGGTGTCCTTGTTGTTGGCATTCTTAGCCGTCATTTTATTCATGGTGCTTTATTATAACACCAGCGGATTTGTGGCAGATATTGCGTTAACCCTTAACCTGCTGTTTATTATAGGAGTGTTGGTATCTTATGGCGCTGCGCTTACGTTGCCCGGTATGGCAGGTATTGTGCTCACGCTCGGTATGGCAGTTGATGCCAACGTGATCATCAATGAGCGTATCCGGGAGGAACTGGCAAAAGGAAAAGGATTGCGACTTGCTATTGCTGACGGATATACCGCCTCTTATTCTGCCATTATTGACGGCAACGTCACCACGTTGATTACTGCATTTATCCTCCTTTTTTACGGATTAGGTCCTGTAAAGGGATTTGCAACTACGCTCGTTATCGGTATCATCTGCTCCATGATTACAGCGGTGCTTGTTACAAGGCTCATTATTGATAACCTGCTTGCAAGGGACAAGACTTTGAAATTCACAACAAAATTGAGCGAAAATATTTTCCGTAACGCCAACTATGATTTCGTAGGCAAAAGAAAATATGCGTATATCTTTTCGGCATTACTTACTGTTGCCGGATTGACTTCCATCTTCACAAAAGGATTTGAACTGGGCGTTGATTTTAAAGGCGGACGCTCCTACGTGGTCCGTTTTGACAAGGATGTGAACACGCAGGATGTAGCATCTAATCTGAATACAGAATATGGAGCATTTCCTGTTGTGAAAACTTATGGAAGCGACAATCAGGTATTAATCACAACTGCCTATTTGATTGACAGTGATGATACTAAGACGGACAGCATTGTGGAAGCGAAATTGTATGACGGGGTTAAGTCGTTGTATAATCTGGAACCTTCAAAAGAGCAGTTTTTAAGCGAGTACAAAGTGCAATCAATTAAAGTAGGAGCTGCCATCGCGGATGATATTAAATCCGGAGCGTTTAAAGCAGGACTCCTTTCCCTGATTGCAATCTTTTTATACATCTTATTCCGCTTTAAGACCTGGCAATTCGGCTTGGGAGCAATTACCGCAACCACGCATGATGCGCTGGTGCTACTTAGTGTATTTTCAATTTTCGGAGGATTGTTACCTTTCAGCACAGAAGTTGACCAGACATTTATCGCAGCTTTGCTCACAGTAATAGGATATTCAGTGAACGATACCGTGGTGGTGTTTGACAGGTTGCGCGAATACATTGGTTTACACCCCACCAAAGATTTCAAAACTGTTATCAACATGGCAATCAATAGCACCCTGAGCAGAACGGTGATGACGGGCTTAACCACATTGCTGGTTGTTATCGTGCTGATGATTTTCGGTGGAGAAGTGATTCGCGGATTCTGCTTCGCACTGATGATTGGAATCGTAGTCGGAACTTATTCGTCAATCTTTATTGCAACTCCAACAGTTATTGACTTGCAGAAAAAGAAGAAGTAAATGACAGGTTATCAAAAACAAAAAAGCCACGATTTCGGTCGTGGCTTTTTTGTTTTTGGAAATAAAGAATTATACAGCTTTCGATTTCAAACTTTCTTGCTTCACCTTGTTGTGGTCTTCAAGAAATTTTTTCAATCCAATGTCTGTAAGCGGATGGCTGAATAGTCCGTTAATAGCGGAGAGGGGACACGTCACCACATCGGCTCCCGCTTCAGCGCATTTCACGATATGCAAAGGATTTCTGATGGATGCGGCAAGCACCTGTGTCTTGTATCCGTGTATTTGATAAATCTGCACGATTTGCTCAATCAAGTCAACGCCATCCCAATTAATATCATCTAATCTGCCGATGAAAGGGGAGAGGTAAGTAGCGCCCGCTTTTGCGGCAAGAATTGCCTGCCCGGCTGAAAATATAAGCGTACAGTTTGTTTTAATGCCTTTATCTGTAAAATATTTGATTGCCTTGATGCCTTCCTTTATCATCGGCACTTTCACCACGATGTGTTTGTCAAGTGCAGCGAGTTTTTCGCCTTCCTCAATCATTCCTTTGAAATCGGTTGAAATCACTTCAGCGCTCACATCGCCTTTCACAATGTCGCAAATCTGCTTGTAGTGTTTCGCAATGTTCTCATCGCCCGTAATACCTTCCTTTGCCATCAGCGAAGGATTGGTAGTTACGCCATCAAGAATGCCATAAGAAGCAGCTTCTTTTATTTCGTTGAGATTAGCTGTATCAATGAAGAATTTCATGCGGGTGATTTTCGGCTAAAATAATAAATAGTCGTTAGTCGCCAGTGGTTAGCTGCAAGAGTCGCGTCTTTGCAAGACACAAGATTTAACGGGAAAGTAAATGGAGATGAAAAAAGGAGGTTACAAACACGGCTTAGTCGTCATTGTCCTCATCGCTTTTTTTCTTTTTCTTTTTGCCTTCATCCTCACCGTCTTCGCCTTCTATTCCTTCAAGGTCTTCACCGGGGAAGTTGTCTTCTTCGGCACCAAAGCCTTCTTCCGGTGTGAAAATATCTTCTTCATCTTCAGCTTCTTCGATTTTGAAGGGCTTGCGTAGATCCACTTTTACGAGATATACTACATCGGGTAATTCGATGGGCAGCACTGAAAATTTTTTGTTGTCAATGCCTTTCACTTCGATCAGGTCATGATTGTAGCCGTAGGGATATTTCCCCCGAATAATATCCACCACATCATTCGGCAACTTATCATAGCTGATGAGCAGGCGTTTTTTTCCGGTTTGTACTGTTGCAGGTCTCACCGGCTGGTTATGCGGCACACTTGCTTTCTCTTTTTTTCCCTTTTCTTTTTTCGCTTTCGTCACTTCAATATTTTTTACTTCGGTTTTTACAGGATACTGTTTCGGTTCAGGTTTCTTCACTTCTTTTTTAGGGGCTACAGCTTTCTTCACAGGCGCTTTCTTAGCTGCGGCTTTCACGACTTTTTTTGTCGCCTGCTTTTTCTTTACAGTTTCTTTTTTCTTTTTTGCCACGTTTGTTGTTTTTGTGCGTGCCTAAATTAAAAAGTTCTCTTAAAAGCTATCAGCAAAGATTACACCTTTTGTCGCAATTCAAAATTCATTTTTATTCAGGGTTGAAATTTATTTGAATTAATTGAAACCTCCAGTAAAATCTTACTTACAAAAGAAAAAGAGTGTTCAATCTAAAGTACAGAAAGCAAGCGCTGAAGCATCGGCTCTTTATCCGAGGTCTGATAGTTTAGCTGTATGAAAGAAGCTGCATTTGTGAACAATCAGCGCATTTTCCTCCTGCCATGTGCAGTTGTAAATAAAAAAACTCCGGAGTTTTTGCCCCGGAGTTTTTTATTTTTTCTTTCTATTAACTAAAAGTTTTCTATTTGGAAATTGCTTCGGCTTCCGGTTTTTTTGCCACGTGAAACACAAAATGACTATCCAGCCGCAAATGGTAGGAGGTCTCTTTCATTAAAAGCGTTCCTGTTTTTGATTGCTGCAACATCAATATTAAATCTCTTGCAATTGCTGAAACACCAATGTTATTTGATGCTTTGTCTCCTAATGTTTCCAAAGAAAAAGCATACCCGGATTTAACGCCTCCAACGGCTTTAAATTCATGGTCTGATAACTGGTAGCGCTGTGGCTCCTGCGTTGCCCCTTTCATTAATTGCAGGATAGCAGGTCTGTATTTATTCCAAAGGGCGAAATAACTCTGTGATTCGATAGCCATATGAGTGCTTTAACTTTTTTTAGTTTCTCTGCAAATTTATTTCAATGGCATCAAAAAATTTAGCTTATTTTATTACAACTAAATTGGGGTATAAAGGGCGCCAAAGCGCTTCTAATATCTCAAGGCTTCTCACCTGAATAACAGTTTTTTCATTGAGGCGGGCTTTAAAATTTGGCATCAACACCTTTTGGAGTTTATTTACTTTAGTCTTAGGTCTTCCTCTTCCTGATTGTGTTTTCCCCATTTTCATAGCAGAATGTTTTAAAGAACATGAAATGATTCAAATCAACTTTTTCAGGCAGCAGTTTAATTTCAGGTTTGGAAGAATATCAAAAGGATTCACCCCTAAGTGGCTGGAATCGGTGTGACAAATTTTCGCGGCAGAAAGTATTAAAAAAAAATTCAGGTTGGAGGAAAAGGAATTCTTATTTAATAGAACTGAATAAAACCAAAATGTAAAATGAACTTGAACAACCGCAAAGGTAATCTTTTAACAGGGATTATCCTTTCTTTATATTTTCAACTGTGCAAACGATACTTTTAAATTGTCTCACCAATTAAGATGTAAAAAGTTTATGTCATCAGGATGATGAGTAGTAGCCATAATTTATAATCACGACCGTATCGCGTCAACAGGTTTCATCAGCGAAGCAGACAATGCCGGAATGAATCCCGCAATAACGCCAATCAGAATAGATAAGCCAACACCGGTAAAAATATTTTCAAAGGAGAGCGTGAAGGAAAATTCAATTTCAGCCACCACCCGGATGAGCCTTTCTAAAACAAGCGATTCAATAAATACAAGCAAAAGCCCGACAAGTCCGCCCAATACGCATAACACAACGGCTTCGGTAAGAAACTCTACAAGAATGAAAAAGCGTTTTGCGCCCAGCGCTTTTTTAATGCCGATGAGATGGGTGCGCTCTTTCACGCTTACAAACATGATGTTGGCAATTCCAAAGCCGCCTACAAGTATGGAAAAGATGCCGATAGCCCAGCCTGCTTTATTGATGAGGCTAAACACAGTGCTTATCAGGTTGCCGATAATGCTTACTTCGTTGAGCGCAAAATTATCATCCTGTTTGGGGCTAAGCTTCCGCACCGAGCGCATCACGCCCCTTGCTTCATCTTTTAGCTCTTCGGAACTTACTCCTGCTTTCGCTTTCAGCGCAATAAAAGGCTCATTCCATGTATCCACGTCAACAATGGTTTTTATGTAGTTGTAGGGTAAAATCATATTGTTATCATCGCTAAACCCGATGATGTCTTCGCCTTCTTTTTTCAGAACGCCAATGATGGTTGTATTTCTATCGAGCAGTTTAAATTTTTTGCCGACTATGTCGGTTTGCCCGGGAAACAATTCGGTAGCGATATTATTTCCAATGATGGCGACATTTGAGCCGAGTTGCGATTCGGAGAGCGAAAAGTAGCGCCCCTGCTCAAATTGCCAGTCTTTGATTTTTTCATACTCATGCGAGGTGGCGAAAATGTCCACATCTTCCACTACGTTACTGCCTTGCTTGGCTGTTTTCCCTTTCACAAAAAGCATAATGGCAACTCCATCGGCATGGGTGAGTTTTTCCTGCAATGCCTTGAATTCATAATAGTCGGCTTTCGGTCGTCTGAGATATTTCCACTGATTTTCCTTTGGGTCTTCATTCCAGGGAAAGCGCTGCACATAAATCACATTTTCGCCTAAGCGCTGAAAGCTTTGTCGCACATTCTTTTCAAGTGAATCCACCGCAGAAAAAACCGTGATGATGCAGAAGATGCCGATGGTGATGCCGAGCACGGAAAGGAAGGCTCTCAATTTATTGCTGGCTAATTCATACAAGGCACCCGCAACACTTTCCTTTAATAATTTAAGTAAAATCATCTTCCAAAAGGTCATTGCAAATTAGACTTTAAATAGTGTACTTTTGCACCTTAAATTTTTAAAGCACAACGATTTATGAAGCTTTCACAATTTAATTATCACCTCCCCACTGAGTTGCTTGCTCAATATCCTTCAAAGCAAAGAGATGAATGTAAACTGATGGTGGTTGACCGGAAAACGGGCAAAATAGAGCATAAGGTTTTTAAAGACGTAATGGGTTATTTCGGTGATGGCGATGCGATGATTGTGAACAATACGAAAGTGTTTCCCGCAAGACTCTATGGCAGAAAAGAAAAGACAGGCGCGAAGATTGAAGTGTTCCTGCTACGCGAGTTAAATCATGAAATGAAGTTGTGGGATGTGCTGGTGGACCCCGCAAGGAAAATTCGCGTGGGCAACAAACTTTACTTCGGGCAAAACGATGAATACTTAGTGGCTGAAGTAGTGGATAACACCACTTCACGCGGCAGAACCATCCGCTTTTTGCATGATGGGGATGCAGATACCTTCAAGAAGGAATTATACAACATGGGTGAAACTCCGCTTCCTAAGTATATCAAAAGAAAGCCGGAAGAAAGTGATAAAGAACGCTACCAAACGGTGTTTGCAAGAGAAGAGGGAGCGGTAGCAGCGCCTACGGCAGGCTTGCATTTCAGCAAGGAATTATCAAAGCGGATGCAGATTAAGGGTGTTGATTTTGCAGAAGTTACTTTGCATATCGGATTGGGAACTTTTCGCACGATTGATGTGGAAGACCTTTCAAAGCACAAGATGGATGCGGAATATTTCAAGGTGGACGAAAAGGCGGTGAAGATTGTAAACAAGGCGAAAAACCACAAGAAGAAGATTTGCGCGGTGGGCACAACTGCGGTTCGCGCTGTAGAAACTGCAATCTCTGCGGATAAATACATGAAGCCGATGGAAGGCTGGACGAATTTATTTATTCATCCCCCGCATGATTTCGCAATCCCGAATGCGATGATTACCAACTTCCATTTACCAAAATCAAGTTTGCTGATTATGGTTTCTGCTTTCGCAGGATATGAATTAGTCCAGGAAGCCTACAAAGTGGCAATCAAAAACAAGTACAAGTTCTTCACCTACGGTGATGCGATGCTCGTTATCTAACGGAAACCTCAGAACATTTTAGTTAAGAAAGAAAGATGCTTTGTGTTGATGTGCTTTAAATACATAAAACTCAACAAGGCAATTTCATCGCAAAAAATCAACGGTAAACTAAAAACTGTAAACTGAAGACTAATATTCGTCTTCGTTGAAGAAGAAGTCTTCTTTGGTGGGATAATCTGACCAAATGTCTTCGATGCCTTCATAGATTTCACCTTCGTCATCCAACTCCTGCAAGTTTTCAATCACTTCAATCGGAGCTCCAGAACGAATGCAAAAATCAATCAATTCATCTTTTGTAGCCGGCCAAGGCGCGTCTTCTAAGTGTGATGCCAGCTCAAGTGTCCAGTACATATTGCTGTTACTTTTTTTTAAATTCGGTGCAAATATAGAGTTTAATCCAAGACATCCTAACGTAAGTTTTTTGAAATAGTTTCACCCTGTGGATAAGAAGTTTATAGCTCTCCCGCCTGCTTCATAATAACACGCTCCACTTGTTCTCCGCATCAAGCCTATAGCAGAGTCCATTGCTCATTTCATGCGCGGTTTTTCCTGTTTCAGGATGCGGGTAGCTTTTCATTTCATAAATCCTCACTCCATTGTTTTCGCGTCTCAGATATAAAAGCAGCGCAGCCATCGTGGGCGGAATTTCGTGCAGCCATTGCTCATCTGATTCTTTAACAAATGCCTGGCTCATGAATGGAGTTTTCGGCAAACCTGACCAGGTAATTTCGGTCAAAGCTGACCAGGGCATTTCGGAGCAAACTGACCACCCCATTTCGGTCTAAACTGACCACC
>JAWXCB010000106.1:0-8182 GCA_034440455.1 Chitinophagales bacterium
ATGCAGTATCATTGTAAACCAATAGTAGGATTAACACAATCCGTAAACCTATAGCAGGATTAATCATTTAACCTGTAAACTTATTTTAGGACGAGACAATCATATTAAGTGGCATTACCCCTCTGGGTCTCCCCTAAAAGGGGAGAAGCCACCACCCATTGCAACTGCTTAATCTCTTTGTGATTCAAGTCACAGACGGAGCGTAACCGCTTCCCCAACTTTGTATCCGATTTACAGCTATGGAAATTATCGGGTACATCGCAAGTTTATTTATCGGCATCTCGTTGGGTCTTATCGGTGGCGGAGGTTCTATCCTGACTGTTCCCGTATTGGTTTACCTGACGGGGATTCAACCTATTGTTGCAACCGCCTATTCGCTCTTTATCGTGGGTTTAACGAGTTTGATTGGTGGCATAAATTATTATCGCAAAAATTTAGTGAGTCTTAAAATGGCGGTGATTTTTGGCGTTCCTTCAATCGCGGCTGTTTATTCGGTACGCAAGTTTGTTGTGCCTGCAATTCCTGATAATATTTTCACAATTGGCAATTTTGTGATGACGAAAAATATTTCCGTCATGGTGTTATTTGCCGTGTTGATGATAGCAGCGTCAATTTCCATGATAAAAAGCAAAGAGTGTGTTGATTGCCCGAAAGAGGCATCCAATGTAAAATTCAATTATTCCTTGATATTGCTGGAGGGCATCATTGTAGGCTCTCTTACTGGGCTTGTGGGCGCAGGAGGCGGATTTCTGATTATTCCTGCGTTGGTGCTTTTAGGCAAACTTGATATGAAACTTGCAGTAGGAACTTCGTTATTTATCATCGCAGCTAAATCACTCATCGGCTTCTTGGGAGATTTAGGTCATCTCGAAATTGATTGGAAGTTTCTGTTCATCTTTTCCGCATTATCAGTAGCCGGAATATTTATCGGAAGTTTCCTTGCAACAAAAGTGGAAGCGCAAAAGCTGAAAAAGGCTTTTGGTTGGTTTGTGCTGGCGATGGGAATTTTTATATTGGGAAAGGAATTATTCATGCTATGAAGATCCGTTCTAAAATTCTACCGCTGATACTCTCTCCTCCTGGAGAGGGACAGGGTGGGGCGATAGAAAAAATAATTTTAGAACTGCGCTTGTGTAACTGAAGTCACAGACGATGCCTGAAATCAATATCAACTTTGTAAAACAAATTCTTTAAGACCAAAAAATAGTAGCCATGAAAGTTGAACAAATCTATACCGGATGTCTCGCGCAAGGCGCATATTATATTGAAAGCAATGGCGAAGCGGTAATTATTGACCCGTTGCGTGAGATTATGCCTTATGTTGAGAAAGCCGAAAAAGATGGCGCAAAAATCAAGTACGTGTTGGAGACACACTTCCACGCTGACTTTGTTTCTGGTCACCTTGACCTTGCCAAAGAAACAGGCGCTAAAATCGTGTTCGGTCCCAACGCGCAGCCAAAGTTTGACGCACACATCGCTCAAGATGGTGAAGAGTTAAAAGTAGGCAACGCAACAATTAAAGCGCTGCACACGCCCGGACATACAATGGAGTCAACCACTTATCTATTGAAAGATGAAAGCGGAAAAGACTATGCGATTTTCACCGGAGATACTTTATTTATCGGTGATGTAGGAAGACCTGACCTTGCCGTAAAAACAAATCTCACAAAAGAAGACCTCGCTGCTCACTTATACGAATCACTGCGCACTAAAATCCTGACGCTTGCAGACGATGTGATTGTGTATCCGGGACATGGCGCTGGATCAGCGTGCGGAAAAAAAATGAGCAAGGAAACAGTTTCCACCATAGGCAACCAAAAGAAATTCAATTACGCCTTGCGCGCGGATATGACAAAGGAACAATTCATCAAAGAAGTAACTGAAGGCTTATTGCCCCCACCCGTTTACTTCCCAAAAAATGTGATGATGAACAAAGAGGGTTATGAAAGCATTGAGGGAGTATTGCACAGAGGATTGCAGGCATTATCGCCCGCTGCGTTTGAAGCGGCAGCGAATGAAACAAGCGCATTGGTATTGGACACACGCATGCCTGACGCATTTGCAGCGGGCTTCTTTCCCAATTCAATTAACATCGGCATTGACGGCAACTTTGCTCCATGGGTGGGTGCATTGATTACAGACATCAAGCAACCGATTCTGATTGTTGCAGCACACGGACGCGAAGAAGAAATTGTAATACGCCTCGCGCGCGTTGGCTATGACCACGCGATTGGCTATCTCAAAGGCGGGTTTGATGTATGGAAAAAGGCAGGAAAGGACATTGACACAGTGGCATCCATCAGCGCGACTGATTTTGCGAAGAAATACAAAACGGAAAAGCTGGATGTGGTTGATGTGCGGAATCCCGGTGAGTTTGAAGCAGAGCACGTTACGAATGCCGTAAATCTCCCGCTGGATTATATCAATGAACACATGGCTGAATTCAAAAAGGATAAAACGCTTTACCTGCATTGCGCGGGCGGCTACCGCTCGATGATTGCGGCTTCCATTTTGAAATCACGCGGATATGAAAACATCGTGAACATTGAAGGTGGATTTAAGGCAATTGCAGAGGGCACAGACGTTCCGAAAACAGATTATGTGTGTCCATCAACGCTGAAAAAATAAAAGAGCAATATATTTTTCTAACAAAAAACACGAATTACCATGTTTGATTTTTTAAAAAGCACGTTCTCGAAATCGTATGAAGATTTAGGCGGCACAGACTTTAAAAAGAAATTCGAAGCAACTAAAAATGCCGCGCTGCTTGATGTGCGCACTGCCGGTGAATTTTCATCAGGCACCATCAAAGGCGCAAAAAACATTGACTTCATGGCTGCCGATTTTGCAAAAAAGATTGAGCAGTTGGACAAGAGCAAAGAATATTTTTTGTTTTGCAGAAGCGGCAACCGCAGCGGCAAGGCTTGCGAACTGATGTCTTCTAAAGGGTTTAAAACGTATAATCTTGCAAGTGGAATTGGCGCGTGGCGTTGAGCATCAAAAAAACGCGCGGCAATTTTCTGTGAAATTTAATTCCGGCAAACTTTCATCTGTGCGAATTTTGTCTGCATAAAGAATAACCGGAATAATTTTAACCTATGCAAACTGCAATTGAGTTCGTAAGGCAACCCTGGCCTTGGTATATCTCAGGAATGGCGATAGCCGCCATTATGCTTACGCTGATTTTCTTCGGAAAGCACTTTGGCTTTTCCTCCAACTTCAAAGCGCTATGCGCGGCATGTGGAGCAGGCAAGGCGAGCAGTTTTTTTGATTACGATTGGAAAGCGCAAAAGTGGAACCTGTGGTTTCTTGTCGGCAGTATGATTGGAGGTTGGCTTACCGCTAATTTTTTGTCAAACGGTGAGCCTGTGCAAATTGCGGAGTCCACCATAAAAGATCTGGCCACATTAGGGTTAGGCGTGCCAACGGGAATTCAACCCGCTGAAATTTTCAACTTCAGCTTTCTTTTTTCAGCGCAAGGGATACTTCTGCTGGCGGGCGGAGGTTTTTTAGTGGGCTTTGGCACGCGCTACGCAGATGGTTGCACATCAGGACATGCCATCAGCGGATTATCCAATCTGCAACTGCCTTCGCTGATTTCAGTTATTGGCTTTTTCATTGGCGGACTCGTGATGACGCATCTTCTTTATCCCCTGATTTTTAAAATATAAGCCATGAAAGTATTGAAATTTATTCTGGTAGGAATTGTATTCGGCATTGTAATGACCAAGTCGGAAGCGCTTTCATGGTATCGCATTCAGGAGATGTTTCGCTTTCAGTCATTTCACATGTATGGCATCATCGGCACAACTGTGGTTTTAGGCGCGATTTCCATTTTTTTGATTAAAAAATTGCAACTGCGTGACATCAGCGGTATTCCCATCGTTATAATTCCGAAAGAAAAATCTGTTGCGCGTTACCTCATTGGGGGAACTATCTTTGGACTTGGCTGGGCGATGACAGGCGCGTGTCCCGGACCGATGTTTGTAAGTCTTGGCTATGGTGTTGGAGTGATGTCAGTAGTAATTATCAGCGCTCTTTTCGGCACTTTTTTTTATGGCTTAATGAAAGATTATTTACCGCATTAAACGATTTCTTTTTTTATGAAAAACAATACGCTAAAAATTTCAACGATGATTTCATTTGTAATTCTGCTTTTTACAGTTGCCTGCAATTCGGCAAGCACGGATATGTCCCAAACAACGGGTGGGAAGGTTGAAAATTTGGATGTAAAAACTTTCAAAGAAAAATATGAAGCAAGCAATAACGCTGTGCTGCTTGACGTGCGTACCCCTGAAGAAATTGCCGAAAGTAAAATAGAAGGCTCAACGGCTCTTGATTTCAATAGCTCTGATTTTTACCCCAAACTTGACGCGCTTGATAAAAACAAGGAGTATTTTATCTATTGCAAAGTAGGCGGTCGCAGCGGAAAAACCTGCGATTATCTTGCTAAGAAAGGATTTAAAACTTACAACCTGAAAGGCGGCATTGACGCGTGGAATAGCGCAAAGTAAATTTCTCGCCCTTCTCTTTTACCTGGTCTTTCTGTTTTACAACGTCTTCCTCTTGCTGTATCTTTAGCCGCAGTTTTGCACGGATGAAACAGAAATATCTCCTCGCTTATAATCTTCTGCTTGCTATCGGTTGGTCTCTTTTTTTTGGAAGAGAAATTTTCGGTGGTTTTCAAATGGATGCAACTTCGCTGCTGCTCCTCAATATTTGTCAGGGCGCGGCTGCGTTGGAAATTTTACATGCCGCGTTGAAATGGGTAAGCTCGCCTGTGTTCACCACCTTCATTCAGGTGTTTTCCCGCATTTTTGTTTTGGTATGGATAAATCTGCTTCCTCCTGATGCGTTGATAAAAATATACGGCATGAATGGCGTGATGCTTGTGACTGTTGCCTGGAGCATCACAGAGATTATCCGCTACAGCCTCTATTTCTTCACACTGCTGCAAAAAGAAATCCGCTGGCTCACGTATCTGCGCTATACATTGTTCATCGTGCTGTATCCGCTGGGTGTTACAGGCGAATGGCTGATCCTGCTTTCTATTTTGAAAATGAATGGTTGGGCATTTACACCAATGAACATTTTCATCGGTATCCTCTTACTTACGTATTTACCTTTCTTCCCGCAGTTGTATCTGTATATGTGGCGGCAGAGAAAGAAAAAATTATAGCCTGCTGAATAACTCCCGTTCACCTCTGTTTAGAGTTTAGTTATCTTTATCCCATCAATTTATTTTCATGCGCGTTGCCATCTATGGACGCCTGCTGAATCAGGCGGACATCCCGTTGATTCAGGAACTATTCAATTTGCTCTTTGCCTGCGATGCAAAAGTGCTGGTGCATATCCACTACTATACGCTGCTCGAAAATAAAATCCCGCTTGGCGGAAAGGTGACCATTTTCAGCGAGCATAAAGAATTGCTCGGTATTGCGGACTATGTAATCAGCCTTGGCGGTGACGGCACGATTCTCGACACGCTCACGCTGGTGCGCAACTCAGATATTCCCATTCTTGGCATCAACACCGGCAGGCTTGGATTTCTTGCAAGCACCGGCAAAGAAGATATTGCCGTTGCAATAGACGCGCTGAAAAATAAAACCTACAAGGTGGATAAGCGCACGTTGCTGCATCTTGATTCCAACAAGCCGCTTTTCGGTGGAGTGAATTATGCGCTGAATGAATTTTCCATTCATAAGAAGGACACCTCCTCCATGATTACCATTCATACTTATATTAATGGCGAGTTGCTAAACTCTTATTGGGCGGATGGATTGATTGTAGCCACGCCAACAGGTTCCACGGGCTATTCTTTGAGTTGCGGTGGTCCTATTATTTTTCCGACTTCGGAAAATTTTGTGATTACGCCCGTTGCCCCGCATAATCTGAATGTGCGCCCGATTATCATTGCCAATGATTCTGTGTTGTCATTTGAGGTGGAAGGCAGAAATGAAAACTTCCTTTGCACGCTCGATTCGCGCTATGAGTCGGTTGACGCTTCTTTTCAGATTGCCGTAAGAAAGGAAGAATTCACCATTAGTCTGCTGCGCATCAGCGAAGACAGCAACTATCTGAACACCATCCGCACGAAATTAGGATGGGGCGCTGACCAACGTAATTAAAAGGTCTTTCCTTCATTTTTCTTCCTGTAACAATTCGCGGAGCGCAGTCGTATAAAAAATCCGTCAGGCGTGTGAGCGTATGACTATTGAGGCAACCCTAAACTATGTGACCATGAAACGGATTATCAGCATTCTGAGCATGTTCTGCTTTTTATCGGCAGGAGCATTCGCGCAAACAATGGAAATTGGAGTCGGCATTGGCGTATCCAATTTTCTTGGCGACCTCGGAAAGAAAGAACCTGTCGGACGCACCTATTATGCAGATTTGCAAGCATCGCTCTTTCGTCCTGCGATGAGCGTTTTCTTCAGAAATAATTTCAACTACTTTTTTTCGATGAAAGGCAGCCTTACCTATGGTGTTTGGGCTGGCGATGACAAACTTGCAAATACTGAGCGCTTCATGGATGACGCGTGGTTCAGAAACTACCGCAACCTGCATTTCAAATCACATGTAACGGAGTTTTCCATTACCGCTGAAGTAAACATGATGCGCTTCCTGCCCGGAAGTATGAAACACTGGATAGCGCCTTATTTTATTACCGGAGTTGGTTTTGTCCATTTTAATCCGAAGGCTTTATATAATGGCGAGTGGGTAGCATTGCAGCCGCTTGGCACGGAGGGACAAGGCATGAGTCAATATCCTGACAGGCAGCCTTATTCTTTATTCCAACCTGTTATCCCGATTGGCATTGGAGTGAAAGTAAATGTAAATAAATTCCTCACCGTTGGACTTGAATTTGCTCACCGCTTCACATTCACCGATTATTTGGATGACGTGAGCCTCAACTATGTTTCAAAACAGGAATTCGTCAACCAATATGGCGCAGATAAAGGCGCGATGATTTATGACATCTCCCGCAGGTCAGATGAAATTGATTCCGAAGAAACTTACGGCAACATTACAAAACCCGGTGAGGTGCGCGGCAATCCGGGTCAGAAAGACGGATACCTATTCAGCACGGTATCGCTTTCCTATAAATTTGCAAACGGATTTTCTGACTTCTCCTATTCTAAGAAGCGCGGCAATAACGGAAGAAAGCATCCAACCAAGAAGAAGAATAAGAGCCGCTATAAGCGCTTCGTGAAACAGAAAACGTGGTAGTTTGTAATAGAATCTCAGGGGTATAAAATATTCACCCCTAAAAACTATACTACCCGCTGTCGCATCATTTCATACAGCACAATTCCAGCCGCAACGGAAACATTAAACGAACCGATTTTGCCTGTCATCGGGATGCTGAAATTTTCATCCGCCTTGCGCAGCAGTTCTTCGCTGATGCCTTCGCCTTCTGCTCCGAGAATAACAGCGCAAGGAATGGTGAAGTCCACATCATAGAGTTTCTTTTCACGGCTTTCTTCGGCAGAGAATATTTTAATGCCGTTGAGAATAAGGTAGCTTACGGCATCGGTGAGTTCGCGCACCTTGCACACCTGAATGAGGTTGAGCGCGCCTGCCGATGCCTTCATCGCATCGGGGCTGATAAGCGCCCCGCCCCGTTGCGGCACGATAATGGCATCTACCCCGCACAACTCTGCTGAGCGGGCAATGGCACCAAAGTTTCTAACATCGGTGATATTATCAAGCAACAAAAAAAACGGAACGCGCCCTTCATCATACGCCTTCATCAGCACATCTTCAACGGAGTAGTAAGGAATAAGCGAAAGAAACGCAACCACGCCCTGATGATTTTTGCGTGTGATACTGTTGAGCTTCTGCACCGGCACATGCTGCACAGGAATTTTGCGTTCACGCGCAAGTTCCCTAATCGCGCTGATTTCGGGTGAATGCGCATCAGGCATCAGCAATATTTTTTCAAACATGCCATCAGCCTTCAGCGCCTCAAGCACCGGATGCCTGCCGTAAATGAGATGGGATTGAGTCAAAGAGTTTGAAGTTTACAGTTTGAAGTTTGGAATTTACAGTTTGAAGTTTTTTTAATCACAACTTCAAACGGCTTTGTTGCATGAAAAGTACAAAAGAAAAAAGACTGGTTGACAGGAAGCGTTAAAAATAAGAAGGACGGCAGGAAGTTTGATTTATGCAAAAAACAAAC
>JAWXCB010000107.1:0-59656 GCA_034440455.1 Chitinophagales bacterium
CTGCGCTTTGTTTGTTGATGTCATTTTTTTTCATTAGTTCATAGTAAAAGTAAGAAACATTTAGCGGATAAATATTTTTCATTGTTGAGGCATCTTTTATTTATGCATTTCTCCAAATGAACCCTTGTTTCATTATTTAGGTAGGAAATAACTGCGGCTATTGAATGAGTTTTGAAGAAAGTTTCTTGAAGAAAGAGTAAGGATCTTTTAGAAAGTCGAACAACCAGATGTAACTTATCAAATGAAACCAGACTAAAGCCGATTGATTACAGAGAGCCCATTTCCTGTTTGCTTATTGTTGAATAATTTTAAGAAATAAGTGAGTAATCAGCCAAACCCACACTTTAATCTTGATTGCGTTAAGAGAGTCTCCGAGGAAATATTGGGGAGAAAATTTGGGTCAGCCCTAAAAGTTGGGGGGGGTAATTAAAAAAATAGGATATAAATTAGCGGTCAAAAAGCCATCGAAACAATAGACTATAAACTGTTACATCAGTTTTTTCCATCCGAGTTGATGGACTACTTTCTTATCACCAACTTCTAAACATTGTGTTTTGTAGCAATTAAGGAAGAATATTGGCTGATAGACTTTCAAGAAAAGAATGAAATTCCTAATGGATTCCTTGCTGCTGAGTATGAGTCAAAAGGCTTTATGGAGAGTAAGTTGCTTCAAGACTTTCCGCTTCGGGGTAAGGCAGTTTACCTGCGTATTAAGAAACGTAGATGGCGTCATAAGGAAACAGGAGTAATCATTAAACGTGATTTTTCATTTATAGCCGATGATTCAAAATTTACCAGTGAACTATCGGATTTTTTAAAAGATGCAAGTGGATACGCGACTCGATACCATGAGCAACATAGCGAGCTACTTTAAGGTTGATAGCCAAAAATTACAACGGCATTACAAACATCAGGTAAGCGGATATAAAGCAGGGGATCAATTACCTCATGCGGAAGAATATCTTTTATACCCCGAAAATATGAGCGATAAACTAAGTATTGACGAGGTGAGCTTGTCTAAAGGAGAACTCTATACCTTTGTAACTAATAAAACCACTAAGGTTAAGAATAAACAATCAGTAGTAGCCATCATTAAGGGTACACAAGCTAAAACTATACAAGAAGTATTGGTAAAAATACCTTTAGCAAAACGCCATCAAGTAAAAGAAGTAAGTTTAGATATGGCAAGAAATATGGCTTTGGCAGTAGAGCAAAGCTTTCCTAACAGTAGTCTGGTTATTGACCGTTTTCATGTTGTTCGGTTAGTTATAGACGCTTTACAACACCAGCGAATAAAACTGCGATGGAAAGCGATTGAGGAAGAAAATACAGCCATTAAGCAAGCCAAAGAGAATGGTGCTAAATATCATCCTGAGTTGTTATCTAATGGTGATACCCTAAAAGAATTATTGGATAGAAGCAGATATTTACTTTATCGGGTTAAGGAAGACTGGACTATAAATCAATCGAAAAGAGCCGCTATTCTCTTTGCTAAATATCCAGCCTTACAATCTGCTTACGAACTAACCGTAAACTTCAGAAACATCTACCATAATACAGATAAGTCAACTGCACAAAATCGCTTCAATCAATGGAAAGAAAAGGTAATAGCAGCTAAAATAGAGGAGTTCAATACAGTGGTCAATTCTTTAGAATACCATTTAGAAAATATTCTGAACTTCTTTGATCACAGAAGTACCAATGCTTATGCAGAATCATTCAACTCAAAAGTAAAGGGATTTAGAGCCAATCTCAGGGGTGTTACTGATGTTAAATTCTTTCTCTTTAGACTAGAAAAAATTATTCGCCTAATTATACCTAGTCCCCAGAAAATGATGTTGACCCCAATAAAAAAGTAATTTTTAGAACTGCCCTTAAGAGCGGAGGACAATCAGCGTGAAGCGAAGTGATGTTTACCAAATGCAAGTTCGTGACGAGAAATCAGTAATTCAGCCTTACTGATTAATAATTGCGGAGGGAGAGGGATTCGAACCCCCGGAACCCTTGCAGGTTCAACAGTTTTCAAGACTGCCGCAATCGACCGCTCTGCCATCCCTCCGTGGGCAAAAATAGCATAGTATTTTTCCTTTCGGAAATCGTTTTGCAACAATTCCCTGCTTTTTTTTCTTTTACTTTGACAACGGCATGAAAGAACACAACCAAAAGACCATCAAACAGGCAATTAACGATGCGTTTAACTCTGTAAATATCAAACAGAAGATTGCAGAAACGCGCCTTGTGACTACTTGGGAAACGGTGATGGGGAAAACAATAGCCAAACACACACGCAAGTTGTATATCACAAAAGGCACGTTGTTTATTTATCTTGATAATCCTGCGCTGAAGAATGAACTGATGTATTCGCGCGCGCGCATCATTGAATTAGTGAACGAATCTGCGGGTGAAGAGGTGGTGAAGGAAGTGGTGATTAAGTGAAATAAAAAAGGCTCCCGATGCGGAAGCCTTTCTTTAGATGTTACATTTTCAAATCATCATCATCAATAGGCGGGGGCGGAGTTTCCATTTGTTTTCTGTCTTCTTCAGTCACTTCTACTTTCGGCTCCGGTGCAGTATTGCTTCCTTCTTCACCTCGGTGATTGTCATGGTGCTCACCGCCTTCTTCATATCCTGCATGGTTAAATTCATCAAAGTCATACTCAGGCAGCAAATCGGTTTTCACATGTCCAATCACTTCGTTCATCGCCTCAAGGAACTTGTTGAAATCTTCTTTGTACAAGAAGATTTTGTGACGGTCATATCCATCTTCGTTGAAGCGCTTTTTGCTTTCGGTGATGGTGACGTAATAATCATTTCCCCGCGTTGTCCGCACATCGAAGAAATAGGTTCTTCTTCTTCCTGCGCGTATCGTCTTTGAATAGACAGCCGGTGTTTTTCTTGAGTCGTTCTCCACGTTTTTTTTGTTTTTTTATTCTGAAAAACTATGTAATTGATTTCAGTCGTTCAAATGTAAGGAAAAAAAGAACAGAGCAACAAAAAAAAATTTAAAATAGCTTGTGAATAACTTAATTCTGCTCCGCTTTTTCTGCCTGTCGTTGCGCCTCAAAGAGTTCATAATAAAGCCCTTTTTGTGCAAGTAGTTCTTCATGTTTGCCCGATTCAGCAATCGAGCCGTTATCAAGCACGATGATAGTGTCGAAATCAAGCGAGGTGAAAATGCGGTGCGTGATAATGATGGCGGTTTTCTGCTGAAGCAATTCGCCAAGTGCAGTGAGGATGGACTTCTCCGTTTTTGCATCAACGGCTGAAAGGCAATCATCTAAAATCATTACCTGCGGATTTTTCATAAATGCGCGCGCAATGGAAATTCGTTGTTTCTGTCCGCCTGAAAGCGTTACTCCGCGCTCTCCAATAATGGTGTCATATTGTTTAGGCAGTCCTCCTATCTCCTTGTGGATGGATGCGCCCTGCGCGGCATTGACAATGCCCTCGCGGTTAAACTCCTTCACTCCGAAGCCGACATTATTCTCTACCGTGTCAGAAAAGAGAAACACATCCTGCGGCACATAGCCTACCTGCCTGCGTACAACAGAAAGATTGAGCTTGCCGATATTATTTGCATCCAATAAAATCTCGCCACTGGTTACATCATACATCCTCAACAGCAAATCGGCAATCGTGGTTTTCCCTGAGCCGGTGCGCCCGATGATAGCGAGTTTTTGTCCGGGTTTTATTTTGAAGGAAACATTTTTCAACGCCTGTACGCCCGTGTCGGGATAGGTGAAACTCACGTTTCTGAATTCAATCTCCCCCCGCAACATCAATCCGTTTTCATTTCCTGTAATAATTTCAGGCTTCGAATCGAGAAACTCATTGATTCTTTTTTGCGAAGCTGCCGCACGCTGCGTCATGGACGCAACCCAGCCGATAGCCGTCACAGGCCACGTAAGCATCGTGACATACACCACAAACTCAGCAATGTTGCCAGGAGTGATGCGTCCGTTCATCACACCGATGCCGCCCACCCAAATTGTGAGGATGGTGCTGAGTCCGATGAGCAGAAGCATCAGCGGAAAGAAAAATGCTTCCACGCGAGCGAGTTTCAGCGCTTTTTCTTTATAGTCTTCGCTTGCCTTGTCGAAGAACTGAAGGATTTGTTTTTCCTGCACATAAGATTTTATCACGCGGATTCCTGAATAAAACTCCTGCGCATTCGTGGTAAGCCCCGACAGTTGCTGCTGAATTTTTTCGCTGCGCTGTTCAATCAGGTTGTTGACATAATAAATGGAGATGGCAAGTAAGGGCAAGGGAATTAAAACATAAAGTGTAAGTGTGACATCAACTAACAGCATCGCATAAATCACCATCACTACCATCACCAGAAGGTTCATTCCATACATCACTGCCGGTCCGGTGTACATGCGTACGCGCGACACATCTTCAGTAATGCGCGACATGAGGTCGCCCGTGTTGTTACGCTTGTAAAACGCAAGGCTTAACTGCTGGTAGTGGTCATACATTTCGTTCTTCATGTCGTATTCAATGAGGCGTGACATCACGATAAGTGTTTGGCGCATGAAGAACAGAAAAACTCCTTTCAGGACGGCAAGCAACAGCACCGTGATGCCGAAAAATAACAGCGCAGAACTGAACAGCGAGTAAAAACTATTTTGCAATTCAAAACCGCTGAACAGATTGTAATAAGAAAGATTGTCCTTCACTAAATCAAACGAATAGCGGATAACCTGTGGCGACAGCACCCCGAAATAGTTTGAGACAACAACGAAGAGAATACCTAACGAAAGCCGGTAGCGGTATTTGTAAAAATATTTGTTGAGCGACTGAAGATGTTTCATGGAATGCTTTGCAAACTCTTTTTGGAAAGATTAGTTTTGCGGGCGTTAGATGCAATTTTAACCAAAACAGTTCTTTTAACAACGAAGGCAATGCTCAGCAGAAGAAACCTAAGAGTGAAAGTGATGCAGGTGATTTACTCCATCGAACACAATAGCCAATTGGAGCATGCTGAAGCCATTCATGTTCTCCAGCGCAATGTGGAGAAAGCCTATCGCCTGCTTTATTACACAACAGCCCTGCTCGTGCGCATTGCAGACAACATCAAAAAAGAAGCAGAACTCAAAACAACCAAGCATCTGCCTACAGAAGCAGACTTGCATTTCAGCACACGTCTGGCGCACAATCCTTTCATTCATGCTTTAAGGAACAACAGGAAAGTGCAGGACCAACTGAGGCTGCAAATGACGGAAGAAGACACGATGCTTGTAAAAGAATTTTTCAAAATCCTTTCCGTAAAAACAGAATACAAGCTTTACTGTGCGCAGGAAAATAGCATTGAGAGCGAACGCAATATTCTGTTGTTGCTCCATAACTTGATTGTGAAAACCGCTTCTTACACGCAATATGCAGAAGATAATTTTCCGGAGTGCGCGAACGAACTTTCTAAAATCAGCTTCGCGCTGGAAGATATTTTAAAAAAGATGCCTGTAGAGCCAAGCAACAATCTGTTTGAATTCAGCAATCAAAAAATTGAAGAAGACTTTGCAAAAGAGCTTTTAATAAAAACGCTGGAAAACAATGAGCGCTTCACCACCCTCATTCAGCCCAAGCTGAAAAACTGGGACATAGACAGAATTGCGCGGATTGACATGGTGCTGATGAAAATGGCGCTGTGCGAACTCATTTACTTCGACCAGATTCCCGTGAAGGTTTCCATCAATGAATACATTGACATCTCAAAAGTTTATAGCACTCCAAAAAGCAAAGACTTCATTAACGGCATCCTTGACGGCATCATGCACGAGTTGCGTGAAAGCAAGGAAATCAAGAAGTCGGGTAGGGGATTGGTTGAATAACCCTCTTTCATAATTCCTTACTTCTATCTTCTCCTTTGGAGAAGAATAAAGATGAGGCGATATAAGAGCGAATTATGAAAGGGGTCTAATAATTCTTGAAGCAAATCAGCTAATCGAATTTCTTACTCGCTGTGTATAAGAGCGGAGAGCGGCTTTTAGGTCAACGCTTTTTTCATCCATCTCACCTTTTATCCAAATGGCGGCTGTGATGTTGGTGAGTTGGTCGCCCGCGTCATCACCCGCATCTGTTATTGTTGGCGCGCGATCTTCGAGCAGCGCAGTCTCAGCTTCTGCCAATTGCGGGATGGAATATTTTTCAGCAAGCTGCTTGATTACGGGAATTTTCATCAGTTGAGGTTTTGAAGCATTTCGATAACTTTTTCTTCTTTGGATGTTGCGATGCCTTCCACCAATTGTCCGTTTTTAAAGATGGCGAAAAAGGGAAGATTGTCCACACCTGCGGCTTTGCGAGCTGCCGGACTTTTCTCGGCATTCACATCCAAAAACGCCACGTCCTTATAGCTTTCATCGTCCGACATGCGATTGAATTTCGGGGAAAACAAACGGCACTGCCCGCACCAGTCAGCATAATATTTCACGATTACTTTCGGATTTTCGGCAAGCAGTTTTGTAAAATCTTCGTCTGTTGATTTGATAACACGCATCGTTCTTCTGAGTTTTGTTGTGCAAATTTAAACACTGCTATAAACTCAATGACGCTTAAAAAGTTCAACATCCGCATTTACGGTTTGCTGATAGAAGATGAAAAGATTCTAATCGTTGATGAAATCGTGCGCGGATCTCCCGTCACCAAATTTCCCGGTGGCGGATTGGAGTTGGGCGAAGGACCGATTGATTGCATTGTGCGCGAATTTTTGGAGGAAACAGGAATGCAGGTGCAGGTGACCGAACATTTTTATACCACTGATTTTTTTCAGCAATCCGCTTTTAATGCGGATGACCAGATTATTAGCATCTATTACAAGTTGCAGCGCACAGGCGAACTGAAGCCCAACCATCTCCTGCCTGTGAATGAAACTGAAACGCTCTTGGGTTTACGGTGGCTGCCCTTGCGTGAACTAACAGTAGAAACGGTGCATCTGCCGATTGATAAAGTGGTGGTGAGGAAGTTAATGGAGAGGATATAGAACTGGGTGTACGACACTTAAAAATTGCTCCAGTCTATTTAATCACGATTAGTTTCTTTCGCAGAAATCTCTCGTGTGTTTTTAATTCAAGAAAATAAATGCCCTGCGCAACAGCAGAAGGAAGCTGAATGGAAAATTCATCGGCTGCAATTTCCATCCTGAATACCGGTCTGCCAGATAACTCGAGCAATCTTACATCCACTGTTTTCAATTCCTGGTTGTTCGTGATTGTAATGGTAAATATTCCAGCAGTTGGATTTGGATAAATGGAAACCTGAAGTTCTTTGTCCAATTCAATCAATCCGCTTGTTGTGTCGGGTATGAAAAATGAATCAATAACTGTTGCTGCGCAGTTGATGAACAAATGATTCGTTTGTGAAAAAGTTTCTGTGATGAATAAGGTGTCGTTAAAAACAGAATCCGTTTCAAGAGTGACAAGTCCGCGCACCAACAAGGAATCACAAACAATTGATGAGGAAGTGATAACGATAGTGTCTGAAATTCCGGTCTGAATAATTTCAACTGTGTCGCGTGCTATAACGGTGTCAGCAACTTCAATCAAATTATTTACAAAAGTGGTATCGCGCATCACAACCAACTCAAACGCGCCTAAGTCGGGTGCAGCTTCGCTGAAAGCATCATTCACTCCGGGAACGTGTATTCCTTTATCACGCATGTTTGCGGAAGGAAGCAACCGATAATCATGCGCGGCTTCATTTCTCCATCCTGCTGAAGGGTCAAGTTCATAGCCGTGTGTTTCGATGAAGGAAGCGGAATCATTCACATCACCCAAAATATTTTGCGAAGCATCGGCAAGCGAATAATAAACGCCATAACCGTTGCGGTCTTTTCGCGCGGTGAAGCCCTGCGTTGAATAATAGCAGTTGTAATCCAAATCAACTTTATCCGTTGCGCGCACCCACAGCGCATGTTCGTCAGACTCGATATAAAAAATGTTGTTGCGCGAAATCACGTTCGCCCAGCTTGCCTGTGCTTGCGGCTGCTGAATGTAAAAACCTCTGCCGCTTGTTCCGACATCGCAGGTGTTGTGCATGAAATACACAATGCCGGGAATGTCGCAATAGTTTGCATTCAGTTTTAGCGGTGAAGCGTTCACCGGCTCTGAATGTAAATGATAGCCGGTGATGTCGAAGTAGATGTATTCAAAATTTCCTTCCGGCAAATCATAAATCACATTGCGAAAAATATACACCGGACCATAGCAGGGAGAAGCGGCAGAGATTCCGGAAACATTGTGAATCACATTTCCCCAGATGCGGATATTGGAAGCATTGCCGTCCACTTCAAACGCATCGTCAGCGCCATTCATGAATTCGTTTTCATAAATATCAAAATGCCTGCTCGTGGTGGAATCGCCCGGTGATACGGGACACGAGATTCCATCGCATCCGCCATCAAAAACAGTATAGCGCACAATATTTCCGCGTCCCGTAAAATTGCGGTCAAAGTAAACGCGCCCCGGCTCTACGTTGCGATAGTTGTAAGGAAAATAGTTGGGGTAAAACGTATTCAGTTGTCCGTAATCTACATTCGTCTCTTTGAATTGTAAATAAGTCCAGTTGCCCATGTCATCGTGAAAAGAAGAATGTTGAACAATGTTGTTGTCGGAGTTTCCGGTGAACACTGCGCCACGGTCGCAAAATTCAAAGCGGCAATTATCAACGAGTACGCTATCGCAATCTTCAAACAGTAATGCGCAGCGATGATTTGAAAGTTTTGCAGTACCAAAATACCGGAAATCAATGTTGCGGAAATGAATGTTTGATTTTCCGTTTGCAATAAAACAAGAGGTCTGCTTCGAGACTTTAATTGTTTTTCCTGTGGTGTCAGTGCCGTCAGCAAACTTGATGTAAGTGTTCGCATTAAAACCAACGTAGGGAAAATGATTTGCTGTTGGATTTCTTCCATCACGAAAAAAACCGCTCAGTCCGATGTTGAAATTTCCCGAGGCATACCCGTTGCCGTCAATCGCGCGAATCGTTTGAAATGTCGAAAGCTCAAGCAAATTGCGGTATGGATACAAGCGAGTATCATCCACAATCACGCAGTTTGTATTCAAAGCTCCAAGATTTGCATAGAACATCGTGTAATCACGATGAGCAGTGTCTGTTGAAACGCGCGTCCATTGAACAGAGTTTTCAAACGAACCGTTAATGATTGTTCCGCTATCGCCTTCAAATACAATTGGAAGTTGTTCAGAGCCGCTGGTTTTAATTTCCAACTCACCGATAAAATATTTCCCCGATAACAGCATCACTTTATCACCTGCAATCAGCATATCAAGCAACGATTGATTTAACACTCCGGGAGAATTGATGTCTTGGGAAATTCCAACTCCATTCGGGCTGACATAAAAAGTACGCAGGGGAGTTTTGTTTTCCGGCTCGCTGCGCGTTGTGATGGTTTGCGTTGAATCCATTTTTACACTGCTGCTGTCGCTGATGAGGACGCGCACGCGATATTGCGTGTTGGATTTTGTCCAGATGATACAGCCGGAATATTGCAGCGTAGTGACGCGCGATAATTCTAATCCTTGTTTAACTACGCTCCAATTGCCGTTTTGAAATTCTTCATAATAAACTTCAGAAGTAACAGTTGCCGAAACAGGCGCGTCAAACACCACCATAATACCGATGGTGTGGATGTTGGGATAGAGTTCGTAAACGGAAACGGCAGCAAATCCTACCTTTGCAACTACCCAGAATAGCAGAAAAGAAAACGCTTTTTTCATTTTTCCCGAAGGTTGGTGGTGTGCAGGACAAATTGCAACGAGCGAGGCTTTTCCACTTTTAGGGGAAATACAAAGGGGTATGAAAATAGATGATATTACCCCTCTGTGTCTCCCGCATAAGGCGGAGAGAAGCCCTCCGCGCGGTGCCGATGCAATTTGGCTTGACACCCAAAGGTAGGGCGATTTGCGGCATCCCTCAGAAATCTCTAATTTCAAATCCCTAATGGAAAACGAACAACTACAACTTGCAGAGCAATTCATCAATCACACAGGTCGCAATGTTTTCCTGACAGGAAAAGCGGGCACGGGAAAAACTACGTTTCTCAAGCATATCATCAAGACTACGCACAAACGCACGATTGTTGCTGCGCCTACCGGCATTGCGGCTTTGAACGCAGGAGGCGTTACACTGCATTCGCAGTTTCAGCTTCCCTTTGGCGGCTTTATTCCGCAGCACCGTGATTTGGTGTTCACGCAGAATTTAAAATTTGAAACGAAAGCAACCATTCTACGCAACATCCGCATGAGCGATGTGAAGCGGCAAACAATTCGCACTGCGGAGTTGCTCATCATTGATGAAGTGAGCATGTTGCGCGCTGACGTGCTTGATGCGATAGATTTCACGCTGCAATATGTGCGCAGAAGCCGTAAGCCGTTTGGCGGGTTGCAGATTTTGTTCATTGGCGATTTGCTGCAACTGCCACCGGTGGTGAAGCAGGAAGAGTGGGAGGTGTTGCAGGAATATTATGAGAGTCCCTTCTTTTTTTCTGCAGTTGCGCTGCGCGATGATTTTCCCGTGTATATCGAACTGGAAAAAATTTACAGGCAATCGGATAAATTTTTCACAGACATCTTGAACAACCTACGCTATAATCGCATTACGCAGGAAGATGTGGAAGAACTGAACCGCTATCATAAATACGGATTCAAACCTGCGCCTGAAGAAGGTTACATCACGCTCACCACGCACAACCGCATTGCAGACCAAATCAATCAAAACGAGTTGGATAAATTACTTTCCAGACAATTTATCTACGAAGCAGAATTACAAGACGAATATCCTGACAATTTTTTTCCGTGTGAAAGAAATCTTGCATTGAAAAAAGACGCGCAGGTGATGTTCATCAAAAATGATCCGACAGGGGAAATGCGTTTCTACAACGGCAGAATCGGAATTGTGGAAGAGTTGAGCGAGAATAAAGTGGTGGTGAAATTGGATGACGGCAAACGGGTGGAGGTGGCGAAATACGTGTGGAAAAACATCCGCTACTCAACTGACGATACTACGAAAGAAATTAAAGAAGATGTACTCGGCACGTTTGCGCAATATCCCCTGCGCCTTGCATGGGCAATCACGATTCACAAGAGCCAGGGACTCACGTTTGACAAAGCAATCATTGATGTGCGCAATGTGTTTGCTGCCGGGCAGAGCTATGTTGCGATGTCGAGATTGCGCAGCCTTGACGGATTGGTGCTCACTTCGCCATTTCCTGCTGCGGGAATTGACAATAACGAATCAGTGATTCGGTTTGAAAAAACAAAACACCAGCAGGGCGATGCCACAACAATCCTGAAACTGTCGGCTTGGGAATTTTTAGAAGAATCAGTTTTTGCCGCTTATGATTTTTCTGATTTGGTAAGAGCATGGCAGCAGCATGTTTCCACTTATAATAAAGAGGAATCACATTCAGAAAAACAAAAGCATGAATCATGGGCGGTTACGCAGTTGCAATTAACGGCTGCGCTGAAAGATTCAGGCGATAAGTTTTTAAACCAATTGAGAAGTTTGTTTGCGGAGCGCGAAGCGCGGCTTGCATTTATTGAGGAGCGGCTCATCGCGGCTAAAAATTATTACAACAACCCGCTGAAAGAAATCTGCGCGAATGTGTTTTTGCAAAAGCGAAAAATGACGTTTGCAAAACGCGCAAAGAGTTATGCAAATGAGTTGGAAGATTTGGATGACCTGCTGCTGATGCGTTTAAAAGAGTTGCATAAACTCGCAACGCTCGCAGGCGCGTTGGCAAAAGGCGAGAGCCTCAATGGAGAGCAATGGGAAAAAACATTCGACCTTTCGTGGCGAACAAAACTGATGGAAGTTGCCGTTGAAGCGCCTGCTGCTCCGAAAAGGAAAAAGGAAAAAGGAACAACGCAATTAGAATCCTTTCGCATGTTTCAGGAAGGGAAAACGATAGAAGAGATTGCGACAGCGCGCAGCCTTACAACTACCACCATCGAAGGGCATTTGGCGCAGATGATAAAGCTCGGCAAACTGGACATCCGCAAGGTGATGCCGGAAGACAAATTGCAACGCATGCTCACCGTGATGCAAAGTGAAAAGGAACTTACGCTCAACAACCTGAAAGCAAAACTCGGCAGCAGCTTTTCATTCGGTGAAATCAAGATAGGGCTGGCGCATGCGCAATATGAAAAGTGGATAATTGCAGTTTAGCAATATCTTCTCACTCAAAAATTCACCTGCGCTTGTATGCGTAATAATTTTCCTTCTTGCAGATTATTTTGCTTTGTGAAATCTTCAAACCTGCGGGAAGAAAGCACATAGGCAACCACCAACTCAATATATTTCACCGGCTGCCACTCAATGCCAGCTTCAATCTCTTTCACCACATAGCTACGGGCATCGCGCTCGTGTTTCTTGCCGCCATCATAATATTGCCCGCGCGCAAAGGGAAACAGCAACTGCTTTTTTGCCGCTATCCGATAACTCAGCGTGACATATCCGCCCTGTAGTTTTTGCGTTTCGATTGAATCGGTGGCAGTGTTGAATTCGGGTCCGCGACCGATGTTATATTCAGCCGCGATGCCAAAGGGGCGCGGATATAAAATGAACGAGAACGCCACGCGCTCATCCGTGTATGTTTTATCAGCGCGCACTTTTACTCCGCTGGAAAGCAACTCATCGGGCAGCACGTATTTGCCGGTGTATGCCTGTACGCCCGGTTCAAAAATCTGTGATTTTACTTGGAAAGGGTAGGAGAGCCGCGCGACAAAATGTTTGTTTTTATTCAGTTCGGATTTGTTTGCAGTTTGTCCGTTGTAAACTCCGAGCGCAAACACTCCGTAGTCGCCCGAGCCTTTTAATCCTTCATTAACGAGCATCGAAAAGCGCTTCCTGATTTTTTCAGGTGCATAGTAAAAGAAAACGCCAAGGTCGCGCTCGTTGCTTATCGCGCTGTTGAGTGCGTCAGCTCTGTCGAAGGGCATGCGATTTTGGCTCGATTGCAAATTTTCAAAACCGAAAGGCACTTTGCTTTGCCCGATGCGAAAGCGAAATGCGCTTTTATTATCTATGCCCAAATCAAAATAGGCATCGCGCAATTGCCCGAAATGCAAGCCGGTGGCTGATGCGGAGCTTCCGAAATCGGGCTGGATGTAAAAGTAAAGTCGCTTGGTAAGCTGCCCGTAAAAGATGATGCGTACGCGCCTGAAAAAGAAACCGCCATCAGCGCCCCACGACCTATCGCATTGCTCGCAACGCAGTTCTTCGTTTGTTTCCGCAATCCTGTTATACCTGAATTGCATATAGCCGCGCAGGTGAATATTTTCATACCATTTCTTTTTAACGCCTTTCAGTTCGCTGCTGTCGGTGACGGAGAAAATATTTTTCACCCATGCTTTGGCGGGCTGCTTCTTTACGGCAGAGAAATCAGCGGGGAGCGCATCGGTTTGCGCCTGCGCGAAGGTGATGGCGGCAATAAAAAGTAAACAGAGGGGCGCTGTTTTTTTCATCGGGCAACTTTAAGCGGATGTTAAAAAATTGTTACAAAGAGAAGAACGCAGTATTAACTGAGTGTTAAGCAGAAGTTACCTGCTGTTTATTGATGGCAAAAAGCTACTTGCGCCAATCAAATCGGTAATTTCTGAAATTATTTGCCCTGAATCATCACAAACTCAAGCAAGTATCGCTCAAGGAAAGGCGCTTGAATCTTAGTTTAAAAGCATTATCTTGTGACGAACCACAAATGAAAAGAATCCTCGCGCTTTCTGGGTGTATCTTCGGCCTCCTCGGCTGCTCATTTATTGCGCATAGTCAATCGGGACTCTGTGATGTAGATGTTCCTTTTTATGCGGTAGATATGAGCGGCAATCCCGACAGTATCTATATTTCACCACAAGATGTGCGAAACAGCTCCTGTTGTGGCGCTGTTTTTCCTGACCGTTGTATTGAGTTTGAGATTACGCTTGACGCGGGTGCCATCGGAATAAAGTTCGACATCTATTCCGGTGCGGTGCCTCCGGGTGCTTTGTTCTATCAAATAAATTGCGGCACGCTAATACAGGTAGGAGATGTTATCTGCTTGTCAGGTCAGGGTCCGCATACGCTTACTTTTTGCAAGCCGGGCAATAACCCGAATCAATATGCAATTACCTCTATTCCGGGTGTTGCAGCGGCTCCCGATACCTACACCCTTGAAGGATGTTCCACCATCTTGCAAGTAACAGGTTTGGTAGATTCTACCGTTGCGTGGATGGATATCACTTCCGGCTCTGCCTTTTACAACACCTTTCTAAGTTGTACCTCCGGTTGTCTGAATACGGCTCTCAGTACGCAACCCGGATTTCCTTCTTTTATTGATTTTGAGGTGTGCGGAATGATTTATTCAAGTCAGTGCCCTACCATTCAAAATTATGCGTGCGACACCCTTCGGGTATTCATCAATCCTACTCTGCAAGTTTCAATCAGTCCAAACTCTAATTTGCCGTGTGGCACTGATAGTGCGCGATTGCTTACAGCACAGGTAACGGGTCAGTCGGGCGCTATCATTTATGAATGGTTCAATGCTTTTAATGGAAGTGGAAATTCCATCGAGAATGACAGTATTTTTCTTGCGCTTTCACCCGGTGATTATTCCGTTATTGTGAAGGATTCACTTTTTCCTGCCTGCTCAAGAGACACTGCAAACATTTCTATCCAATTCAATACAGAGCCTTCTATCGTCATTTCCGGTAATCCAACAATTTGCAGTGGTGATACGACAATATTGAATGTAAGCGGGACAAACGCGTATTCATGGTCTCCCTCTTCCTTTTTATCCTGCGATTCCTGTGCGGTAGTGAATGCCTTTCCTCCTGTCACCACGCTCTATCATGTATTAGGCACTTATGCCAACGGATGCACTGCGGCTGATTCTATTTTAATATCCGTATTGCCCAGTCAAACGGTGAACAGGCAGATGGTGATTTGTCCGCAAGAAAGAATTTTTGCCGGTGGGGGTTGGCAAAATACTTCGGGCGTTTATTCAGATATTTTCATTGCTGCAAACGGATGCGATTCAACAATTATCACAAGCCTTATTGTGCTGAATTGCGATGATGCAGATCCTTGCACTGCCGACCAGTGTGTGAATTTGGTGTGTCATCATTCATCAGGGATGATTGCCACCAATATTGCGGATATTCTATGGTGGAGGGAACATTGCTGCTGTAGATAATCAAACAGGCTTCTGCTTTTTATATTCCAGGGTCCGCTTTCTTTGCCAATAAGCCCCATTTCTCTTCTAACGGCAACGCTACTAATAACACGATAAAAAAACGAGTTAAGTACGCGCCACATCCCTTTCATCAATCGTAAATTTGCGCTCATGTTCAAACCCGGTCAAAAACTCTACAGCATCCTGTTCAACAAATGTCCACGCTGCCACGAGGGAAAATTCTGGCCCCACAGCCCTTACTACAATTTGTTTTTCAATGGAGGGATGTTGTATGAATCCTGCTCGCATTGCGGGTTGAAATATTATCGTGAAATTGGTTTTTGGTATGGCGCGATGTATGTTGGTTATGCGCTCGGCAGCGGTGTTTTTCTTGTCGGCTGGGCAATCACCGCGTTCACCTTTCCCGAAACGTGGTCAACGTGGTGGCAAGTAGGCTCCATTTGCGCAGCGTTGATTTTGCTGCTGCCCGTTAATTATTTTCTCTCGCGGCTGATTTGGATAAATATGTTTGTTGCCTACGAGCCTGACAAGAGAGAAGAAGTGATTCACAGTACGCCCGCGATGTCGCAAAATACTTGACAGCGAAAACAGTCATGTTGAGCTGAGACGAACCATTGCAGAGAGCGTGGCTTTCCCCCTTTTAGGGGAGCAGCTACCGCACAAATCACTCACCGCACAAGCCGAGCGCTTCCCTATATTTGCGGCACTCTTTTCACTCTGGACATCAACACACATATCGGCATTCTTGGAGGCGGTCAGCTTGGGCGCATGATTATTCAGGCGGGCATGAATTTCAATCTGCGTATTTCCATCCTTGACCCTGATAAAGATGCGCCCTGCAAATCCATCGCAGATGTGTTTCAGGTCGGCAGCCTCATGGATTTTGATACCGTGTATTTGTTTGGGAAAAAGGTGGATTTGCTCACCATTGAAATTGAGCATGTGAATGTGGAGGCATTGGAAAGATTAGAGAAAGAAGGCGTAAAGGTTTTTCCGCAGCCGCACATCATCAAAACGATTCAGGACAAAGGACTACAGAAATTGTTTTATCAGCAAAACAAGATTCCAACTTCAACATTTAGGCTGATTGATTTGAAATCGGAGTTATTAAAGCACACAGATTTTTTTCCTTTCTTTCAAAAGATGCGCAAAGGAGGCTATGATGGAAAGGGCGTGCAGCGCATCAGCAGCGAAAATGATTTTACGAAAGCATTTGAGCAGCCTTCCGTGTTGGAAAAGCAAGTGGATATTTTGAAAGAGCTTGCCGTGATTGTTGCCCGCAACGAAAACGGTGAAACAAAATCATTTCCCACTGTTGAGCTGGATTTTCATCCCGAGGCAAATCTTGTCGAGTTTCTTTTTTCTCCTGCCGAAGTTTCTTTAGAAATAGAAAAGAGAGCAGAGGAAATAGCAATGCATGTTGCACAGTCGTTGCAGATAGTAGGCTTGCTCGCGGTGGAAATGTTTCTCACGAAAAGTGGTGAAGTTCTCGTGAATGAAATCGCGCCCCGAGTACACAACAGCGGGCATCACACGATTGAAGGAAATGTTACTTCACAGTTTGAACAGCACCTGCGCGCAATATTGAATCTTCCGCTCGGCTCAACAGAAATCAAAACACCGGCCGTGATGGTGAACCTGCTTGGCGAAGCGGGTTTTGATGGTATTGCAAAATACGCAGGACTTGATGAAGCATTAAAAGTAGATGGTGTTGCAGTGCATTTGTACGGAAAGAAATTCACGCGCCCGTTTCGCAAGATGGGGCACGTGACGATAACCGACACGCGCTTAGAAACAGCTAAGGAAAAAGCTAAATTTGTGAAACACACTTTAAAAGTAATCGCATGAATCAACCCGCAGTGGGAATCGTGATGGGCAGCAACAGCGACCTCGATGTGATGCGCGAAGCCGCTGAAATACTTCAGCAGCTTGGCGTTTCTTATGAACTCACGATTGTTTCCGCGCACCGCACCCCTGAGCGCATGTTTGATTATGCGAAGCAGGCGCGTGAGCGCGGCTTGAAAGTGATTATCGCAGGTGCGGGTGGCGCTGCGCATTTGCCTGGAATGATTGCTTCCGTCACTACGCTTCCCGTGATTGGCGTGCCGATTCATTCTTCCAATTCCATTGACGGATGGGATTCTGTGTTGTCTATTCTTCAAATGCCATCCGGTGTTCCCGTTGCAACAGTAGCGCTTGATGGCGCAAAGAACGCGGGCATCCTCGCTGCGCAAATCATTGGAGTAGCTGACCAGCATGTTGCTGACAAACTCAAATCCTATAAAACTTCGTTGAAAGAAAAAGTGCTCAACATGGTTTCAGAAGTGAAAGGGGAGGGGTTTCCCAATGGGTTTGATGCATAAAAGAAGTCGTCAGTCAACAGTCGTCAGACAACAGTGGTTGATTATCTAATTATCGGTCAGGGCATAGCAGGCTCAATGCTCACGTGGTTTCTCACGAAAGCGAATCAAAAAGTTTTTCTCATTGATGAGTTTCATCCCAACTCTGCCTCGCAGGTTGCAACAGGTGTAATTAACCCAATTACGGGAAAACGATTAGTGAAGAGTTGGCGCATTGATGAATTGCTTCCATTCGCTAAAAACACTTACACTGAATTAGAGCATGAACTTGGAATTAAACTGTTATCAGAGACTCGTATTCATCGCATCTTTTCCAACCCCGAAGATTTTCAATTCTTCCGCCAGAAAAATGAATTGGGTGAATTACCGGAGAATATAAAACCGCTGATAGGAATTCCTGCTTGCTTCCAGGATGCGCATTTGGGAGGAATTGAAATTCACGGAGTGTATTTACTCAACTATCAATTCTTGCTTGCAGCAATGCGAAAAAAGTTTTTGGAAAACAACATGTTAGCGGAAGAAAAATTCGAGCAGGAACAGTTGCATTTTGAAAATGGAAAAGTGATTTACAAAAACATGGAGGCTTCCAAAATTATTTTCTGCGAAGGAAGTTCTGCCGGAAGTAACTCCTTTTTCCAAACCTTGCCATACAACTTTGCAAAAGGCGAAGCGCTCACTGTTGAAATCCCCGGTTTCAATCAAACAGGAATCTGGCACAAGGGAATTTTCATTACTCCGCTTGCAAATGAATTGTATCGTGTTGGCGCTACTTATGACTGGGACTTCCCTGATGCGCTTCCCTCTGAAAAAGGGAAAGCGGAATTAGAGAAAAAATTAAAACGCGCAATCAACATTCCGTATAAAGTTGTTGACCACGTTGCGGCAATCCGCCCCACCGTAAAAGACAGAAGACCTTTAATTGGAGTGCATCCGGAAAATAATCAGGTAGGTATCTTCAACGGCATGGGAACAAAAGGCGCATCACTCGCACCTTATTTTGCAAAACAGTTTGCAGATTTTTTAACAACAGGAAAATGTCTTGATGAAGAAGTAGATGTTGCGCGAATTATAAGCGCAGCGGAAAGGTCAAAGTAAATTCAACCGCGCCACCGTGCCTTTCCATGTTTTGATACCGGAAGCAAGTGTGTACACACGCTTGAAGCCTAAATCCTGCATGATGTGCATGGCAACTTCGCTGCGGCTGCCGTTGCGGCAATAAAGAAAATAAGGTCTTGATTTGTCCATTACTTCGATTTTGTCCACAAACTTTGGACTGAGCATGTCATAGTTCATGGAGCCGGGAATATGCAGTTCGCTGAATTCTTGTTTGGTACTCACATCTATCAGTCGCGAGTTGTGGAATTTGCGCAACATGTGTTTGAATTCGCCTTGCTCCAGCAATTTGAATTCCTTTGTGAAGTAAGCAAGAAAACCATCCGTTGTTCTTGTTACCGTTTGCATGGAAAAAAGAGGCATAGTGGCTTGGTTTGGTTTTAGATGTACGAGAGAACTGCTTTACAGTTTCGTTTTCAAGCAAAAAACTACGAGATATTACGTAGGGGCATTCACAAAACATGTGAACAATAACTGTATGATAAATGCCTGAAATGCTGTGAAATCAGCGTCTTGCTAAGAATTGCGTAAGGTGTACAGAAAAGTGGAACTTGTGGAATTCTGTGAAATCAGCGCTTATTAAAACACGAATGGAATTATAGATTTTCGCTCATTCGGGTAATCGGGAAATGTTTCTTTATACCATTTATGGTTTGACATGGCTCGCGGAATCAAATTCGCTGCCGTCCATAAGGCGAATGAAAGTCCTGGTAATGACCATGTAGCCAATGCCCATCCAAACCATTCCAGTGTTTCTCCGAAATAATTCGGGCAGGAAATCCATTTGTAGAAGCCACCTGTCGGAATTTTATATGCACCGTTCGCTTTGTTTTTGCGCAGGTTGAGCAGAATATTATCAGAAGTAAAATTGATGAGGAAGCCGCTCACAAATAAAATTACTCCAGTGATGAATCGCCAGTCGCTCAGCCACGCGGCATCATACGTTTTCAGCGAGCCGAGCCAATAGCCATTTAAAAAACCATTTATTGAATTGAAGAAAACCGCCATCAGGCAAATCATCAGCGGCATTGTTTTGTTTTTGTCGTGAATGCGAAACGGAAAAATCAAACTGCGGTTCACGTAGTGCATCATCCAAAGCGAAAAAAGCATCCAGTTTGCCGTGCTGTTATTTCCGCCCTTCAAAAAGAAGAAAGCAAACACAGCGGGAGAAACAATTTCCATCAGCACCCATCCTGCGGTGTTGCTGATGGAAGGTCCCCAGCCTTTGCGCGTGTGCCTGCCATAAGGCGCGGTAATTTTCAGCAACGCAAGAAAGGTCACAACGGAAAGCGCAATCCAGAAGAGAACAAACTGATGATAAAACGCGATGGACATGCAGTACAAAACTGCAATTATTTGGCGATTGCCGATTGTGCTTTTATTTCTTCAATCAGAATTGCATCGGCAGAAAGTTTATCAGGAATTTGAATGAAACTGCCGTTGCCTTTATCCGCCATTTTCTTCATCATTTTCACTGCGTCTTTTTCTTCGCCAAAACCTACTACAGAAAGGATAATGTCGCTCTCCGCTTTTTCGCGTACTAAAGAATAGATCGCGCTTTCCGTAAAACTCGGACTGTTAAAAATGCCATCCGTAGCGATGATGATTTGATTGTTTCCACCCGGAATAAAATTTTGTTCAGCAAGTTGATATGCGGTTTCCAGTCCCTTCACTCCATTGGTGATGCCATGCGGTTTCAGCGTGTCAATGAGCAGATTGAGGGCTTCTTTATTATTCGCAGGAGTTGAGGGGAGCAAAACTGCGGATGTAGTGGAATAAACGATTACTGAAATGCGGTCAATTTTGCGCAATGCCTGTGTGAGATTCTTCATGGAAATTTTCAGCAGCGGAAGTTTATCCGGCTTTTTCATGGAATAGGAAATATCAATCAGGAAGATGATGTTGTTTGGAGCATAGAGATTTTGAGGGAGCACGCTGTTCTCCTCCTCCATTGGTTGTGCAATGGAAGGCCCCACCTTTGAAATAACAGGATTTGTTTCTTGAATTTCCGGCTCTTCAAATTCCATCACATCTTCCTGCGTAGTGATGGTTTGCACTTCTATGCTTTTACCCGAAAGCGAATCAAGCAGCAGCGCGAGTTCATCCACGCGCTCAGTTTTTGGTGCAAAGCCGGGACACGAGATAAACGCATTTGCATCAAGCTTCAGGATATTTCCTTTTACAGTTAGCGTTACAGGTGAGTTGCTGTTGCCGGTAAATAATTCAACGCTCTGCTGAAATTCTCCAAGCTTATCCGTGAAGAAGTAGAGGACAACCGTATCCGTTTGCCCCGGTTTTATTTTTCCCTGCGGAAGGGAAACAAAAATATCTTCACGCTGTCGCGTGGGAAGAAAGAGCGTTTCGCTGCCCGTGTTGGTGAAAAGAAAAACTGCTGGTGGATTGCTCCACTGCTGCACCTGCCCGAAATCATGCAATTTTTTTTCAAATACTAAAGTTGGTTTCTGAGCTGCTGCAAAGAATAGAATCCATGGAAAGAAAATAATCGCTGTCAGATGCTTCATTATTATTCAAGTTTAAACTATCGCAACTGAAGGCAAATTACATGCCTTGAATGGAAAGCAGAAGTTGCGGGGAAGATTGTTATCGTATAGCCGGCAGGGAAATCATCAGGTGAATTCCGTTTGAAAGTTTTTGGTGCTTGTTGCCGTGACAATCTTTGCGCATTGTTGTGCAGGATGCCGTGAAGAGCGCGAGCAGAGCTGCAACTGCAATGCCGGTAAGCATCACTTTGGCGCGTTCAAGAAGCAGTTGTTTCATTTTTGGAAATAGAAACGAGAGCATACGCGGAATAACGCTGAAAGTTTGAGAAGCGTATCTTGTTTGCAGAATCAACCCTCGCGGTTGAATGCATAATCGCGCTCCACTTTGCACACGCGGATGCGATAATGTTCATACCATTTGAGCCTCCCTCGCAATAACGCCCTGTTTTTTTGGTGAGGCACATCCACAATTTATTTTTTTCATCATTTGGAAATCTGAAAATAATTTTTAAAATTTGTAGTAACCCTTATGCAGCACTCAGCACTCAGCCTTAGTCCATTTTCCCCAATCGTTCAGACCTATGCCTGAAACCGCCAGGACGATACCTGCCGCTTTCAGACCTGTGTGCGGAGCCACCGTACCTGAATCTGCTTCTTTTATCCCAAGTCTGAAACCCTCAGCCCTTTGTTTGATTTCTCCAAACTCAGGTCTGCACGTTTCAGACTCAGCTCTGCGCCCTCAAACCTGCGCCCGGCTGCTTCAGGGAATGTCCCGGAGTTTTCGGGAACCTTGTTTTAACCTGCAAACAGGAATGCCGCCCCGCAATTCGGGATTCCGGCAGCCCCTCAATATAAATCATAGCGTATCGCGGAACGAGTCTGTGATGACACCGAAACCTATTTTTTTCACCCTTAAACCCCCTTTTTATGGCTGACTATGTTCCAAAACAAGATTCGCAACTCGCCATTTGATGCACCAACATGCGCGATAAAATAAGCAACCATCTGGTGGCGTTGGGGCTTAGCCCGCTTGACGGCACCGCCATCACTACTCAGTGTGATGCCGTTATTGACAGCGTCACCGCGGTGGAGGCGGCAAAAGCTACCGCCAAAAACGTGGTGGCGACTAAAGACAATCAGAAGAAAACGAGCCTGCCCCTTATCCGCAACCTGATGAAGCGCGGAAAAACGGCAGCGACCTACACACAAGCCATTGGCGAAGATTTGCAAATCATCGGTGACGAGGATGGCGGTGACATAAGCACGTTCAAGCCCGAACTGAAGGCGGCATTGTTTCCCGGCTATGTGCGCCTGAGCTTCACTAAAAAAATGGTGGATGGCGTGAATATTTACTGGCGGCTGAAAGGGCAGGCAACGTGGCAGTTTATGGCGCGCGACACCGTGTCGCTCTATGACGACACGCGCCTCCTCGCCACGCCCGGGCAAGCCGAAACACGCGAATACCTCGCCATTGGCGTGCTTGAAGATGCCGAAGTAGGGCAGGCGAGCGACATTGTGAGCGTGGTGTTTGGGGGATGAGTGATGCAGTTAACAGACGACAGACAACAGTGCACAGTTAAAAAAATACCGTTGACGGTGGACTGTTGTCTGTGGTCTTTTTAAAATAAAAAGGGTGGATGCTGAAAAGCCCTGGGGATTGCGAAGAGAGTAGGCGAAAATTACCAACCCAATAACCATTTTATGAAAACAATTAAAATTTTTTTAATTCTCTTTCTCTCCAGTTTTATACTGGTTACTAATTCATGTAAAAAAGATGATGACTGCAACTTAGTTTGCCAGAACGGGGGAACCTTGAAATCTCCTTGCGGATGCGATTGTCTTACAGGATTTACAGGCACACAATGTGAAACCGACAATCGCCCTGCATGTCAGCAAAATAATACTGGCACTGTTGATTTCGATTCTTATAGTGATAACCCTTATAGCTGCTATATCAATAACGTTTATGCAGGACAAGTAGGAAGTTATGGTAATAAATTAGTAACCTCGACAGCAGGTTTCAAAAACCTTCGTGTGCTTCAAGTGAACGGATATGTACTGTATCCATCAGAATTTACTGGTACTGCAACATTGAGCCAATGCGGAATATTGACTTTTAAGTTTCCATAATTGCCGATTTGAATATTAAGGTTGACTATTTACTAAAATATATCTCTATGAAAACTCTTGGAAATAGTTTTTTTAAAATTTTTGTTTTAATTTCAATATCATTTTTACCTTTTTACGCTTTGTGTCAAAGCAACACTGAAGAATATGCCGTGATAAGCGTTTCTCAAAGAGGAAAAAAAAATTTTATTAGCATTCAAATAGGAGCCCAAGCAACACAAGAAAAAGAATTTCAAATGGAAAAGGAAGATAAACGATATGACTTGGCCCCGATCATTGAGGAAATGCAAAAATTAAATGCACAAGGATTTGAAGCTATTAATTTCTCTAATGCTATTATTCCTGCTGGTCAGTACGGTGGTGGTTTCCCTTTTTATACAATTTTTATGATAAAAAGAAAATAATACCTCAAAGAGGCAACAGACATATGATTGCAGTGGGGTAAAAAAAATTTGAATCAAACTTTAACCTAAAAAAAATAGTAATGAAAAGCTTATTTATCTTCCCTCTTTTGACAATGCTAATGATGGGAAATGTTTTCTCTCAAGACATCATTTATTTCAAAGATGGCAGCGAGCTAAAAGTGAAAGTGGTTTCCATTGCTGAAAATAAGGCAATCACTTACAAAAAATGGGATAATCAACAAGGACCTGATTACAGTCAATCACCAGAAAAAGTAGTGATGATTATCTATGAAAACGGCACCAAAGAAATGTTTACTGTTGAATCGAATAAGGCAGAAGAGAAACCCCAACCGATGGTGCAGGAAAAAGTAACACCCGCAGAAAAGAAGAATAGCGCGGGGGAAATTGACCGCTCACCCGGGTTTATAACTTTTGGCGTAGTGGGAGCTTTTGCAGTTGGTTCTTATGGAGCTATTAACGGTAATGATGCTGAATATGCCAGTTCGGGTGTTGGATTTAAAATGGATGTAGGAGGCAGTTTTGGCAAGAAGAAATTTATAGGAATCAACACTACGCTCGCTTATATCCGCTCATTCGGAAATGAATTTGCTTTTGCAAACGATATTAATTTCCCTGAAAGCGGTGTAGATTTTCCCGGTTGGCACAATACCTTTCTTGTAACGGGTTTGATGTTATCCGTATGGCCAAAAAATGAAATCGCCATTGATTTAAATATTCAGCCATTGGGAATGATTATCAGTTCACAAAAAGAAATTACTCTGGTAGGACAAGGTGGAATAGGCTCGGTTGACCAATCAACCGCAGTTGGTCCTGCTATGAAATTCGGGATAGCATCACGAGTAATGATGAATAATTTTGTTTTCACCGGATACTTTGATTTTATGTACGGAGGTGTAACTCATTACAATGTTGCTTCCCGTGTCAATGGTTCAATTTTCGAATACGGTGACTATGATTCATTTCCTATGCTGCTTACGGTAGGTGTTGGGGTTGGATATGCTTTCTAATAAGCAAATCCCCCAACACTGGCGCAAGCGTCCGCTTGTGCCTTTCATCCTTGAGCGTCCGCTTTTTTTTGTAGCGCACCAGCGGACGCTGGCGCGAGATAAAGCCAAAAGCGCTCTCTGCTAAAACAGGTGGACGCTTTTTGTAGCCCATCACAGCAAAGCAAGCATCTTAGAGATGTCAGACATCTGTAATTTCCTATCTTTGAAAAAAGCCTGCAACATGACACGCCTGCTGGAAAAAGCGATTAAAAGATTGAAGCAATTGCCCAATGAAGAGCAAAACCGCTTCGCCAATATCGTGCTCGATGAAATCACCTGGCAACAACTGTTTGACCAATCACAGAAGCAGTTGGATGCGCTGGGCGAGCAGGTGTTAAAAGAAATCAAACAAGGCAAATTCAAGAAAATCAAGCGCTGAAATGCCGCGCTACCAATCTTACGCAAGCGATTCCTTTTGGAAATGCTACAAAGGACTTCCCAAAGAAATTCAGCAACTTGCCGACAAAGGCTACGACCTTTTTAAAGAAAATCCCGCGCATCCAAGTTTGCAGTTTAAAAAAGTAGGGAAAAAGCAGCCTGTCTATTCTGCAAGAGTTACTGATTTTTATCGCGCTTTAGGCATCCTTAAAGGAAAAAATGTCTATTGGTTTTGGATAGGCAATCATGATACTTATCAAAGAATGATAAACAGCATCAGATAACTCTCCCCTCTCCCGCAAGATTGCATCTTGTGGGAAGAAGGAGGCAAGATTGAATCTTCCTGCGCGGGCAGCAAGCCGCAAGAAGGCAAGCGCACAGTTCTACGCCTCAATTCTTGCGGGCAGAAAAAGCGCGCATCGGTTTTTCCGGAGGGCGCTTTTTGTTTTTGCATAAAAATACTGTTGCCCTTGTGCTGTCAACGCTGCTAAACAGAGCCAATAGAAAAATGAGGTAAGTACGCGCCAACTTCTCTTACAAAAAAACTCAGTCCACCCACTCCGCTAAAAAAATATTCGTGTCGCGTGTGCCTCCCCCCAACACTGGCGCAAGCGTCCGCTTGTGCCTTTCATCCTTGAGCGTCCGCTTTTTTTTGTAGCGCACCAGCGGATACTGGCGCGAGATAAAGTCAAAAACACCCACCGCTAAAACCGGAGGGCGCTTTTTTGCTTTTTGAAACTTTACTTCATTAGTTGCGTTTCCTATCTTTGAAGAAATGCCATAGTTCTATGGAAGATGAAAAAAAATTAGTTGATGTGATGTTAGATGTGCTTGCCGAAATTCATGAAATGCGGAAAGGCATAAACATTACAAACGACCGCCTCGAAAAATTAGACAAGCAAATGATGCTTAACAATAAAGCTATCGGAGAGCTTCGGTTAAGCGTGATGAAACTTGCTGAACGCGACAGCCAGTTCAGAGAATATGAGCGTAGAATAACTAAGGTTGAAAGGACGCTCGCAAAGAACAAATTATTTTAGACTTTGTACCGCGCCAGCGGACGCGAGATAAAAACAAAAGCGCCCTTCGGTTTTTCCGGAGGGCGCTTTTTATTTTCGCCTAAAAAAACTGCTGCACTTCGGTCGAGGGCGCTGCGAGTACGCGTGTTAAAGAACTGAAATCAGTACGCGCCACTTCTCTCACAAAAAAAAGCTCACTCCACCCACTCCGCTAAAAAAATATTCGTATCGCGCGTGCCTCCATTAAAGCGGTTGGAGCAGAAGGCAAGTTGTTTGCCATCGGGCGAAAACATGGGAAACGAATCAAACATCGGATCGAAGGTGATTTGCTCCAAGCCGGTGCCGTCCATATTTATCATATAGAGATGAAAGGGAAATCCTTTTTCGGATTGATGATTGGAGCAGAAGATGATTTTATTTCCCGAAGGATGAAAGTAAGGCGCCCAGTTTGCTTTGCCGAGCGTGGTGATTTGCTTCATGTCAGAGCCATCTAAGTTGCAGACAAATATCTCCATGTCGGAAGGGGCGACTAATCCTTTTGCAAGCAAGGCTTTGTAATTCTTTTGTTCTTCTGCTGTCTTCGGGCGCGAAGCGCGAAACACGAGTTTGCTGCCATCGGGCGAAAAGAATGCGCCACCGTCATAGCCGAGTTCAGTTGTTACTTGTTTCACATTGCTGCCGTCAAGGTTCATGGTGAAAAGTTCGCAGTCACCGGTGCGTGTTGAAGTGAACACCATCTTATCTCCCTTCGGGGAAACGGTGGCTTCGGCATCATAGAATTTATTATCGGTGAGTTGTTTTTTTACGTTGCCTGATAAATCAGCAATAAAAATCTCGTAAGAATCAAAGAGGGGCCAGAGGTATTGACGCGCATCTTTCATATTGGGATTTTGCGGGCAGGTGTCGGAAGTGATATGCGTGGAAGCGTAGAGAACGAGTGAATCACCGGGCAGAAAATAAGAGCAGGTGGTTCGTCCTTTGCCGGTGCTAATGCGGGTAGCCTCACCCCGCCCCTCTCCGGAGGAGAGGGAGTCCGAACCGTTTTGCATTGTTGTAGAGAGAAAGAAAATCTGGTCGCAGGTGATGCCCTTTTCTTTGTGCGTCCATTGATAGGTGAGTTTATCACCGGCAAAGCTGAAATAGGCTTCTGCATTGTCGCCACCGAAGGTAAGCTGGCGGACGTTTTTTAAATGTTTTTCTTCGGGATAGCGCAGCGTGTCAACAACGGGTGCTGCCGTTATCGGTTCAGTGGTTGCAGGCGCAGGTTGGTTGTTGCAGGATGCTAAAAAAAGCAATACACAGAGCAGGGCGGAAAAGAAATAATTCATGGGTTGAAAATTTTTGCGCGAAGATAAGGAAGCAAACAGGAGTAACTGTCAGGAATTGGTCAAAAAACTTTTACATCTTTGCCCACTTTAAAAATTATGGCATTACTCAATAAACATCTTTACACAAAAAAGTCCACCATCCCCGGAGCGGGAAAGGGGCTGTTCACCAAAGTTTTTATTCCAAAGGGGACACGCATCACGGAATATAAAGGCAGAATCCTCACCTGGAAACAGGTGGAAAATATGCCCGATGAATCTTATGGCTATGTGTTTTGGTTCAACAAAAACTATGTGATTGATGCATGGAAAACTAAGAAAGGCATCGCCCATTATTCAAATGATGCAAACGGCTTAACCAAAGTGCCGGGCATTAAAAATAATTGCGAGTATGACACAGAAAAAAAGCGGTGCTATTTGAAATCCGCATGCGACATTGCGCCCGGCATGGAAATTTTAGTGCCTTATGGCGGTGACTACTGGCGCGTGATTCGCTACAACATCCGCGTGGATGAAAAGGAAAAGGAAAAAGCAGGTAAAAATGGGAAAACTGTTCTTCCGCATCACCTCGCGGCAAAACGACAGGCAAAGAAGCATGTAGAAAAATCAGTCTGAAATTGTTTAATTTCAGAATTGTTGTTTTCTTTGAGTAATAACAGGCAGTTCTAAAAATTCTACCGTATATACCCTCTCCATTTGGAGAGGGATAAGGTGAGGCGATAAAAAAGTAATTTTTAGAACTGCCCAACAGTTAGCAACTTTTTTTCAAAACACTTAGTACCCCAAGCCTATGTTCAAACGCGAGTTTGTAACGCTGAAAAAAACTGTCCTGATAACTGCGCTCTTGCTTTCTACCGTTTTGTTGCAGGCGCAAACTGTTTCAGGAGTGGTGAAAGATGAAAATGGTGAAGCATTATTTGCCGCTTCCGTAATTATTAAAGCACCAACAACCGGAGCGCAAACTGATTTTGACGGCAAGTTTACATTTGACGCAAAACAACAGCCGCCTTTCACATTACTTATCACTTACCTCGGGCATGAAAATTTAGAATTTCAAATCACTCCTGAAAACATCAGCCGGGCAGTTTCAGTAAAATTGAAGAGTTCAGCGGTGCAAGTGGGAGTGGTGCAGGTAACCGACACACGTATCACAGAGAAGTTGAAAGAATCGCCACTCACCGTTGAATCAATGGGTTTGAGCGCGATTAAGCAAACGCCCTCTGCTGATTTTTATGCCGGGTTGGGAAATTTAAAAGGCGTTGACCTTACCACTGCAAGCATGGGCTTTGTTGTGGTGAACACAAGAGGATTTAACAGCACGCGTCCCGTTCGCACTTTGCAATTGGTGGATGGTGCCGACAATCAGGCTCCCGGATTGAATTTTTCATTGGGAAATTTTGTGGGCGTTTCTGAGTTGGATATTCAGAAAGTGGATTTGATTGTGGGAGCAAGCTCTGCGTTTTATGGTCCCAATGCATTCAACGGTGTCATTGTGATGGATTCAAAAAATCCTTTTTTACATCCCGGAATCAGCGTGATGCTGAAAGCGGGCGAGCGGGCATTATTTGAAGGCGGATTGCGCTATGCAAATGCATTTCAAAATAAAAATGGAGAAGACAAGTTTGCGTTTAAAATAAATGCAGCCTTCATGCGGGCAAACGATTGGGAAGCGACTAACATGAATCCTTCGGAAAACTCGCTTGTCGGAAAAGACAATTGGGGAGGATATGATGCAGTGAACAGATACGGAGATGAAAACATCACGGACAATTTCAATAACGATACAGATGCCGATGGCAGACTGTTTAGTCCCGGGCTTGGAGTTTTTCATCGCACGGGCTATGAGGAAAAAGATGTAGTTGATTATGATTCCCGCAATATCAAAGCAAGCGGCTCAATGCACTATAAAATCACTGAAAAAATTGAAACGGAATACGCCTATAATTTCGGAACCGGCACAACGGTTTACCAGGGAGATAATCGCTACAGCTTGAAAGATTTTAAGTTTCAGCAACACCGGTTTGAAATCAGCCAGCCTGATAAATTTCATATCAGGGCTTACCATACGCGTGAAAATGCGGGTGATTCTTATGATGCTGTTTTCACAGCGCTTTTGCTGCAAGAGGCAGTTAAAAAAAATACGTCTCCCGATTTTGAATGGAGCAATGACTACAGAGGTTATTATCGCAATAACATCACCGAGAAAGTGTATGCTTTAGATGGATTCCCTGACCCAACGAAACCGGAATATCAATCGCTTTGGTTTGGCGAAAGCAGATTTGCAACCTACGCGTTGGCAGACTCCGTGATGCAAGCCAATTCAGATTCATTAATTAAGTGGCATAACGAAACACGGGCGTTTAGCGATGGCGAAGGCTATCGCGGATTTATTAATGACCCGCGTTTGGTTCCGGGCACTCCTGAATTTGATTCTGTTTTCAACTCGATAACATCTAAGAATACTTTTTTAGAAGGCGGCTCAAAGTTTTACGACAAGTCATCCTTAACCCAGGTGCAGGGTGAATATAAATTCGCCCCTGAAATAAAATCGGCAGCTTACGGAATGAATGTTACAACAGGTGGCAGTTTCCGGTTCTATACTCCTGAATCACGCGGCACTATTTTTTCTGACACGGCTGTTATTACATCTACAATTGACGCGGGTGGAAATAGGATCAAAGACACTTCTTACACCAAAATCACTAACTATGAATACGGAGCGTACATTGGAACCGAGCAAAGGGTGTTGAATAAGAAATTAATCATAACCGGTGTGGTGCGCATGGACAAGAATCAAAATTTTGATTTCCTGTTTTCGCCCGCTGTTTCCTTTGTGTATAAAGCAAATGAAGAAAATACATTCAGGCTTTCCTTTTCCTCCGCCATCCGCAATCCCACTCTGCAAGACCAATACCTCTATTACAATGTGGGCAGAGCAATCCTCATCGGCAACATTGACGGCATAGATAGTCTTGTAACGCGCGATTCTTATTTTGCCTCCTTTGGCGGACTTGCCTTCAACAGCGATTCCCTCGATTATTTCAGCGTTCCGCCCGTGCGTCCTGAAAAAGTGAAGTCGCTGGAAGTAGGATATAAAGCAACGCTTTTTAAAAGACTGTTCATTGATGCCAGTTATTATTTCAGTTGGTACAAAGATTTCTTGGGCTATAAAATCGGGGCGGCAATCCGGATTGATACTACAATTAATCTGCCTACCTATACGCAGTTTTATCGCGTGTCTGCCAACTCACCCGACCAGGTCACTACGCAGGGATTTTCAGTTGGCGTAAATTATTTTTTCAAAAAATATTTCTCCCTGTCGGGAAATTATTCATGGAACGTGCTGGACAGAAGAGGCTCTGACGATGAAATTATTCCCGCATTTAACACACCGGCACACAAATTCAATATTGGCATTTCGGGCAAAGACATTGTGCTGAGAATTAAAAATGCAACCATCAAAAACTGGGGATTCAATGTGAATTATAAATGGGTGCAGAGCTATTTGTTTGAAGGCTCGCCCCAATTCACAGGAAATATTCCCACCTATGATCTTGTGGATGCGCAGATTAATTACAAGGTTCCTAAAATTTATACCACCTTTAAAGTGGGCGCTACCAATGTGTTGAATAAGAAACGGTTTCAAACGTATGGCGGTCCTGACATCGGAAGGCTGGCGTATTTGTCAATAACTTTTGAGACCGATAAACTATAATTTTTAAATTTTTTTCTATATTGTAAACGAATTCTAAAAACAAAACCCCCATTTAAGTCATGAAAACAAAAACTTTTTTTTCAATTGTTGTTTTATGCAGTCTATTTATTACTGCCGTAAACGCACAAAGCCGCTACACCGATGAAGTGTTTAGCGACATTCAGGTAACCGCTGATTACAAGTATGGCGAGAATTACTCTTTTTTGACAGGTGTTCCTGTCTTAACCGATTTGAAAATGGATGTTTACTTTCCGGCAGACGATACCGTTGGCGGACCTTATTATGAGGCAACCAGACCTGTTATCATTTTAGCGCATGCCGGAAGTTTCCTTCCTAAAGATGCCTTTCTGCCTTTCGGAGATAAGAATGACAGTTCGTTCATTGAAATGTGTACTCAATTTGCAAAACGCGGATGGGTGGCTGTTTCAATTAATTACAGGCTGGGCTGGAACCCGCTTGGCGCAACTGAAACAATCAGAAAAAGCACCATCATCAATGCAGTTTATCGCGGCATGCAGGATACCAAAGCCTGTGTGCGCTATTTCAGGAAAGACGCAGCAACTGCTGATACTTACAGGATTGACCCTTACAGAATAGCTGTTGGCGGTTCCAACTCGGGAGGCTACCTCGCATTGGCTCTTTCTTCGCTGAATAAAGGAAGTGAAATTGAATTGTTGAAATTCCTTGACCCTGCTACCGGTGAGTCTGTAATTGACACTTCGGTTTCCGGAGGATTTGATGGTGAAGGCGGATGCATCGGTCTGAATGCGCCTTTGAATAATGCCGGTTACTCATCAGCAGCGCAGGTAATCTTGAACATGGGTGGCGCTATTGGCGATACTACATGGCAGGAAGCAGGAGAAACGCCCATTGTATCCTTTCATGGCGAGTTAGATCCTTTAACACCATATATGACTGCGGTAGTAATTGTTTCTGCAACGGGACAGCCTGTTGTTGAAGTAAGCGGCAGCCATGACTTATCAAGACGTGCTGCAAACTTGGGAAATCAGCAAATTTTTTATGCCCTAAACCTTACCGACCCTTATACGCAGGTTGCAGAAAGCCGCACAGGGTATGAAGGTTTGTTGGGCTTTCCTGGTCCTGCAAACGGCTACGAACCCTGGGCTTGGTATGATTCTACTTTGACAAAGATTGCCCGCCCATCGGTTGCTAATCCCGGTTATACAGGTTTCGGTTCTGCTGCAAATCCGTTTGCTTCACGAGCAAAAGCAGAAGTTTACATTGACAGCGTCATGAATTATTTCACACCGCGCGCGCTTGCAGCATTTGCTAACATTGACAGCGCAGCAGCGAATACGGCTGATAAAGATAACGCCCCTGTTGATTGCTCAATCGGCATCGCGTTTAATACTGTTCCTGATGCAGCGGTGCAGATTTATCCTAACCCCGCATCCAGCGATGTGTATATCCGCGTGCTTGACGGCAAGTATTTCATGCAGTCGCTCCGTGTGCTTGACATTTCAGGCAAGGAAGTGAGATCGGAAGCTGCGAATGGCGCAGCCGCGCATGTTGTAAAAAGAAACGGCTTGCAGGCAGGCGTTTATTTCATCAATGTGTTGTTTAGCAATGGCAGCCAAACCTACAAGCAGATAGTGTTGGAATAAATAAATCTGCTGTATAAAAAGTAAAAACCCTCTGAGAAATCAGAGGGTTTTTTTTACTCTTTGAATAGCAATGGGCAGTTCTAAAAATTGCTCTTTTATTGCCTCACCCCATCCCTCCCAAAAGGAGAGGGAGTTAGAAAAAGAATTTTTAGAACCGCCCAAATGAAAAACCTGATTTGGATAATCAATTTGCTGATTCCACTTGCGCTTTCAGCGCAAAGCGATTCTGTAAAATATTTTAATCAATACTGGAAGGAAACGACAAAAGACAGCGCGCGGTTTTATCGTGCGATAAAGCAAGAGGAAAACAGGCAGCATGTAATGGACTATTACATATCAGGAACATTGCAAATGGAGGGCGATTATTCTTCGCTTCAACCTGAAATACAGGAAGGTTATTTCGTCTGGTATTTTGAAACAGGGCAGAAGTTTGTTGAAGGAAATTTTGTGCATGGGCAGCGAGAAGGCATCTGGACTTTTTGGTATCCCGATGGCTTGAAGAAGCAGGAGATAAAATTTCTTCCCGGCAAGCAAGAAGAATATGTTTTCAAATGGCGTTCAAAGCGGGAAAAGAACTCTATTGAGTTGATTGAAAAAGCAATCAAGAAAATGAAGCGAGGGAATATAGAAGCGGCTGAGTCGCTTTTAAATTCAGCCATTGGATTTAACCCGTATAGCACAGAAGCATTTTACCAGCTCGGTTTGCTTAAATGTTCCAATTACAGGAGAGGCGCAGGCTGTAACGATTTGATAAAAGCAAAAAAGTTTGGTTTCTTCGATAATGAAGAAATAAACAAGGCGATTGAGGGTTGTTGCCTTTGGTAAGTTTTACGTTGTAAATAGCTGATGAAAATTTCTGCTGTTTAAATCAGCGCATCATTGCATTAATGAATCCGATACAGGTGCGCACACTTTTTCCGTATATTCATTGAAAAGCTGCATCAGTTTTTTTGTTCCCGCGCCCGGTTTTCCATTGCCGTAAACATGCTCATCCATTTGCACCACAGGGATAATCTTTTTCGCTGAACCGCTTAGGAAAGCTTCATCCGCAGTATTCAGTTCGATTTCATCCACTCTGCGCACTTCAACTGTGAAATGCTGTTGAGCTAATTCAAGTATCACCTTTCGCGTTACGCCAAGCAGCACGCCATCCTTTGCGGTAATCAGGCTGTTGCCTTTAATCAGAAAAAAATTGTTGCGTGTCAGTTCCAGCGCTTCTCCTTCATTGCAATATAAAAGGTCAAACGCATTTTGCGCTTTCACCTGCGGCATCATTTTAATGGCAGTGACATAGTTGGTTGTTTTGGAAAGCGGAAATGTGCGTTTGAAATTATGCGTAAGCAGTTTCACTCCGTTTTCATATTGCTCTTTTGGCGAAGGTGGAAGAGGTTCAAGGATGATGGCAAAATTCGGTTCAGTGATATTCATTGAATCAGGCGAGTTGCCTCCGGTTAAAAGCAGACGGATACCGGCATCACCTGTCACACCGCTTTTTTGTAACACTTCGTTTACGAGTGCTGCAATTTGCGCATTGCTATATTTTAATGGAAGCCGCAAATCATCAGCCGAAGCGCGGAAGCGGTTGAGATAATCCTGTAGGCGGAAAGGCTTGCCGTTATAGGTCTTCAGGTAATCAAAAATAGCATAGCCACGCAGTAATCCTAAGTCGTTGATTGCAATTGCAGCTTCATTTGCCGGAACAATTTTGTCGTTTAGAAAACAGTAGTACATTCTGTTGAGAATTAGAAATTGAAAATTAGGAATTACGAATTATCAAATCACTGAATTATCGAATCAACAAATCACTCTACCCGCACCTTTTCAATTTTATACTTCAGTGAAAACATATCGTTTTGCAAATCTTTATTGCAAATACACAAATCTTCAAAAGGCTCGCCTTTCGAGAGGGACTCCGTTTCAAACGATTTGCCAATCAGTTGTGGAGTATAAAAATCATGCACCTCACCCATCAGATCGTTCAGACATCCTCGGAAGCGAAGAGGTGAAACGATCATAAGTTGTTTTTTAAAGTTCTTTTTTGTTTCCTTTGTGCAGGGCGAAAAGGGGTCAAACAGCCAACCCATTCTTTTTTCGATGCCGTCATCTTCCCAACTTCCGGCATGAACGCGGAATTCACCATTGTAAGGCACATCCACATAGAAAATCAGGTTGAGCTTCCATCTTTTTTTGTAAGAACTTCCCATGCCGTTGCGCAAAAAATCTTTGCCAAATAATTCATTCAGGAAAAACCACTTGTCGCCCACGTTGGCAAAAGCACGCATTTCGTGCGGTGTAAAAAATTCCTTGCGGTTGCGAAACCTGATTTCCAGCAACGTGACTTTGTAAGTAGTAACGGAATATCCTTCAGGTTTTCCATTTCCCGCATCCCAATACAAATAAATTGTTTTTGCCAGCACAAGCGAGTCGGGCTGCCCTTTCCAGGGAATTGTAACATTCAGGGAAGGCGCTCCTTCGCCATTTTTTTCGGAGAGCAATTTCGTATCGGATGAAAATGTATTTCCTTTTTGAGTAACCTCAACAAAACGCAAATGTGCATCGGTGGTTGGTTGTGGAATGAGCGGTTTCACGCTGAAGGTGTAATCTTTCGCGCCCATTTTCACAGGATGAACAAATTTGTTTTCCTCCGTTCGATAAGTGTTGTTGTATAATGCGCCCCCATCGCCATTCGCATAAACATCAACCCGCGTAGCCCAGATTTTTTCTCCCGGCTTGTTCGGATGATTGATTTTCTCCGGTAAACTTCTGCGAATGCCGATGAAGCGCATCGGGTGAATTTCAGTATAAGCAGGAGGATGTCCGCGGTCAAACACCCATAAGCCTTCCACATGCACCCAGTCACCAATGGTAGGCCAATTCCAAATTGTATCGCCACGTTCATGCCCAACGGAAAAGAAGCCGCAGCTTTTTCCGTCAAGGTTCAGTTCGCGACATGGATTTTTTTTGTTCGCCATTCCCAACCCTGTTTCCCACTCAAGATGCAGGAAGCGCTGATAGAGCGTATCGAGACTTATGACGCCATCCTGATTTTTTTCAATCACCTGGGCGCAGAGCAAATTACTGCACCGATTGTCGGGGTATTCATCTGGAATTGCATTAAAAGTAAAATCATGCGTGTAATGATATAATGGCATATCCTCCTGACTCACTTTTGTATTGATATGCGAAGTATTGGGAGTTTTAATTACAGTGCCTTCAAAGATGGCGACATCCTCATGCCCCGTCACGGGTTTCCACGAAGGCAGACCTAAGCTGACTTCAATTACCCGTTTGTAGCCTAAAAATTTCAGTGTGTCATAGCAGGGTTCAAAATCGCGATAGGGGCGGTAGCTAAAGGGCTTTTCGGGGATGGAAAGGGGAGGGGTTTGGGGTAAGGCTTGAGGAACTAAGAAAATAATAAAAAAGAGAAGCGAAAACTGAAGACGCACAAAGTTTCGGGAAATAAAGTGAGTGATTTGTAGCGAGAGGGGGAGTTGAACCCCCGACCTCAGGGTTATGAATCCTGCGCTCTTACCAACTGAGCTACCTCGCCAAATTTTTTTAAAAAGAAAATCGGGTTGCAAATATAAAAACTACCCTTCAGAAAAAGCTATCAATTTTTTGCTTTTTTAAATCATAGAATCACCGAATCAATACTCATACTTTCCCTTCCACATCTCTTTCAATTTCTTGCGCAATTCAATTTCTTTGGAGTTGTTGCCCGGCTCATAGAGGATTTGGCTGCGGATTTTTTCGGGGAGAAATTCTTCCTGTGTGAAGTTGCCTTCATAATCGTGCGCGTATTTGTAGCCGCTGCCATAGCCGAGTTGTTTCATCAATCCTGTTGGCGCATTGCGGATGCCGATGGGAACCGATAAGTCGCCCGTTTGCTTCACGAGTTCTTTTGCTTTATTAATGGCGATGTATGAAGCGTTGCTTTTCGGAGAAGTTGCGAGATAAATGGCAGTTTGCGAAAGAATCAAATCACATTCGGGATAGCCGATTACATTCACCGCCTGGAAGCAACTTGTGGCAAGCAGCAACGCATTTGGATTTGCATTGCCAATATCTTCAGATGCAAGAATCAACATGCGCCTCGCGATAAACAGCGGGTCTTCACCGCCTTCAATCATGCGTGCAAGCCAATAAACTGTAGCGTTCGGGTCGCTGCCGCGCATAGATTTGATGAACGCAGAAATGATGTCATAATGCTGCTCACCGCTTTTATCATACAGCGCCATTTTCTTCTGCACTGTACTCACAACTAATTTATCGGTGATTTCCACTTTCTCTTTCTCAACAGCATTTACAATAATTTCAAGCAGGCTTAATAACTTTCGCGCATCACCGCCCGATAAACGCAGTAGTGCATCCGTTTCGCGCAGTTCAATTTGCCGTTTTGATAATAGGGTATCGTTCGTAATGGCGCGATTCAGCAAGCCAAGCAAATCTTCTTTCGTGAGTTCTTTCAAAATGTAAACCTGGCAGCGCGAAAGCAAAGCAGAGATGATTTCAAACGAAGGATTTTCCGTAGTGGCGCCAATCAGCGTGATGTGTCCTTTCTCAACTGCGCCCAGCAAACTGTCTTGTTGGGCTTTATTAAAACGATGGATTTCATCAATGAAGAGCAGGATGCTTCCCTGCTTCTTTGCAAGCTCAATTACTTCGCGCACTTCTTTCACGCCCGAACTGATTGCGCTCAGCGTGATGAAAGTTTTTCCTGTTTCTTTTGCGATAATATTTGCAAGCGTTGTTTTGCCCACACCGGGCGGTCCCCAGAAAATGATCGAAGGGAGATTACCTGATTTCATCACAATGCGCAGCACTTTTCCTTTGCCCACGAGATGCTGCTGCCCTGCAAACTCATCAAGTGTTGCGGGGCGCATGCGCTCGGCAAGCGGCACGGTGTCTTGTTTTAATCGTTCCATTACGGGTTAAATTTCGCTTTTAATTTGATGTGCTTGTCTATGCGTAGAGGACAATTGTTTTCTGCATTGCTGTTCCGCTCTTTGCGGAAGGCAGATGGAAATCATACAGTAGCAATAGGGTTTAAATGTGTGTTACCCTGATTTTTAGATTGACGTTTAAAAATGGCCGACAACTTAACCGAGAGCGGAAAAAAGTTAATCAATGTTGTCTTTCTTCAACACATAAATACTATCGCGTTCAAAAGATAAAAGCTGTGGATAATAATACCCCTTGAACTTGCTGAAGCCATCAAGATTTCCAAACGCAAGCACATAATCATCATTATTCACAAACCACCAGCTTGTTCCTGGTTTTCCATAAATGCTTTTCCTTGTTTTCAGCCAGGAATTAAATTCAAAACCCCCGTCAATATCTAACGCGCTCACACCGTGATTTGTCATCAAATCGTTCAAGGCATTCCATCTTGCCCGATTCCAAGACAAGTAATCATGCGTGAACCTGATGCTGAAGAAAGCAACCAGCGCTAAACATAGGCAGGCAATCCTGAATGCCGGTACTGAAATTTTGACTTTTGAAGGAATCACCACTAAGCCGATTGAAACAACGAGCGGAATGGTATAGCGGTCAAAGTAACCTGCAACGATAACGAGAAACAAAAGATAGAGCAGAGTAAATATCAAAAGATTAATCTTGGCAACCCGCGTATATCCGGGAGGCGCTAACATGGAAAACTTCATTACAACCGCTCTCCAGCATAAATGAATAAGTAAGAATAGAAGCCCTGTTGCGCTTAGAATGCGTAACAGGATGGGCCAAATTTCCCCTTCAAAGTGAGGACGTAAATTGTTAAAACCATAAGTGTCTTTTAACACCTTTGGACCTAACCCCAAATTATAGAGAATATTACCATGCGGATAAGAGGACTTTACCAGCGCAAATCCAACCACCGCCACACAAGCTGCGATGATTATCCAGGATGACTTTTTTTTCATCATCTCTCTTATCTCCGACCACAAGAGCAAGGACAAGGGTAAGAGAAACAATCCCGCATAAAATAACGATTGGGATATTCTGGTTTTCCAATGCCAAAGATTCTGTTTTTCTATAAAAGTCCAGAGGTCAGCTATTTGCCCCACGCTTGCCGTATCACCAGCCATGCTCTTCAGCCAAAAAGAATGAAGGACAAGCGCGAGTCCGGTAACAAGCAATGGAATGAAGTGCAGAATCTTCGCTGCTGAAGTTTGCCTTTTGGCGTATGCTGTGAGGGCAAATGCCAACGGAACGAGAATGCCGGGCTGGCGAATCATCGTAGTGAACACAGAAAACAGCGCGCCAAGTAAAAGATATTTAAATCGCGCATCCTTATGATACAACAGGAAAAAATAGATTGACAACAACATTCCCGCCATAAAGTGAACGTCTGTCATAAATGTGAAGGAAAGCGAGAAGTATAAGGGATTAAAAAAAAGCAGCAGGGACGCAAACGCTGCAATTTTTCTGTTTATAGAAAAATAAAGCGCCAGCTTGTAGAAAGTAGATGCGCCTATCAAAGACGCTATCAGCGTGGATACTCTCAGCACAACATGTGAAAGACCAAATATTTTGGCAAATAAGGCGCCCCATGCCACCTGACCCACCAGCGTCATCGCAGGCCAGTCATTTATCGTCATCTTGCCTGTTTCGCACAACACCCACACGCTTTTCGCAAACGCCCAATCATCATTTAAGGGAAACTCACCAAGAGGATTGACGAGGAGAATTGAAACACCCCAAATAAAAACGAAATAAACCGCGAAGGGTATTTTGGATAATGCAGCCATTTAATTCACAGGGGCACAAATGTATAGTTAATTCAATTCCTTCCCGAATAATGGATTGAAAGAGAGAGGTTATTCGGGAGAAATAAGCGCGCAAGCATACGTATGCTCGAAGATGAGAAAGCAGGGTTAAGTTTGTTTTGTATTCTGCTGATAAAAAATAATCTGCATGATTTGTATCTTGTAATTGATTTGCAGAAACACTCCACATGACACTATTAACCCAAAGAGGATTTGAACGCGAATTCAAATTCAAAGCTTCAAAAAGCAGTGGCAAAGGCGGACAGCATGTAAACAAAGTGATGACGAAAATCGAACTGGTGTTTAATGTACCCGGCTCGCAAGTGTTGACAGCTGATGAAAAAATACTGGTGCAGGAAAAGCTTGCTTCCAGGCTTTCGTCAAAAGGTGACCTCAGAATAGAAGCGCAAACAACGCGCTCGCAATTGAAGAATAAAGAAATCAGCATCACCCGTTTTTATCACCTGCTGGAAAAGGCGCTGAAGAAACCTAAAGTCAGAAAGGCAACGAAGCCAACTAAATCTTCGGTGCAGCACCGCCACAAAGCCAAAATCAGAACAAGCGAAATAAAACAACAGCGCAAAAAAATTAATCCGCGTTTTGCCGGAGGTGAGTAGCTTCCGTTCGCGCAATACGGGCAAGCAAGTAACTTTGCCGCATTCTGTTATCAAACTCCAAAGATTAAGTGTCTGCTAAGATTACTTTTCTCGCGCGTCACTATCCGCCCAGCCCGGCAATTAACGGTGAATCAGTTTGTGATATGGTTCAATATCTACAAGACAAATTTAATGTCGAATGTAACGTGATTTGCCTTGACCGCGAATTTGAAGGCGGAGGACAACGCAGGCAACCATCCGGGAATGTGCTAAGACTTAAAACACTCTATCAGGGGAGAAATGCAGCATTCCGTTTTGTCACTTTTCTTTATGATGGATTCGTGCTTGCGCGGGAAGCGCTGAAATATAATGACACACTTATCATTTGCACCACAAGCCCGCCCATGCTTCCCTTTTGGGCTGCAATGCTGTTTGGGAAAAATGTGCGCTGGGGCTTCTGGACGTTCGACCTTTTTCCCGAAGGATTTCACGCAAACAACCTCATCGGGGATAATAATTTGTTTTACAAATGGGTGATGAAAATCACTTACGGCAACGTGCCGTCATTTTTGATTACGCTTGGTCCGAAACAAGCTGAACATTTGCAGCAGCAGTATCACAAGCCGGTGCCTTCTATAACGCTTCCCTGCGGTGTGTTTTTTTATCAGGATAAATCAACCGTGATTCCGCACTGGAAGGAAGAAGGCAAAATTTATTTCGGCTATTGCGGCAATTTGAGCGATCCGCATAATCCTGATTTTTTGAAAGCAGCGATTGACAGCATTGACGCTTCGCGCCACCGCCTCGTGTTGGCGCTCTATGGTAATCAGGCTGCTGCTATAAAAGAATATGCCGCAGGAAAACACGGTGTTATCATAGTTGACAATGTGCCGAGAAGCCAGTTGCATTTTATTGACGTGCATTTGGTTTCACTGCGCAAAGAATGGACGCACATTGCTGTTCCTTCAAAAGCAATTAGCGCGGTGATGCTTGGTTCGGCTATTCTTTTTTGCGGAAGCGAGCAAAGCGATAACTGGCATTTGCTGCAAAATGCAGGATGGTTAATTGATGAAGATGCAGACTTAAAAAGTGAACTAAAAAAATTGGTTGATTCAATTAGCCATGCTGAGCTAATAAAGAGGAAAGAAGCGACAGCGACAATCAGCGAAAAATTAAAAGACGATGTAATCAATGCCTATGAAGCGATGGCGAAAAAAGTGGAGTGAGAGTTGAATTTAATTTTGAAATGAATAATTTGCAGCAATGAGTATGCAGAAAACCGCATTGGTAAATGGCGCAGGAGGGTTTATCGGAAGCCACCTTGTGACGAAGTTGAAGGCTGAAGGCTTTTGGGTGCGCGGAGTTGACTTGAAATATCCTGAGTTCAGCGCCACAGCGGCAGATGACTTTGTGGTTGGCGATTTGCGCGACCAGAAATTGTGCGCTACTATTCTTGACCGTCCGTTTGATGAAGTGTATCAGCTCGCAGCCGACATGGGCGGAGCGGGATTTATTTTTACGGGCGAGAATGATGCCGACATCATGCACAACTCTGCCACCATCAATCTGAATATGCTGCATTACGGAAAACTGGCGGGCATCAAAAAAATATTTTACTCGTCTTCCGCATGTATTTATCCTGAGTTTAATCAGCTTGACCCCGATAATCCCAAGTGTGACGAGACATCAGCTTATCCCGCGCAGCCTGACAGCGAATACGGCTGGGAGAAACTGTTTAGCGAACGATTGTTTTTTGCGTACAGCAGAAATCATAAAATAAATGTGCGCGTTGCCCGCTTTCACAACATTTTTGGACCTGAAGGAACATGGCAGGGCGGGAGAGAGAAAGCGCCCGCTGCTATATGCAGAAAAGTTGCTGAATCGGAAAACGGAGGGCAAATCGAAATCTGGGGCGATGGCAAGCAAACGCGCTCGTTTCTTTTTATTGATGAATGTTTGGAGGGAGTGCGAAGATTAATGGACTCAGATTTTATAGGACCGGTGAACATTGGCTCGGATGAAATGGTGACGATTAATCAACTTGCGGAAATGGCGATGCGCATTGCAGGCAAGCAAATTACGTTGTGCCATATTCCCGGTCCGCTGGGGGTGCGCGGAAGAAATTCAGATAACCGGATGATTAAAGAAACAATAGGGTGGGCGCCCAGCCAGCCGCTTGAGGCAGGGCTTGCAAAAACTTACGCATGGATTCATGCGCAGGTGAAGAATAGAAAATAAACTAAATCCCCCGTTCATTTACCCGACATTTTCAAATGCCGATAAAAATCTTTTTTCTTCTTTTCGTTTTCTGTTTGCTGTTTGTTTTTTCCTGTAAGGAGCATCAGCAAAGCGCGCAAATTGAATCAGTCGCTTTAGTTTCAAGCGAAGAAAAATTTTTTGTCTCTTTTCTTGATTCGCTTAAACAAACAGGCGCAAATGATTATCAAGTCGTGAATGAGATAAGGAAATATCTTGCGCTTAAACTTGATCATGGAGAATCGCTTGATAGTTTAGCGCTTAATTATTACAAGATGCCCTGGAAAGAATTATCCGGTTTTCATTGCTTGGAATTGTTTGAGAAAAATACACTTACGGCTAAATGCGGTTTGACGAGTTACGTGCTTGCCAAACTTTATGACTATGCTGGTTATCAAAACTATATCTACAATTGCGGCTATGTTGACCATGTAACCGAATTGGGCAGCGCAGCAAACATTGCAGGGAGGGAAACTGTTAGATATCTTACGCATGAATTTAATCTCGTTGAGTTGCAGGGAAAATTATACGTTCAGGATGCTTTTTTTAATATCGCCATTCATCATCCTGATGACACGCCCAAAGATTTTTTTCAACTGCTCACGGAAATAAAAGAAAAAAACTTCTCTGAAATTCAAATAAAAAATAGTCCCATTGTCTTTGAGTATTGGACTGATTCGATTAGTCCTGTCATGTATTCCCTTATGCAAGAAATACAATCGGGCAGCGAACCTGCAAGGATAGACACGCTGGATGATCGTTGTCGGATAAAATGGAAGGTGAGTTATGATTTTCTCTCAGGAGAAATGCTTATAAAGATGAGAGAAAAATTTCGCGCTGAAGGTTTTGCGGAAAATTTTCTTTCAGCCTATCTCAAGCCGCTACATCTGAAAAATGGCAACACGGGCGAACCGGTAGATTCTCTTTTGAAAAAAATAACCGCTATTACAAATACCGGTTCGCAAGATTAGCGAGTTCGCTTCTTTCACCTTTTTCAAGCGTGATATGCGCAAACAGCGGATTGCTGCTGATGCTGTCTATCAAGTAAGAAAGCCCGTTGCTTTGCGCGTCAAGATAAGGCGTGTCAATTTGGTTGATGTCGCCCATGATCACCACTTTCGTGTCATCGCCAGCGCGGGAAATAATCGTCTTCACTTCGTGCGGAGTCAGGTTCTGCGCTTCATCAACTATAAAAAATACTTTCGACAAACTTCTTCCGCGAATGTAGGCGAGTGGGGCAATTGCGATTTTTTCTTTCTCCAGCATTTCATCAATGCGCTTGCTGTTCTTCTCATCGTTTGCATGGAGATCTTTAATGAAGTTGAGGTTATCCCAGTAAGGCTGCATGTAAGGGTCGAGCTTTGATTTGATGTCGCCCGGCAGATAGCCGATGTCGCGATTGCTGAGGGGAACGATAGGGCAAGTGATATAAATCTGGCGATAATTTCTGCGTTGCTCCAATGCGCTTGCAATCGCCATCAATGTTTTTCCCGTACCCGCAGCGCCCTGAATCGTCACGAGTTTAATCGCAGGATTCATCAGCGCATGAATTGCAAAAGCCTGCTCGGCATTTTTCGGAACTACGCCATACACATGCTGCTTGTCCACGCGCTCAATATTTTTTGTTGCTGGGTTGTAATGACCCAACACAGATGTATTGACGATATTCAGAACGAAGTATTGATTGTCTTCTACTTTTTTAAGTCCGAGTTGTTGGGGCGTGATACTTCCTTTCTCAAACAACTCGCTGATGAGTTCGGGAGTTACTTCCAGCGCAGTTTTTCCGGTGTATAGTTTCTGCACGTCCTGAATCTTTCCTGTTTCATAATCTTCAGCGCGCATGTTCATAGCTTTTGCTTTCAGGCGCAGGCAAATGTCTTTTGTAACGAGAATGACTTTTTTGTCAGGATTGTGTTTTTGCAAGGACAATGCCGCATTCAGAATCTTATGGTCATTCTTTTCATCGCCAAAAACATGCACGGCATTTTCATTTCCCTCAATGCCATTTTCGTTAATCGCTACTTTGAATTTTCCTTTTATTTCACCATTTAAAGGAATCCAATCATTGATGAGGTTTTGTTTGGAAATATCATCAATGAAGCGGATGAACTCGCGGGCTTCAAAATTGCGGGTGTCGTTGCCCTTCTTGAAGTGGTCAAGCTCTTCAAGCACTTGAATCGGTATCACGATGTCATGCTCTTCAAAATTTTTGATGGCATTGTGGTCGTAGAGAATTACTGAGGTGTCGAGAACGAATATCTTCCGGTCTTTAGGTTGCGCTGCTGGTTTTACGTTCACATTTATGGTTGTTGGTTTTCATTACAATAGAAGCAAGTAAAAATTAGATTCAGATTTCATGCGCGTAGTTGCAAAATATAAACAGCAAGAAAAAGAAGTGTTTGTTTTTAAAGGCGAAAGCGAGTGGGAATTAGGAATTGAGAATTTAGAATTCGCAATTGGTTAAAGGTTGTAATCTAATTGCTCCTTGTAGCCGGGAATCACTTCCTCGAATTTTTTCACAACTGCTTCAAGCGTTTCAGACGATTGACCGCCTGATGCGTTTTTATGTCCGCCTCCGTTGAAGTGCGCACGTGAAAACTGATTGGTGTCAAAATTTCCCTTGCTGCGAAATGAGATTTTGATTTTTTCTGTGCGGTCAATAATGAGCGCTGCAAAGTTGATGTCATCCATTTTTAGGGGATAATTCACTAATCCTTCCGTGTCGCCCGTTTTAATGTTGAAGCGCTGTAATTCTTCCTTGTTAAGTGTTATTACCGCAGTTTTCAATTCCTTGAACAGTTTCATCTTTTCCACAAGACAATATCCGAACAAGCGCAGGCGCGATTCGGAAAAAGTGTTGAAGATTTTTTGATAAATCATACTGTTGTCTGCCCCCCTTTCAATTAACGCAGCCGTAATGCGGTGTACTTTGGGTGATGTAATGGGAAATTGAAACCCTCCCGTGTCGGTGAGGATGCCTGCATAAAGGCACTCCGCGATTTCCTTATTAATCAACTGCTCATCGCCTGCCGCTGCAATGAAATCAAACACCATTTCGCATGTGGAGCTTGCATCAGTATTTGAAAAAACATATTGGGCAAATGGTTCAGGCAGCAAGTGGTGGTCAATCATCACTTTTGGAGCGATTGCGTTTTTCAGATAGCTCTCCATCTTGTCGGTGCGGGCAAGCCCGTTGTAGTCAAGGCTGAAAATCAATTCTGCTTCTGTGATTAAGTGCAACGCCTGTTCTTTTTTCCATTGAAAATTCATCACCTCGCTGTCACCGGGCATCCATGCGAGAAAGTCAGGGTAGCCGGTAGGCACAATGACCACCGGATTGCAGCCCTTCAGCTTTAAATAATGAAACATGCCGAGTGATGCGCCCATCGCATCGCCATCAGGATTTGCGTGGGTGGTGATGACAATCTTCTTGCCGGGTGTATGCAGCGCTTTTACTTTTTCTACTTCGGTTTTATTCATTGAGAGAGAGTTGGTTTTATTATGCGTTTGTGTCATGCCGGATTCAATCCGGCATCCCCTTATTTTTTAAATAGTTGGGGATTCCGGCATAAAACCGGAATGACAGGGAAACAAAGTTTCGTACACGAGCCAAAGTTACCGCTTGCCGCAATGCGTTTTATTTCTCTATTTTTGCACAAAATTTTTATACTAAATACTATGGCAACGAACAGAACTTTTACGATGATTAAGCCCGATGCAGTACAGAATAACTATATTGGTCCCATTTTGGCGAAGATTAACGAAGCAGGATTTCGCATTGTGGCGGTGAAACTCGCCAAACTGTCGCAAAAGAATGCGGGCAAGTTTTATTCAATCCACAAAGAGCGCCCGTTTTATAATGATTTGGTTGCCTATATGTCATCAGGACCCATCGTAGCTGCGATTCTTGAAAAGGAAAACGCGGTAGAAGATTTCCGCAAACTTATTGGCGCTACTGACCCGGCAAAGGCGGAGAAAGGCACCATCCGCAATCTTTTTGCAAAGAGCATTGAAGCCAATGCAGTTCACGGCTCTGACTCCGATGAAAATGCAGAGACAGAAGGTCGTTTCTTCTTCTCAGAGATGGAGCGTTTCTGAAAAACAGCTGTTTGTTCCTGTGTTTGAAATGGAATTATTTCCATCCATAGCCAACACCGATGCCGAGCGAATAGCGCGCACAGATGCCAAAAGCGCCCGTGCCGTCTTTGCCCGCTACGCCCCACACGCCCGGTGAGAACTTTTTGATTTTAATCACACCGGGGTAAACATTCAGCAAAGCGGTGTAGTCATCACTGCCGTTCACTTCGAGCGTTGCAAGGGGTGTGCTGTTTTTATCCCATGCGAAGAATGCAGCCCATGTAAGCGTGGTTGTTAAAATAAATCCATCCGTATCCACCAGTTCCAACTCGTAGGAACGCACACCGCCTGCCGCAGTAAGGGCGTTTTCGTTTTTGAATTTACGGGTGATGCCGAATTGCGTGCCCATGCCCCAGCGATTGAACACCGCCCAGTTTTTTTCGCGAGTAAACTCCCATTTGTAAATGAAATATTGCCCCGCGTTTTGCAGCGTGAAATCGCGAAATGAAACCGTGGGCATCAGCGACCAATCAGCCATGTGCATCTTTTCGCTGAAGAAGCGCGACACGGGAATCGAGTTGAACAGGAAGATGCCCGCGATGTCGAAGAAATACCAGTCGGCAACAGGGTCGGTGTTCCAGCCTACCTTGCCATCGTTTTCCATTACTTCATTCACGAAGTGCATGGTGAACACCGTGAATGCAGAGAATACTTTTGGTGCGGGCACTTTGTGATAGCGGTAATACTCTGTCAGCATCCTGTATTCCATACCACTGCCCACAAGGTGCAGAAAATAATTCGGCACCCACTGTGCGCCTTCCGGTGTCCAGTTGAGCGGAAAGATTTCCTGAGTGAAAAATTTCTTCGCGCCTGTGGCATCAATCGCTTTAGCAGGGTGAATGATATTCTTCCCGAAGTTTTTCACATTCAGCTTCCAATTGTATTCAAACGGGTTGCGGTCAATGCCATGCAACTGCCAAACGTCAAAGCCACCGTTCACCACCACATACAGTGGGTTGTATAAATCCTGTGCGCCATAGCGATGCGCCTTGAAAAAATAAAATGCAGTGTCATTGCGGATAATTTGTTTGCGCTTGTCCATCCAGCGGGTGTGCTGGCTGAAAGAAGGGTAGGAGAGGAGGAAAAAAATAAAAAGGAACAGGCTTTTCCGCATGAGGCGGCAAAGTTACGCGCGCGCAGTTGGTGTGGAATGATAACAAGGGATTCCGGAAAATTGGTGAAACGGAAAACCCTGCGGGCGCTTTCATTTACCTATTTGCAGGGCGCTTTTCTTCTCTGGGGTGTCGAAATCCCGTGCGTACTGGTCTTTATCCTTCTCACCAAGTCTCCCGCAGGATGACTTGTGATGGCAGATAGATGCAAGACTTTCGTCTTGTCAAAAGGTCGAAAGACCTTCCTCTATCCAATGTTCCAAGTCATCCTTCGGAAGACTTGAAACAACAGGGGAGATTGCCGCTGCTTCTGCGCAATTTGTAAGAAAGCTAAGTGGTTTTCAAAAGCCTTCAAAAGCAAATGAAGCGATTATGGATGCTGCCACCGAAAAACTGGCGCGCATTGCAAGGGAGTTAATTGATTCGCTGATGACGGATGCTCCCGCCAAAAACAGGGAAGAGGAAACGCTGAAAGCGCGGGCGAAAGTGCTCCTGCGATTTGGAAAAGGCTAACGGCATTTAGAATATAAATACTCACCACACCATCCCTATCACCTCATTGCTGGGCAAACTCACTCCGCGTGTTGAATTTGTGCGGATGCGCACCCAGTATGTTTTACGGCTTTCCAAACCAGTTAAGCGTGCCTTGGTTTTTGACGAGTATTGCACCAACTTCCACTTTCCATCATCCATCACATCCACTTCATTCAGTTCAACGATGTAACTACGTTTTCCATGAACAGGCTTCCACCGCACGAGCAACACACCAGGGGCTTTAGTAAGAATAGTAATTACACCCTGAGGCGCGGAGGGCATTCCCAATCTTATATTCTGCTTGCGAATTTCAAAGCCACTTTTCATAATCATCGTTTCCGAGCCACCACTTATCGCCTGCACCCATCCCGCTAATGACTGTAAAAGCACAATCAATGCTTCTTTTTTTTCATCGCGTATTTGAATAGCATACGTCCCTCTGCCGTAAGCTGCGTTATTTGCTTCATCCAGCGCCTTGGTAGTTGCAATTACCTGCGCAAGCAGGGGTGGCGGAGTAAAGTTTTTGGTGATTTCCGAAATGATGTATCTTGATTTGGCGAGCAAATCAAGTGTTTTTATGTCTTTCAGACCTTCTTTTACTCGTGCCATGGCAGGTAGGGTTTAGGGTGAACAATAACTATTTATTCTGTACGATAAACCGGCAAAATAGTTAAGGGGAATTTTCAAATCCCCGTTATTACGCAACAAACCATTGAAAAAATTTTGAATAAAATGAGCATGCTTTTTAAATTCCCCGTCACTTACTTCCGGCTGCTGATGGAGAATGCAAAAATCTACGTAACATCTTTTCTTTCTATCGGAAGGAAATTAAAAATCTCTTTCACTACTGTGGTTTTTATTCTGAGGAAATTAAAAATCCCTGTCACTACTGTGGTTTTTATTCTGAGGAAATCAAAATTCCCTGTCACTGCTGCGGTTTTTATTCTGAGGAAATCAATATTCCCTGTCACTGCTGCGGTTTTTGTTACAAGGATATTTTAAATCTCAGCCACTTCATGCGAGCATGTGATGAGGAATTTCAAAATCCTCCTCACTAAAAGTCAGGAAGCGACAAGGTATTTCATTTTAGCAGGAATGGAGGAGACAAAAAAAATGACTTTCTCTTGATTCCTAAAACAAATTCCCCTGTGTGTCGCGCGCTACCGGAGTGAAAGGATGTTCAGCAGCTTTTCCTTCCTCAGAGATATGCATTACCGTCCATTTGTGCGTTTTCAGATAATCGGAAACAAGCGACCGATGGCAGCGCCACCACACTGCTTCAGAACACATGTAAGCAGTGCGTGTTTCCTTTGCAAGATTTTCCAACCGGCTGATTGCTTTCTTAAATGCTTCCGTTTCCATATAATCAGCATAGCCTCTGAATGCAGCATTGCGCCATACCGTGTTCGCAGAATCAGCGCGCGGCTTTCTGCGCCCGCCAAGCTCAGGCAAATGCACGTAACCGATTCCTGCATGATGCAGCGATAATCCCAACGCTTCTTTATTAAAATGCGGATAACGCTTCGAGCCGGGGAAACTCCTGATGTCGGCAAGCAACTCGATATGGAACGATTGCAGCATGGAAATAAATTTCTCCAACGGGCGCGTGGAATGACCGATTGTCCAAATGAGCCGTTCTTGCATGAAGTAAAATTACAGTTGGCAGGGTGAGCATTCATCAGGCATCCCCGAAATGAATTCGAGGCTTGCCTTTGTATGTTGAATAACAAATGATGCCGGAGGCAGATGAGCCGTTCACTTACGGAACGCAGGCAGGAGGAATTTTATGCAGCAACTACAGGAACATGAAGGTACTCCTGATTGATCAAATACCTTTCAATATTGTTTATTATCTCATTTAGATAGTTGACCGTTTCATTCTTCATATTTTCTAAATCTTCAGTTGCGTATTTTTCTCCTACTTCCGTAAATGAGAATATGCCATGCGCTAGGTCATTCCTTTTGCCTTTTATATCTTGTAAACAACCTCCGTTTTTAGTTAAACTATAGGTAGTATTACAGCTAAAGCCATATGTTATCCCTAATTGAGAAATATGCTTACTATCTATATTACCATTAGAGATTTTTTCTTTATTAAAACATTTTTTCACGATATCAACAGCAAGATCATTAATGTCTGCCACAAAATCCTGTGGATTCTGGCTTTTAGGACCTTTCATGAATTTAATCAAAGACTTTTTCAACTCCACTTTCAAACTGTTAAAGGATATATTGTTCCTGTGAATATCAGAATGGATTTCTTCAATTGCATTGGATACGGTTGACTCTACTATATTATAGAGCATTAAAATCATGTTTGATTTAAAAATTTTATTCAGATTGGTATCTTTTGAACCTGATAGATAATTCTGTAAGAAAACGAAATAGGTTTCAATTTCCTTCGCCCTTTCATTGAATATATTTCTTACCGATACCATTCTATTCAAGCAGTTTGTTTTTTACATACTCAATTCTGCCAATTACTTTGAGGCGATTGTTTGACGCATCTGATGTAGTATGTGTTTTGAAATTTGAGGAGTTAATCCAATCCATAATATCAGGGGGAACTAAATTAGGTTTGTCTCTCAGCGCTAAAGTAACTCCGACTGAGATTGCTTCATAGCGAACCCTTGCAATTGAGTTAAAAGAGGCTGTTTTTCTAAAGCCTGTTGGAAAATATGTCTTTACAAAAGCTAACATTTTTTCAAATTCATCTTTCATTCTATTTTTGTCGAATCCATTTTCATGCTTGTCTTTCATATAATCATCCAAGAAATCATCTACACGATGTATGAATTTTTGGTAGTTATCTGCAAATGCAAAGTATCTCAACACTAATTCCTGTGCTTCCCCCCGCTTTGCTCTTTCCCCAGAAATTGGACACAGTTCTCGAAATAATTTATGCTTTGAACATTCCTCAATGAAATTATAGAACACCCCATCAAAAATTCCTTTACGAACCTCCATTGGCAGAAGGTCATATGGTTTAGTATTTATTCGAGCAAATAAATCTCTTCTTACTTCTGAAGATGCCTTTTCAGTTAGTTCAATAGAGCGTAAAGTCTTTCTTAAAAAACGCCTTTGACGACTTTCAATTAAATCCGAGTATTTAAACCCATTTAATAAGTCAAGAACATCTAATCCAAATAATTCAAATTCATCATTATAAAATTTCGATAGTGTCCTTATTCTTTGTGAGCCGTCTACAATTTCAAGCTTCCCTGTTTCAAATTCATCAGCAAAAAATAAGTAGGGTATTGGCAAATCCAAAATTATGGATTCAATGAACCTAGACATCTTTTCTTTATCCTTCTCCCAAACAAATTCTCTTTGGTAGTTTGGAATAATAAATTCCCCATTGAGAAATTTATTAATTAAAACTTCTACCGGATATTCACGAGTATCGTATGAAACAGGTTCTTTCTTTTCAACTATTTGAGCCTCTGCATCTTCTAGTTCTTTCAAAGATTTCATTCGAGCTTATGTTTTTTCAAATGTTCTTTAATACTTTTAGCTATCACCTCTCCTAATAAAACCGGAACTGCATTTCCTAGTTGACGAGCTATCATTACCGATGAAAACGATTTCTTGTCTTTAAAGAATTTATACTCATAAGGAAAAGTTTGTAATAAGGCTGCTTCCCTTAACGAGATGGCTCTATCTTGTTCAGGATGTCCAAATCTTCCATTCCCATAACCCACGCAATGAGTTGTAATTGTTGGAGAGGGAACTTCCCATTTCATTCTTCCATAAACACTGGGATATGATTTCCCGGAATCCTTTTTATGGCATTCTAAAATCAATTCCTCAGGCCAATCTTTCCAACTACCTCCGTAAGGCGTTTGCCTGATTCGTCTTTTATTCAGAGGACTTAATTTTCTTGAGAAATGCAACGGATCATTCTTATGCGTTTCTCCATCAGTTATCTTAGGAAGTTTACCAATGATGTCTTTGACAGTTCGATATTTATCTGGTGTGTGTGTTTTAGGAATTAGTTTTATTTCGCCAAGTTTTGATGCCAATAAAACAACTCTTTTTCGATTTTGAGGAATGCCATAGTCAGGACAATGAACAACCTGACAGTCTACATAATAATCTTGGCTTTTCAGTTCATTTAAAAAATCTTCCAAAACAGGAGCTTTTTTAAAATTGAGTAACTGCGCCACATTCTCCATTGAAACAATATCCGGCTTTGTTTCCTTTATTAACCTTGAGAATTCGTAAAGAAGACCCCATTTATTTTTCTTTTTTTCCTTATTCTTAAATGTGTAAGATGAAAATGGTTGGCATGGGGCGCAACCAATTAAAATTTTCACTTGAGCGTTATCATATAATCTTCCTATCTCTTCCTTAGAAACTAAAGAAACATCCTTTGGAAAAAAGATTGAATTATTATTAACCTCAAATGCGTATTTACAAGTTTCGTCTATGTCAAAACCTGCCACCACTTTAAACCCCTCCGTTTTGAATCCAAAAGAAAGACCTCCAATTCCGCAAAAAAGATCAACCACAGCGGCCTTGCTTTGCACTTTTCTATCCATACAACCCAATCTATTTGTTTGACAAAGTAAGCAAAAAGAAAAAATGATTAAAAACTAAGTTTTCCACGCTATTTCTTTTTTTGAAGAATGTGTAGTCATAGTATGTTTCCTCCAATATCGCACAAGCATGGAGCAAATGTTCTCACTTCGCGCTTTCGTGTACCTTGTCTTTGGTGGTGTTCGGCTCGAAGCGGGTTACCTAAATCGCAAATTGTTTCTGCATGAGTTGTTCAACCATCCGCGTCCGCTTGTGTCAACAGTTTTCATCGTCCTTATGGAAATCTCCCCCAAGCGCATCTTTCACCAAACCTTTCCCAGATAATCCGCAATAGCGCAATGGCAAATGCACTTAAAATAATTCTCCTCCTGTTTACTCTCCTTGATTTTGGGAGTATTGACGCGCAGAGCGAAAAAAGATTTTGCAAGGCGGTTGATAAAGAAAACTTTCACCGCGTAGCCCGCTTTGTGAAGCAGCAGTTGAAACAGCATCGCTACGCTACGGAATACAGCAATCCTGAGGTAGTTACATTTCAAGCCATACTTACCACTTACACGCCAAACATAGATTCAATTGCCGCCTGGCTGAGAAACTTTCATTGCGTAGCTGATGTCAGTTGGGACAAGTGCATGACAAAAGCCGCCATCTATCCCGGACATTCAACTATTGGCGTGAAGTTTAAAACCCGGAATGGCGAGATTGAAAAATGCTTCCTGCTGCAGGAAGGAACCACCGGCAGGGTGAACATCTTTGGATGGCATCTAAAATTATCGAAATCAAAAACCAAACTGGTTTATAAAAGGATGTACGATTGCAGCGGCTTTATTGAAATGCAAAAAAAGAATTGTGCGGGCTTGTAGTTTTCAGCATGTTCTGTTTCAGATAACTCATCATTATCGCAAGTTTTCCTTCGGAAGACTTGAAACAACAGGGGATGCGAGTGAATGCGGGGAACGAATTTTATCCTGCCGGAATACGTAGATTCTCTTTTCTGCTATGTTTCCACCTTCTGTGCGACCAAAGGTAATCTTCCGGCTTCTTTCTGATAATTTGTTCAAGAGTGCGCATGTAGTTTTCGGTTATTTCTCCCGGAGAGGTGTTAACCGGATCATTTTCAAGCACCGTAATTGTTACTGCATAGTGCCCTTTTTTAATCCGTTGAACATCAAAGTATAGCATCGGTAATTCATAAGATTTCGCAAAAGATTCCGCACCGGTAAGACATGCGGTGTCTTGGTTAAGAAACTCCATCCAATGTGCTTTTTCCGGTTTGGATGGACTTTGATCGGCACCAAAGAAGTATAATACGGGTTCATTGTGCGTTGCATTAAACACGTTTTTTATTTCTGAGCCGGGGACAAGCTCAGTGCCCCATTTCTTGCGATTCTGCCGCATGTATGTATCAATCGGCTTGTTGGTCAAGGGGGTATAAAACGCATACAGCTTATGCTTGAGCGCCAGCGGTGCAGCCATGATGCCCCATTCCCAATTAGCATAATGGGCGCCAACAGCCACAACACTTTTGCCTTTCGCATACAGATCATTCATCACTTCGGGATTAACAAAGACATAGCGTTGCTGCAGGTCTTTTTTAGTAATGGTAAATCCTTTAATTCCCTCGACTATAATATCACAAAAATTATGATAAAACCCCTTGATGATTTTCTGATGTGCCTGCTGTGTCAAATTGGGAAAGGATCGCTCAATATTTGTCTGAATCACCTTCTTCCGATAGGGTATGACATAAATTAACAGGAGGCAGAACAGATCTGATAAGAGATACAATAACCGGAAAGGCAGCGCTGCAAATAATCGCGCTATAAAAATAAACAGGTAGTACGAAATGCGCATTCAAGCCAAAAGTACTTACTCCATTTGAACTTGCAATCTAAGGATGCCGGATGCAGAGAAAACATTCACTCGCGGTGGGCGCGCAAATAAGGGATTATCGTAAATTACGCTGCCGGTCTATTTTTGAATCTAAACCCGACATTGAAAAGAATAACTTACGTTTTGCTTGTTGCCACTTGCATTGCAGCGGGTTTGCAAGGATGTATGCCTTTCAAAGCAGTTTTTCGTGGGCACCCGGATTACAGGGATAGCAAGCGATTTCCTACCAATGCGATTGCTGCGGGAAATGAAGTCTTCCATTTTCAAACCACTGATAAAGATTGGGGTAAAACAATAAAAGTAACTGACTGGACCACCGACCTGCCTGTGTTTTCTACCATTCAACAGGTTGTTGCCGGACATTCTACGCTGGCATTTCTCCTCATCCGCAAGGATACTATCTTGTTTGAGTATTATGCCGAAGGCTCCACTTCAAAAAGCCAATTCCCTTCTTACTCTATCGCAAAATCTTTTACCTCCGCGCTGATTGGCATCGCAATTCAGGAAGGATTTATCAATAGCGTGGATGACCCAGTGAAGAACTATTTACCGGAATTGAATTTTCATCCCTATTTCAACCAACTCACCCTCCGCCATTTGTTAAATCAAACTTCTGGCATCAAATATTCGCTTACGCAGGATGCAGTCATTTATTATGGCAGGGACATTTGGAAAAGCGTTAAGCGGATTGAATTTGATACGACACCCGGAAAAATTCAAAGCTATTTGAATATCAATTACCTGCTTTTGGGAATGGCGCTGGAAACAGCTACGGGCATTGCCCCCCATACGTATCTTGAAGAAAAGCTCTGGCAACCTTTAGGAATGGAGACGGACGCTTTCTGGAGCGCTGACAACAAAAACCGGAAGGAGAAAACTTTCTGCTGCCTGAATGCTACAGCAATGGATTATGCAAAATTCGGCAGGCTTTATCTTCATGACGGGTCATGGGAAGGAAAACAAATCATAGAGCAACAATGGGTGAATCAATCTGTCAGCAGGGACACTACGGCAGGGAGCAGTTTCGGATATAATTTCGGCTGGCATATCGGGCTTTTGGAATACGGTGATTTCATGGCTAACGGACTTTACAAGCAACATATTTATATCAATCCAAAAAAAGAGTTGATTATTGTTTCGCTGCTCAGAAAAGAAGATAAACTAAAGGCGGAAAGAGTGAATTGGTGGTATGTGTTCCGGCAAATCTCTGATCAGTTGTAAAATTCCTTTGCCCTTGCAAGCGACCCGCTCAAATCAAACAAGCGGAGGGATCAAAGGCAAGCATCAATTAAACCACACCGCATAGCGTTGCCTGCGCAGTTCCAACGCGAGTTGTTCTTCCATCTTTAGCGCTTGTGTTCTGGTCATAAGAGGTAAATGTTCGTACAGGCTGGGACGCAGATAGCTGCCATATTTCTGCACGATGTTAGCGGAGAGTTTGTGTCCTTTCTTGTTTCTATATCCTGTGATATGCTGTTGGAATCGTTCTTTAGGAGTCTTGCTCGTCATGCCGACATAGAGACATTCGAGCACTCCGTTGAATTGCGGATTGGCAGCGCGAAACCTGGCATCTTCTGTAAATACCTTCTTCTTCAATTCGATAACATAAACCCGGTAGATTGCCGCAGGCATAGATTGATTGCTCAAAATAAAATTACGTGTTAGAAGGTAGCTCATCTTCCCCTTCTTTAATTTTTCGCATTTAGCATTAACTTCGTCCTTCTCTAATCATATTAACAGTCTTTGCGCATTATTTTTGAACTGCTAATCCTACTATGAAAAAAATCATTACCCTTTCAGCGATATTCATCCTCCTGCATTATTTCTCTCCTGCCCAAGATGTAACATTTTCAGGCTCAGGCTGTGGCGGTGGCGCTGTGTCAGGAACATGGACAGTTCCTTGTGGCGTTTCCAATGTCACCATCCACGTATATGGCGGTGGTGGTGGCGCGGGCGGTGGCGGTGGTGGAAGTAATGGAGGATTTTTTAATACTCGTGGCGGTGGTGGCGCAGGTGGCGGTGGTTACACAACTATCACAATAAATGTAACTCCCGGCTCATCATTTTCATACAGCGCAGGCGCTGGCGGTTGTGGCGGTGGCAATGGCTCTGATGGTGATGATGGTGATGATGGCAATTTCGGAGGAACCAGCACCTTTTCAGGCACTGATGCTGGCGGCTTATTAGTAAACCTTGCAGCAAACGGGGGTTCGCGAGGAACGGGTGGCGATGGAACTGAGGGCAGCACCGGATCGGGCGGGAGCGGTGGCGGTGTCAGCGGTGGAACGACAAATACTTCTGGAGGAGCCGGCAATAATGGAAGCGGTGGAAATGGCGGCACAGGTGGCGCAAACGCAGGACCTGCCGGTGGTGCTGGAGGAGCAAGCACAGGCGCAGGCGGCAATCAATATGGCGGGGGCGGTGCAGGAGGCGGTAATAGCTCTGGCGGACCAGGCGCACGCGGTGGAATTCTGATTACCTTTAACGCTACTACCACAATCCCTGTCCCCACGATTTCAAGTACGCTGCCAACATGTACCATTGACGGTAGCAGCACAATCAGCAATTATGATGGCGCAATGACTTATCTGTTTACTCCTTCCGGTCCTTCGGCTGGCGCGGGTGGAGCAATTACAGGAATGGTAACAGGAACAAGCTATACCGTAATCGCAAGAGATGCGGGAGGATGTGATTCTCAACCAAGCGCTCCTTTCAGCAATGCTCCGGCAGCACCGCTGCCGATACCTGCAATTTCAACTGCCCCGCCAACATGCACCACAGACGGAATCAGCACAATTACGAATTACAACGGAGCGATGACTTATCTCTTTACTCCTTCCGGTCCTTCGGTAGGAGCGGGTGGAGTGATTACCGGGATGATAGCAGGAACAAGCTACACGACAGAAGCAACGGACGGAAGTTGCACTTCTGCCCCAAGTGCTTCTTTCAGCAATTCTGCACAACTGCCTGCTCCTGTTGCGCTTATTACAGGTTCGTTAAGTTATTGCACAGGCAGCAACACCACCCTTTCGGCAAGCGGAGGAGTAAGCTATGTATGGACGGACGCGGGTGCAATCAACATCGGGAATAGCGCAGATGTTCCAGTTACACAAGGTGTCTATACTGTTGTAGTAACTGATGCGAATAACTGCACGGCTTCCGCTTCGGCTACGGTAACGGAAACAGCAGGTCCATCGGCAACGCTAATGGCTGCGCCTATGCAGATATGTACAGGGCAAAGCGTCACCTTCACTGCCGACCTTTCCGGCTTTTCGCTTTATGAATTTTTTCTGAATGGAACATCCGTGCAAAGCAGCGCGGCAAATACCTATACCTCCTCTGCCATCGCGCAAGGCGATATTGTTACTGTAAGAGCGCAAGATGCAGGTTGCTTCGGACCAATCAGCAGCGATGTTTCCGTTACAGTTCTGCAAATCGGAACCGCAACAGTGACGTTATCTGTTGCGCCTGCTTCCATTTGCCTTGGACAAAACGTGACATTCACCGCGAGTCCATCCGGCTTTTTGCTTTATGAATTTTTAGTGAACGGCACAGTAGTGCAAACTGATGTATCAAATACTTATTCAACCACCGCGATTGTTCAGGGTGATGTTGTTACCGCCAGAGCTTCGGACATATTATGCTTTGGACCTGAAAGCAATCCTGTTTCTCTAACCATTCTTCAAATCGGCACTGCGGTAGTTTCGCTTTCCGCTTCCGAGGACACAATATGCCTCGGGCAAGACGTTACTTTTACAGCTACTCCACCCGGATTTGCTCTCTATGAATTTATACGAAACGGCAGCGCAGTTCAATTAAGTGCTTCTAATACATACACGACATCCACGCTCCTTCAAATTGACACGCTTATAGTAAGAGCATCCGACCAAGGCTGCTTCGGACCCATCAGCAATGAGGTGCATGTATTCATTCAGTCAACATTGCCCGTTAATGCCGGCAACGACATCGTAACTTGCCCTCACGCTCCGCCTATAACACTGCAAGGTTTTTCACCCGCAGGCGGAACATGGAGCGGACTTGGTATCACCAATCCATCGGGAATCTTTAATCCATCATCTGTAAGTTCTGGAACGCACACGCTCACCTATTCCGTGAGCGATGCAAACGGATGTTCGGGAGACGATGCAATCAGCGCTGAAGTATATGCGCCCGTGCAAGCTGATTTTTCTGCGACTCCGGTTGTAATGGAATTGGCAGACAGTATTCCGGTTGTATTTACAGACCTTTCTTCCGGAGCAGTATCGTGGCAATGGAATTTTGGCGATGAAAACTCAAGCAATCTTCAAAACCCAACCCACGTTTATTCTGACACTGGCAGTTATACCATCACGCTCATCACCACAGATGCAAACGGATGTACAGATACAACAGTTAGAATAAATTATATTCTCGTAGCAGGCGCAGCTACCGTATTCGTGCCGAATGCGTTTACTCCTAATACTGATGGGGTGAATGATGTGCTTTTTGTGTATGGCGAGGGCATCAGCGAAATCGTGTTTGAAGTTTACAACCGTTGGGGCGAACTAGTTTTCGTGTCGAGGAATATGAGTGATGGCTGGGACGGAACCTATCTCGGAAAATTGATGAATCCTGATGTTTATATCTATACTCTTTACGTGGAGTTCACCAACCGCAAAGCCGAACGGCATAAAGGAAGCGTGACGCTACTCCGGTGAGTCCGGCTATTCTTTTTTCTGTTTATGTTCCTGTTCCTCTTCTTCGTTTTCTTCCTCAAGCAACTCACGGATTTCATCCTGCAGTTCATCAGGGTTGGAAGTATTGTAGATGCTGACATTCAACACTCCCGTTGCAATCAGGATGGCGATAAGAGCTGAGAGTGCGAGAACAAATAGAAGCAGATAATAAAGCAACTGCATGTTTCAAATTTAACCGTATTTAGTCGTCCCTCAAAAAGTCCTTTTATACTTTTATAAAAATGAATTTTGGTTGAAAATCGAAATAGGAAAGCAGGAATTGCATTCTGAAACGCAG
>JAWXCB010000108.1:0-10747 GCA_034440455.1 Chitinophagales bacterium
GGAGGGCTTTATTTTGTAAGAGTGGAATTAGAGAATGGAGAGAGTGCGGTGAGAAAGGTTGTGGTGCAGTAATTTTTATTGAGCAAAGAAAAGACACAAGAAGCCACCGCTCAAAGCAGCACGTCATTCTTGCGCCAGAGTTGAGGAATAAACTTTGTAAGAGTACGAAGGATTTACTTCCCTACTTCTTCCACCTTTATCCCAATCATTTCTTCGAGTGTAATCTTAGATTCCTGGACGTTTTTCTCGGCTATCAGTTTTGCTTCGGTGGCGGCATTATAGGCTGCGGCTGATTTGATGAACTCCTCAAGCGTTCCTGCGCCTTTTTCAAAGTCACGCGTGATGAGCAGGTGCGTAGAGTAAGCATCTTCCACCGCCTGCGTTCTGATTTTTAAAAGCTCAAGCATCAACTGATGATTTTTATAGCGCTTTAATACTTCCGCGCGAATAGAAAGTTTATGTTGATTCAGTGAAGCATTTGCAATGTCTAATTCTTCTTTTGCAATGGAAGTTCTGATTGGCGTTTGTACAAATGAACCTACAGTTACGCCAATTCCAAAGTTGTACCAGGGGAAGAAGTTATTTCCTACTTCATCCGGGTTGGAACTTAAGCCCTGCTGGATATTCCGCTGGTTGAAGTTGAAAGATGCTTTCACATCATCCGTCCATGAAAAGCGTTCAAGGCTGATTTTCTTTTCGGCAATACGCACCTTACTGGTATAGATTTCGCTGGATGGATAATTCTGCCAGGCAAGCTGCACGAGCTTTTCTTCATAAGGCGAAAGTCCCATGGCGTTGAGCACGGTTGAGTCTGCCGACTTGTCAATAATTACGGTGTTGTAATCAATTTTTTGCGCGAAGAGTGCAATGCTGCACAACAACAGGATGCAAGTAGATGTAAAATTTTTCATTGCTATGCTTTTTTAATGACTTGTTTATAGTTTTCAATTTCCCCGTGAAAATCGGGAGTTTCCGTGTAACGGTTTGTTTCTTTTTTCAACCTTTTCTTCACAGCGGCAATAATGCCACCATCAATCACGATGCGCCTGTCGCTCGTCCATACGCGGGCGCGCACATCGGGAGTATGCACAACTTCACCTGACTGTGAAAGCATCATTGCCATCCACCCGTCAGACCAGCGCTGGCGCTGCGTATTGAATCCGCCCGCGCGCAATCCGTCATCGCGCCTGAAGGCGAAGTTGAAGCCATACACGTTGAAGAAGTTCATCTTTTTTTTGCGCAATACGAGCGGCAATCTGGCAGCAGCTTCATACAATGCCAGTTCAAAGCGCGAAATGGTTGCACTGGGGAAAAAGGAATACGTGCCATATACGCACGTTACTTTTTCATTTTTCAAAGTCTCCACATAACAATTAATCCATCCGTCAGGATAGAGCGAGTCGCCATCGGCATTGAGCAAATATTTTCCTTTTGCCTGTTCCAGTCCTGTCTGGCGCGTGTAGCTGATGCCCTGCCGCATTTCGTCAATCACGTTTACGCCAAGATTTTCCAAAATTTCTTTTGTCCTGTCTTTTGAATTATTATTTACAACAATCAACTCGGTTTTGTAATCGGTTTTCATTCTTGCGAACGAAGCGAGCATTCTTAAAATGTCTTTTTCCTCATTGTAGGCAGGAATTACAATTGACACTTCAGGGTTTTCGCACCGAAACTTGCCGAGCGCAAATTTTAACTCTTGCAATGATTTCGGGGTAACTTTCGAGGAATCATACTTTGAAAGGATTTCTTTCACCCAACCCGGCACACTCAGTATATTGTTAAAAATCATTTTTTCTGATTTTGCCCCGCTACTTTATCAAATTCTTTCAGGCGCACCAATGCCGCCAATGCCAAATAGAATATAATGCTGGTCGGTAATTGTGACAGCGAATCCTGTGGGTAGTTAGAAACAATCATGGCGAATATCATTACAAGAAAGGCGAGGTAATACGCCCGAATCTTCTCATTACGGGAATTTACATAGTTTGTTATTCCCGTTCGCAATATCACAAACAGAAGGCTGCAATAAATAAATAATCCAATCCAGCCCAACTCAACGGCAACGCGCACGAAACCGCTGTCAGGCGGGAACTCAGCCAGCATAGAACCCGGGCTAAACCGCTTTCCGAAAAACCCCGTGCTGCCCAATCCACCGCCAATCGGATGCGACCAGATAAAAGGCTGAATTTTTTTCTGGTTTGTAAGGCGCGTATTCATGGAAGCGTCTTTCTGCGGCTTGAACGCTGATTGCAAACGATATAATGTTGAGTTGCTTGTTGGAATAATCATCAATACGCTGCCGAACATCATGAACACAATCAATGAAAAAATCACTAAACGATTGAGCGTAAGAACAGTGAAGAATACAAACGCAGCGGGCAGCAGCACGAAAGCCGTTCGTGTGCCGGAAAACATCATGGCAAACACCATCAACGAACCGCTGATGAAAAGAAACGCTTTGCGTCCTTTGCTAAACGGACCGATTGCCAGCGCCATGCAGAAGATGCCCATGTAAGCCATCAGAATGCCAAATGTAGAAGGGTCAGAAAGAAACGAGAACACGCGGATTTTCCCCCACTGATACACTAATTTGTATAAACGCGGGTCAGAGCGCAGCCATTTCATTTCGATGCCGGGCAGCCCGATGAACTCCTGATACAAACCATACAAAGCTGCGAGCAGGGAAAGCCCTACAATTAAATTCACAATCAATTCCATGGTGCGCATTCTGTCGAATGCGTAGGTTGCGATATAATACAACACCGTAAAAAACGCGATGCCGCGCACCGTATAAAACCACGCCTCGCGAGATTGCGCTGAAGGGTTTGCAAACATGAGGATGTTATAAGCAATCCAGATAAATACAAACAGACTAATCGGGCTTTTGAGAAAGCGCCAGTCGCGTAGGGAAATCTGCTTGATGAACAGCCCGAAAAACATCACGCCAATTAAAATGTCAATCACCAAGCCGAGCGGAAGATTTCCCGGCATGAATTTTTTAATCCACAAGACAAAGAATGCGGAAATCACCGTAAGCACAATTCCAAATTGCAAATTGAACAACGCGCCAAAAACTAATGGAAGCCCAATGACTGCGCCAGCGATAATAATTGCGGAATCCATTCCCTCCATCGAGATGGCAACGGCAATCAATACAGCAACCGATGTCAGCAGCACATAGCCAAACGGGTTGTTCAGCTTTTCGCGAACCACCATGCGGTAGAGCCAGCTTTCCGTGTTGCCCGAATTTTTATAGACAGATTTTGTCGTGCCGTTCATTATAGAAAAATAACTTTCACATAAATAGCAAGCAGCATCAGCAGGCTGAAGATTGTCGCCAGCGTTTGAATCACTTTATTGTTTGCTCCACTCTTTCCGGATTTCTTATCCATGCATTATTTTCTCCCAAGTCTTTGTGTCAAAATTATATCGCTTAATCACACGCGCAGGATTTCCTACTGCAATGGCATAAGGCGGAACATCTTTCGTCACTACGCTGCCCGCAGCTATTACGGAGTGTTTTCCAATCGTTACGCCTGCGGTAATCACTGCATTTGCGCCAATCCAACTTTCATCTTCAATGATAATCGGTTTCGTTGTCACTTTCTGAACGCTGATAGGCAGGGTGACATCTTCATACGGATGATTTAATCCTGACACCACAATATTTTGCGCAAGCATCACATCGTTACCAATCGTTACCGGACCAATCACCACGCAGGACAATCCGATGCGCGAGCGGTTGCCGATGATGACATCACCAACACCATTATTTACCGTTGCAAAATCTTCAATCGTGGAATCATCGCCCAATGAGAAATTCTTAAAGGGCAACACATCCATGCGCGTTCTGCGCCTGATGAGCGAGCGTTTCCCTTTTTTGTGTTTAAATGGATTCCAAAATAATCTGACCCACAGCCTCGGACGCGCCTGATTTGAGGGCATCAGCAGCCACAGCGCAAACGCTTTTAAAGCAGGATTCGATTTTATGGTTTGAATGAAACTCATTTCTGCGAGCCGGAATGTTTTTCAATTAATTGCCAAAATGTTTCTACCCGCGCTGTCCACGAATTCTGCTCCGCTACTTTTATACGCAGCTTTTGCTTTTCCGGTGAATCTTCCAATAAAGATTTTTCAATCATTTCCAGAAACTGTTCGTGTGTGTTTGTAACGTAAGCCACTTCTTTGAAATCTTGAATGTCATCTGAAAAATTGGTGGTGACAACAGGTTTACCTGCTGCAAGATATTCATTGATTTTCAATGGATAAATGCTCTTGGTAAGCGTGTTGCATTGAAAGGGAATCAACGTGCAATCGGAATACGCAACATAAGCAGGCAGTTCTGAAATTTTCTTTGCGCCTGTGAAAATCACATTCTGCATTTTATCTAAACCGACCTTCACCTGCTCATCACTGTCTGTGGGTCCTACAAGCAACAACGTACATTCAGGATTATCGGCAATTTTTTTCAGCAACGGAAAATCCACCCGCGCCCAGCCGATGTTACCCATGTACAAAATCACTTTTCCTTTTTTGTTTTTCAGCTCTGGGGGAACAGGCATGTTCTTTCCACGAGCTACAGTAAACAATTCTACATCAGCAGCATTGGGCAAATGATACGTGTTAGGATTCAGCGCGTATTTTAATTTCGTTAGCTCTTTTGATGTCGCCAATACCAACTTTGCTTTTTTTACCTGCTCATTTTCCAAATACACGCCATGCTTTGCAGAATGTCGCGCCTGACTAATATCATCGCGGGTTTGATAAATGAATAACTCCGGCTTAAAGTCTGCCGGAAAACTGCGCAAGTAAAATGGGTCGAAAGAATTCAAGAAGATGAAGCGCTTTATGCTGAATTCCTGAATGGTTTTCCGGATTGCATCAAAAACAATTTTATCATTCCACGTTGAAAAGAAATCATAGAGCATTCCTGCCGGAAGAAAATTCACGGGCAGAACGAGTTTCGGAGTTACGGCTGTGAAATTTTTCGGAAAGCCTTTGGGATTTCTGAAGATGTCTTTGCCCTGCAGCAATGCCTCTTTTCTTGTTTGAATTTCTTTGGAAGTTTTTTTCGTGTAATAATCTTTGCGCGTAAACGGATGGTCAATATAAAACACACGATGCGTCAACGCCAGTTCTTTCGCCAATGAAATAATCGCAGAAGAATACTGCCCGTCCCACCGCGACATGGTAAGGATGAGAATATCAGGTTGTGTTGTTGAATTCAATGTTGCTTGCTTTCGATAGCCTCATCCCGGCCTTCTCCAAAGGAGAAGGAGTCCGGACAAATCACTTTGCGAGGCACACATGATTTAATTGTATTTTTCAAAGTGATACTCTTTATGCACCCTCTCCTTTGGAGAGGGATGGGGTGAGGCAATATCTCAGAATGAAAATTTTCATAACGCGGAATGCTGTCACCCTGTGATTTTTTTGATTCTGTCCTTTCCAAAATTAAAACACTGCACATAAAAATCTTTGGCGTAGGCAAAGGGCGCGACAAACCGCACATCCAATACTTTCCGAAGAATAATTTGATTCACGCCCAATCGAATCACCGCAGTAATCAATGCGCCATAAGCTGCGCCCATCAAGCCATATTGATTAATCAAAATAAAATTCAGCACAACATTCAGCAGCGTGCTGAACACAACAAAATACAAGTTCGTTTTCGGCTTGCCCATCGAATCAAGCACTGTTCCGAACTGGCGCGAAAAAGGAATGAAAATCCCAATGAGTAACGAGATTTTTAACACAGGCACCGTTTCCGCATATCCATTCCCAGCCACAATCAATACGCCCTGCTCCGCGAAAATCCAGATCACCACAACAGCGGGAATAATTATTGCAAGCACGATGCCCACTGATTTTTCATAGAGATATTTCACTGCTGATTTTCCCTGTGTTGCCGCGCGTTTTGCGCTTTGCGGAAACACAATATTCGCCATTGTTGCGGTGGGAACTTCGAGCAAATTGGAAATACGGTTTGCCAAATCAAACACACCAGCCGATGCAGGCGATTTCGTAATCCAGCCTATCATCCACACGCCCACAAACTTGTAGAGCATCGTACTCATGTTTGTGCCAAGCGTGAACTTGCCGAAGTGAAACAGTTTGCGCACCCATTCCCAACTGAGCTTGCTGGAAAAGGCGACATATTTTTTTCCAAAGAAATAAGAAACAAAACCGCCCAGCGCTGCGGCAAATACCTGAAACCACGAAAGGCTAATCAACGTGATTTCTTTTTCTGTGAGAAAACAAGTAACGACAAATACGAACCAAGAGCCTTGTCGCACAAAGTTGCCCCAGAAGTTGCCGCGAAAATCAAAGTTTGCCTGCTGGATAAACGTAAGTTGCGAAAGAAAAATAAGCATTACGGTGGTGAGCGTATAAATTTTCAGCATCACATCAAGCGCGGGCGCAGACCACAGTCTGCTTAACCATCCCGACAAACCAAGCAACAACAAAATGCTAAACGCAGTAAGCAACAAATTGAGCGCAAACGATGCGGTGGTGATTACGCCATGCTCTTCTTTTTCCGCTGAAGCAAGATGCTTTACAAGCGCATTTTGGATAAGACCATTGCGCGCGACTTCAATGGTGGAAGATACAGTGACAAACAGCGCCCATGTGCCCCAGTCGTCTTTGCTCAACATGCGCAGCAGGAAAAACACGCTGCCAAAGCCAAACAGCATGAACGAGCCGCGCTCCATCAGCGAGTAGAAACCTGAATTAACCCAATATGATTGTTTGGAAAACACAGAGTGCGAAAATAGACGTTCAATTATACTAAAAACGAGAAAGGATGTTGCGGGCAATCCGAAACAACACGGATTTTAAATTCTTTAGCCGACAGCAATAAAAATCATTGAGTATCAATTTGATTGACATTGTAGCTGGCGAGCACATTTTTCGGAAGATTCAGATTATCTATTGCTTCCAGTATGATGCTCTTTTGGTAAGGTAACATCTCGGGGGTTGCGGAAAATATAAAATCTACTTTTCTTCGTAAGCCTCTTAATATAAACTCTGCCGCTATCTCTCCATATTTAGCCGCAACATACTTTTTTATCGGCTCGCAAAATTCTTTTACCAGATATTTATCCCGCTCAATTTTTTGTTTTATGTCTTGGCTTCTTTCATTAGAATAGCTTTTCTCTCTCTTCCAATTTACAGCCTCGGGAACGCTTTCTGCTATCTCCATAAATTCTTTTAGAAATCCGTTGTCGCCTAACACTCTTCTTGAGAACCCGGACTGAAATGGCGATGCAACGAATTTATTTTTGTCTTTCAGAATATCTTCCAGAATAGAGTCGCCCACCAAATTTTTAGGAGGCATATCCAGCTTTTTACCATACTTATCTCTAAGCTGAAAAAACCGAAATAACACCTCAAGATGCTGCTCGGAATAGACGGCAAGCTGACCGGGAGTCAATTTGGGCGTGAAATCAACAGGCGTAGCTGACACCTTTTCCTGCACTTCTTCTGCCAAGGCTTGCATCAGCCCGATTTGCTCCAGCTTTTCCTGATACATCGCATTTAATTTCAACAAGTGAATCACATCATTGCTCGCATAGATTAACTGCGAAAATGAAAGCGGGCGTTTTTTCCAATCAGATGTTTGTTCTTCTTTATCCAGCGTTATGGAAAATGTTTCTTCAATGAGCTTGGAGAATGACTGCGCAGATGAATTTGCTAAAGCAGCCGCAATTTGCACATCAAAAACAGGGCGCGGGTTACAACCATTAATTTTTAGAATTTCAATGTCTTCTCTACAGGAATACGCCACCTTCAGGATGCCCTCATCTTCAAAAATGCTCCATAATTTTCCGAGTTGTTTTAAACTGAGCGCGTCAAGGATATAGCAAGTTCTGCCATCAAATATTTGCAGGATATACAACTTAAATCCATATCCGCGTCTGAACCTGTCAAACTCCGTATCAAAAGCAATCACCTTTGATTTTTGCAACTCGGCAATCACCGCTGTCAATTCCGTTTCGGAACGGATGAACGCAATCGGGATGTTGCCGTTTTTCATTGACACCGTACTCATGCTCTTTCAAAGTTTAGTTTAATCATTCTAAATGCGAACTACAAATCATCGCATCAACTTTATCACAACGGGAACAGCCGATACCTGCATCGTAAGCGTTTGCGTTGCCTTGTTGTAAACGGGAAGCTGTTGTTTAACGCTTGAATTGCCCGAAAGCTGCTCCACCGATTCAGCAGCATACCCAATATTCAAATTGATTTCGGCAGATTTCGTATCGCTTCCAGCAACAGGTCGCCATGCAATGAGATGCGTAGGATTTCCCTGCGTATCACCAAACTGATACACCCATGCCTGCTCATTTTCCTGAATGACGCTGATAAAATATTTATCGCCCAATACTTCTATCAGTTTTTGAAACGCATAGAAAGATTGTTTTTCTTTAAAACCTGTTTTCACAGAACTCAACAAACCGGAGCGGCTGTACAATCCGCCTTTGCCATTTGCAAAAAAATACCACGTGAGGCGGTCAACGCCCAGCCGCATGAAAAACATCGCTCCGCGTATTCCATAAATCGCCTGCTCCATCTCGGTGACACATTCGCTGTGCGTACACGCCTCCCCTGCCCCATCGCTGTCCCAGCCCCATTCGGTAACGTAGATTTTCTTGCCGGGCAAATTCGCTTCGCAAAAACGGATGTCATTTAAGATTGCCCGTGCTGATGATTCAGGATGTTCGGGATAAATGCCTTTGCGTTTCGCATTTTCATCTGATGCATAGCTGTAATGATGCGCATTGAATGCATCAATAGATTTCGCCATTTCACTTGTCAACCTTGCGCCTGCATAGTTGCCTCCACCTTTTGTTTCCTCAGAGGGGAAAGCGGCTTGCAATGCGCACGGAAGCACGGTGAGCGCGGGGTCGCCCGCCTTTGCGCCTTCTAACATGCCGCGATGGATTTCAATATAAAACGCAGCAGGATAATCCCACGGCTCGTTGCCTGCTTCAAACACATCCACCAAACCGTTGCCGTGCGTGGGTCCGAAGTGGCGGGCAAACGTGTAAGCGTAGTTATATGCCGCCTTGTATGGATTATCCCACACGGCTTGCGGCAGCGATTTGTTGCTGTATTTAATCGTGACATCCACCTGCAAGCCTGCATCCTTCCATGCTTTGTATTCCCTGTCCCAATTGAGCCACGTGAGCGCGGCTGTGCCTTTTGTTGCCATGTCGGCATAATTAGCAATGTCGTCAGGGTCTTTCACATCCCAGTGCAGGTCGTGGAAGTTGCGGGCGTGTGTGGCGATGGCGTTGAATTTCTTTTGCCCTTCGCCCGCCTGCATATTATCAGAATATTTATCATAGCCCCAGCCCCAAATGCCATTGATACCCATGATTTCAGCAACGGTTGAGTTTGCCTTTTTTGCTGCGGGCATTTTCCCGAAGGGACCGTATTCATCCCACGCATTGATTTCCCACACAAACACTTTTGCGTAATCAACTTCTTTGAGCGTATGTTCTATTTTTAAATAACGCGCATCCACCGGAGCTTGCAAGCGTGTTGTTACTTTCAAGAGCGCGTCAGGATTTAAATCAGCAAAGTGAATCCACTTCTCTTTATCTGTGCTTGCATATAATGTTGTAGCCAATGCTTTGCCACCTGCCCAGTGGCGCGTTTCCACCCACCCTACTCTTTTCGTTTGCCCGAAATCAAGAATGACGCTTTCGGCAAGCGGCTTTGCTGTTGCTGCAATTTCAAACAAGGTATATTCAGCAGTAGAACTCAGCAGAATAGCCGATACATTTTTCACATCAACCTCAAAGCGTTTCCATTTATAATTATCCTCAGCCGTGAGCGTGGCAACGAGCGCGGAATCTCCATTGCTGAAATGCGCATAAATTTTTAAAGGTGCGCTCACAAGACACTTCACCGACACGGAATGCAACGCGCCCGTCATCACAGGCGCGAGCATGAACCATGCGTTGCCTGTGCCCGAAATGATTGCGCTGCTTGAGAGATTTGCATCCGTAGCATTTGCCGCATTCTTTATTGCCGAATGTTTGCAGAAGCCCAATGCGCAAAAGTCTTTCAGGATATTCTGCGCTGCATTGCCCATGAATCCGTTCGGCAGCGGTGCGCCCGACTGCCAGTTGGTTTGCTCATCGCGGTCTAGCACGTTTGCTCCATTGCTGCCCGAGGATGCGGTGACGGTGGCATTCCATGTATAAGAGGGAATCACGCCTGCATCGGGATTCCATTGGGAAAAAAGCAGCGCGGGAAACAAGAACAGCAAAAGAAAAGCGGTTTTCATTGGGGATAAAGTTAGTAGTCAGTTGTTAGTTGATAGACGACAGACTAAAAACAACCGTTTACTGTTGACTGACTACTGACGATTACCCTAAATCCCACCTTTTTGTCACTTTTTTCTGACTTATTTACACAGTTTGGGGAAGCACTCCTCAAGCACTACAATTGTTGCCTTAACAAGAGCGATTGTTTCTTTGACAATTGCGATTTCCTCTTTTACAATTGCGATTGTTTTCTTGACAAGAGCAGTTTCCTCTTTTACAATTGAGATTATTTTCTTGACAAGAGCAGTTTCCTCTCCCGTATGAAGCGAAACAAAGGCGTATGTCATGTTTCAAGAGTCTGTTCAGAGTCTGTTCAACAAACTGTGTCAAAAACTAAATTTGATACAGGATGAAAGAAAAAAGCAAAACAGGATTCGACTTCAACAAGTTTGAATCCGAAGCCA
>JAWXCB010000109.1:0-16453 GCA_034440455.1 Chitinophagales bacterium
AGCCGAAATCATAGTTTGGCTAAAGCCCTTTTTCTTTGACAATCTTTTTCCGTTGGCTAAAGCCAACGGCAGTTAAGGCTTCGCTGAAAGACACCGCTGCCCTCTTGCTTTCTGCGCTTCTAAACAGAGCCACAAAGGAAAGGAGATGAGTACGCGCCAAGTTCGCGCCATGCCGGTGAAAAATATTTTGTGACTTGGTGTGAGAGTTGAAAATTCAGCGAGCGAAAAGCAAACGCCAACGGGATTTACTTAATCCTGTTCAGATGAATCAGCCCCTGATAATTTTGGGCGTTGGGGCAATTAGCAGTGGCTTGCACCACGCGGTAAGTGACATATACATTCAGCCCGTCAATTTGAAAATCAACCGGGAGATTGCGCGGTTCATACCTGCCTGCGGGAACTTCGATAATCCATTCGCAGCCACCGCTTGCAAAGGCGCCCGTGTAGCGCACATGCCCGTAGCTGCTCAGTAATTCATCTTTGCTGCAACCCTGCATAGCAGATAATGCAAATGCAAGTATCAGCAGTTGCGCAAGCGCGGCAGGATGAAAAGTTTTAAGAGATTTCAAATGGAAATTTGTTCGCAGATGGGTTGTGAAATTAATGAAAGTGCATCAATGCAGCACAGTCACTTTGCGCAGATATGCGTTGCTGCCGCTGATAAGTTTAATAAAGTAAACACCATCGGGCAGGTCGCGCGCATCAAGTTGAATAGTATTTTCCGTTCCCGCATACACAGCGCGTTTCAATAATCTTCCCGACATCTCCGTAAGCAGGATTTCAAAATTTGATTCCTTCGTTTCAAATACAACGGTGAGCGCTGTTTTCGCGGGGTTTGGATAAACAAAAAGATGCTCTGCATTCTTTGGCGTTATGGAAACGCTGCTGGGCAATGAATCCACCACGCGAAACAAATCAAGTCCACCTTCTACTAAATGCCCTGTTCCTGACTGGTCGGAAGTTTCAATGGTAAACTGCATCGTGTTTGTGGGCGTGAGATAATCCAACACGCGGAAGTTGCGGAATGTCCATTGGGAAGAAGATTCGCTCGCATCAATCTGTTCAAGAAAAACTGTTTCGATGCCGTTTGAAAGCGTGATGACCATTTCATCATCAGGGCTGCCTTGTCCGCCATCATTAAAAAACCAGCGGTAGTAATTAATGTGCGGGTCAGCGTAGGTGAGCAAATTAAAGAGGGGTGAGGTGAGCGCGACTGCGCCATCATCCACATCATCGCTTCCCGCAGAGCCGCCCCCATTGCCCGTTACGTAGCAATCATCTCCGAAATCACCCGGCACATCATCACCGGGATTGGAGGCGTTGCCGTTATATTCCGTTTCAATTGGAAAGCCGCGTTCCCAAAATCCAGAACCTGCATTGCCGGATGCGCCCCAGCCATAATCTAATATGAAATCATCATAGTAAGTGCCGCTTTCAATCGGAATCGTGAATGATACAGTGCCCGCATCAATAAATTCATTAGGAGAAAACTCATGCGTCATGAAGCCCCACTTGCCTGCATAAATAGCATAAGTGCCCTCGCGGAAATTCGGGCTGGTGAAATTTCCGTTTGCATCTGTCTCCACTTCATAGTTGCCCGTTCCGGTGAAAAGCACTTTCGCATCAGCCACACCCTGACCGGACTGCGCGTCAACCACTTGCCCCGAAAAACTGAACAGATTACCCGCATCACAGGCAATGCTATTAGGAATGCCAGCGCGTGAAGTGTTCAGCGCTGCCCGCATTTCATCCACTTGCTCCTGCGTGAACATAAACAGGCAGGCATCATCCATGTAATCCATGTAATTCATCCACATATCGGGAAGGTCATTCGGAGTTTCCGTGCAGGTATTGCGGTTGACGGAAAGATTACACCCGTAGTTTGCATTAGATGTAGGAGGCGTATCACAAATTCTGTCGCCCTGTGTTCTGCAGTTTGCGGCTGTTAATCCGGAGCATCCGCTTTGGAAAGAATGGTCTAATCCGAGCCAATGACCTATTTCATGGGTGGCAGTTCTGCCCAACTCGAAATCGCTGTTAAAAGGATTTTCAGGGGCTTTTCCAAAGTAACGATAGTCAACCACAACGCCATCTGCATTGGAAGATGTTCCGGGGAAGGTAGCATAGCCGAGCGTTCCTCCTGAAATCGGAGCAACCCACAAGTTGAGATACTTTGAATTATCCCATATTGTGTTGGGCTTGCGATTGTCGCTCCAATTGCCGGTTGCGCCCATGCTGACGCGGTCAATGCCCGTTGTTGGATTTCCTTCAGGGTCAAGTTGCGCGAGGCAAAACTCTAATTCAGCATTTCCAACAACACCGGAAAAATGCGCAGGCACATCTGTGATATCCGCGTTCAGCGCATTGTAGTCTTCATTCAGCACTTCAAACTGCGAAAGGATTTGCGCGTCAGAAATATTTGCGCCCGTCCCGATCGCTTCATCATTGTGCATTACATGCACCACCACCGGAATGGTGATGATTGCGCGCGCTCCGTTTTTCTGTGCGGATTTTGAATTGCGAAATGTAGCAGATTGCAGTCGCGCTTGCTCAATACGCGCTTCCAATCCGGTATCTGCCTTTTTTAATTCTTCAAGATATTCATCGGTGTGACAGCGTTGAACTTGCGCATTGGCAATAAAAATCAGGCAGGCAAAAGCAATTGTGAAAAGAATTTTCATTCGTAGTTGTTCTGAAATAAAATTAAGCAGGAAGTCAGTCAATCACAACAAATCGTTTGGCTGCATAATACTGCTTTCCGCGCATCACGGCAACATACGCGCCCGCAGATAAGTTTGCCGGAAGGCGGATTTTTTCTGTGCCCGGTTCAATGCTGAATGTGGTGAAGAGTTTTCCTTCTGAATTATAAACTTGTAAAGTGCTCCATGCTTCCACTTCGCAGGAGGTGGAGAGAAACAAATACTTACCGAGCCAGCCATAAGATACGCTGATGTTGCAAGCATTGATTTCGCGCACCTGCACCGGACCATCAACCTGCCTTGTTGCTGATGAGCTATGCTGAATTTTTGCAAGATGGCAAATAGAAGCGACTGTTGCTTTCACAATGTTGCTCATAAAAGTGAAATTGAGTATGCCAATCGTGTCGGCAGGGGTATGATAATTATGATTTCTGAAATTCGCTCCATCAGTAAGCATGAGCGCTTTTTGTCCGGCAGTCCAAAAACTTGCGTGGTCGCTTCTTAAAAAATCGGGCGTAAATATTCCGTTTAACGGCAATTCTACAGAAACTACTTTTAAATCGGGAACATACACCGCTGCCAGGGAATCATACACGCTCATGATAGCGCTTGTCTGCTCATTGGAAGTATTCACCACAAAATTTCCGCGAAAACTATCAGCAACAACGGCATTGTATTGTGCCGGAAATGCAATGTTGAACCCTGCCGGAATTTGCTGTGTGTTCGGAACATCGGTGTAGTATCCAATCATTTCGTAGTTGAACGCTCCCTCTAATTGCTCGTAGCTTTTCACGCCATTAGTCACATATTCGGTGCTTCCATGAAGACCAAACACAGGAGTTGATTCTTCAAAATCAAAGCCGATGAATTTGATGGAATGTTCAAACTGATATTGTGAAAGCACTTGCATTGCTTCCAATACGCCTGCAACGCCTGAACCATTATCATCCGCGCCAGGAGTATCGTCAACGCTGTCGAAATGCGCGTCAACAATGTAAGTGATAGACTCATCTTTCATGCCGGGCAACCTTCCGATGATGTTGTGCGCACTGTAATTCTCCAAGGTAAATGGCTGGCGATAGGTTTGTAATCCATTGGTAACGAAACGATTTTCAATAAAATCTTTCACCGCCTCAAGGTGAGTAGGATTGGTTTGATAGTGCCTGATGTCTGATGCAATGAAGGAAAGGTCATTAAACAGGCGCACGCTATCCACCTGCGACACGATGTTGGCAATGTCGGGCACGATGCGGTCGTCAGCAACTAAGCGCACATGATAATTTCCGATAAATGTAATTTCTGAATCGTATGAAAATTCAATCTGCTTGCCGATGCCGGGCGTGAGGGGAAATCCAATATCACCCGTTGGATTCGTATATGCCGCAAGAAATGTTTCCCCTCCATCATCTGAAAGTCCGACTGAAATTTCTACGTTATCATTTTCAGTATCTGACAAATCAAACGTGATGTAAATTTTCTTATTCACCGTATCGGAAACTACACTCAGATTGCTGATTTGCGGGGGTTGGTTGATGGCGAATGTATTTCCAAAAAAGACTGTCAGAAAAACCAGTGTGAATGTTGAGCGAAACATAGGTAATTATTTTTTGTAAAGCCTAATGAATAAAGCACTCTGTAATCTCCTACTCTTATCCGATGTTCATCTGTCCCGCCCGTAAGCTTCTTATATCCCTGCGGTCGGGGGTTTTCTCCAAGTCTTGAAATTGCGTTTGTTATGCGTTCAAACGCACTATTTTCCAGTTTTCTTAATTGCTTTTGAGCAAGCGGAGCGATAATAATCGGGTAGCTCATGCAAGCTTGCGCCTGGTTTTTTCCTGTTTCATAAAAGCGTCAAAGGGAATCGCTGCTTTCAATTGCCTTCGGGCTTTTTTTGCAAGGTGTAAATCCAGCACGTCTTCCGGCAATTCATCTGTCACAAAATCTATGTTGCGGTTTTTCTTTGATAACGTACGCAGAAGCTTCACAAGATTTTTTGCTGTTTCGTCTTTCTCCGTAATTTGAATAAGGGGCCTCATATCTTTCAAAAATACTTGTTTTATGCTTCAGAATACAGGCGACTTATCTCACCTCTTTTTTCTTCGCTGTTGCTTAAATTCGTAGCAAGTAAACCCCTTTCACTATGAGAACATTTTCGCTGCTTGCAGCTATTCTATGCACAATCTTTTTTCCCAACACCGAAAATCTGCAAGCCCAAACCGTAGTGCGCGGTCCCTACCTTCAGCTTCCCACGCAAACCAGCATCTTCGTAAAATGGCGCACGGACGTATCTTCCGATAGCAAAGTGAGTTACGGCAGCGACCCGAATAATCTGAGCATGACGGAAACGGACGCCCAGCAAGTAAGCGACCATAGCGTGAAACTCACAGGGCTTTCACCGTTCACCAAATATTATTATTCTATCGGCACTATCACGCAAACTCTGAGCGGTCCCGATTCTTTACACCATTTCATGACTATCCCGCCATCCGGTACGGTGCAGCCGATTCGCATTTGGGCGATTGGCGATTTCGGAAAGGCGAATCAAACGGAGCAGCGTGTGCGCGACTCTTACCTCAGCTATACAGAAGATACACACACGGATGTTTTTCTCTGGTTGGGCGACAATACGTATGACAACGGCACTGACCAGCAATACCAGGATAAGGTGTTTAATTACAATTATTACGGACACGTTTTTAAATACATGCCCTTTTGGCCAACGCCCGGCAACCATGATTACGAAAGCGTTTCACCCATACTCAGCCCTACTGACCCCACTACGCATACGGGACCCTATTATGACATTATCGAGGTGCCAAAAAACGGTGAAGCAGGCGGTGTACCCTCCGGTTATGAATTATATTACTCGTTTGATTACGGCAACGTGCATTTCATTTCTTTGAATTCTGAAGTAGGCGCGGTGACATCTGCCTCCAACGATTGGACAGGAGCTAATCCCGCAGGCGGTTTCTCCGGCTCCCCAATGACTCAATGGCTTGAGCAGGATTTGCAGGCAAACACGCTGCCTTGGGTGGTAGTTTATTTTCATCAGCCTCCTTACACCAAAGGCTCGCATGATTCCGATGATTTTTGGGAATATTACATGGCTGCTATGCGCAAAAATTTTGTTCCCATTTTTGACCAATACAAAGTTGACCTCGTGCTGTGCGGACATAGCCATGTGTTTGAGCGTTCGTATGTCATCAAGGGACACTACGGAGTTTCCAATACGTATGACACGAACACCATGCTAGTTGACGGCACAAGCGGCATTGATTCCTTAGGCGAAGCGTATGTGAAAGACCTAACGCAAACCGGTGGCGATGAAGGCACTGTGTATGTTGTGTGCGGCAGTTCAGGCAGTTTGGAAACAGGCGCAGCACTAAATCACCCCGTGATGTTCACGGGCTATGCCGACAAGGGCGGATCTTACGTACTCGATGTTGAGGGCAACCGACTTGATGGAAAATTCATTAATGAAGACGGATTAGTTCTCGACCACTTCACCATGTTTAAAGGCGAGGAAGAAGACACCACTACGTTCATCTCTAACTTTCCAAATGATATTGCAGACATGAGCATCGTGCCGAATCCGTTTACCAATGAAACGCTCGTAAGTTTTTCACTGAAAAAAGAGTTAACTGTTACTGCCGAAATCTTCGATATGGCGGGAAAAAGAATCAAAACATTATTTGCAAATTCCGCTTACTCGCAGGGTAGCCATTCCTTTACTGTTACGAAAAATGACATCTCCTCTGCAAGCGGAGTATTCTTGTTGAGGCTGCATGGCGGGGAAGGCAATTTGGTGGAAAGAATAATCAGGGTGGACTGATTCTTAGAAAATACGCGTCATTTAATCACCGTTACGCTTCCCTGCATGCGTTGCACTGTTCGGTCAAGGTATTCAATATAGACCTCATACACGTACACGCCTTGGTTGATTTCCTTTCCGCCTGCGGTGCCATCCCATCCTTGCATTCTGTCATCTGCAATAAACACTTCACCGCCCCAGCGGTCGTAAATTGACATCTTGAAACGCTTGTCGCCATACGTGTAAACCTGAAACACATCATTCACTCCATCTTGATTTGGTGTGAAAGCATTCGGAATGAAAAGAATTTTATCAAGCAACACGGTAACTGTTGCAGTGTCATATGCAAAACAACCATCTGAGTTTTGTATGGTGATAAAATACGTGCGCGTGCCTACGCCCGTCATCTGCGGATTTTCACAATCAGCGCAACTCAAATCAGTGTTAGGCAACCAGCTATAAGTTGCATTTAAATCAGCAGGTGTTAATGCAGAAGAGAATTGCAACGGCACTCCAAAATTCAAGGTTGTGTCAGCGGGCGTAACTTCTAAGAGCAATTGTGGCGGCTCACTCACTGTGTAGGTTGCAGTGAGAATACAGCCGTTGTCATCAGTCACTGTCACTGCATAATCATCCGTGTGTAATTGGTTGATGGATGCAGAAGATGCATTGTTTGACCAATTAAAAAAATAGGGCAACGTGCCGCCCGAAACGAGGAGGTTCACAGAGCCGTTATTTCCACCAAAGCAAGCCACATCCGTCACGGTTTCATTCACTGAAATTCCATCAACAGGCTCCTGCACAGTTGCGCTGCCCGTTGCGGAGCAGTTGTTTGCATCTGTCACAATTACAGTATAAGTTCCTGCGGGAATAACGCTGAGATTTTGCGCGGTGGAGTTATTATCCCAATCAAAAATAAAAGCAGGCGCACCCCCGGTGACACTCAAATCTATTGCGCCTGTGCTTGCGCCCGCACACAGCACATCTGTCGGTGATAATCCTAAACTTAAAGAAGGAAAAACTTCCACCGTTTGCGTGACTGAATTCTGGCAATTCACATCTGTTGTCACTATGAGGGTTACGTCATACGTTCCGGCAGCGGGATACGTGTTTGAAGTATTTTGCTGAGTGGCAGTTTGCGCATTGCCAAAATCCCACGACCATGAAGCAATCGTGTAGGGCAACGTGACAGACGATTGGTCAATGAAATTAACAGGTGCGCCAAAGCACACATTGGTAAAGTTGAATGCAGCGGCTGGCGCGGAATACACCGTCACTTGCTGCGTGGTGGCGTGTGTGCAGGTACTGTCGGAACTGACTGTCAGTGTAACAGAATATGTTCCTTCTGCCGCATAGTTATGTGTTGGATTTTGCTGGGAAGAAGCTAGCGCATCGCCAAAATCCCATTGCCATGTTGCAACAGCACCGCTTGCAATCGTTGTTAAATCGGTGAATGTTGCGGACGCGCCTGCGCAAACATTATTCGAAGAAAAATCAGCAACGGGAAAAACACGGATGGGTTTTTCGGGACGGACAGTGATGTAATCCGGCAGGTTCACATCAGCCATCGTTCCCGCCTGACCTGGTTGCGGGCAGCACTGGTTGCCATTGCCGGGTTGTCCGGGAGTTACGTTTGTAGTTCCGCTGAAACTGTTTCCCGAAACATGTAAAAACTTTATTCTTCCACCTCCACCGCCTCCACCACCTTCTTTATCATCGCTGTCACCCCCGCGTCCCCCGCTTGCTGTCAATGCTCCGTTTCCTTCGAGATAATCAGCAAGCAGTAAAATGCCGCCACCCGCGCCACCGCCAGCAGCTTCTGAAACATCATTGCAGCAACAGCTTTGCGCATTTTGTCCGCGCACGGAAATAGTTCCGTTCATTTCAATTGAAGCGGCAGTCAAGCTCACTGTGCCACCGCCAGCAGCAGATGCGTTGCAATCAGAACCGCCACCACCGGAGCCTCGGTCAATATCGGTTCCGTTTGTAGTGCCGTAAGCAGGACCGCCAAAGCCTTGCCCACCGCCACCGTTGCCCCCTTGTCCGCCATAGCCACCACCGCCACCGCCAACCGAACCATTGCCATTCCCGCCTGCTCCCGGACCTGAGCCGGGAGCATATCCGCGAAAATCACCGTTGATATTTCCATCGAAAATAATTTTCCGCGCATTGAAAGAAACGCTTGTAGTGAGGGTAATGTTTGCCCCTGGTCGAATATCAATCCATTCAGCTGTTTGGTTTCCATTTAAAGTTTGAGCGCCATTAATCGTCAGCACGTTTGTAAAAACTGCATTGAAATTACTCACCGCAGTAGCACCTGCATTGCCGTAATACATGTAGATAATCTCAGTTCCGTTTGCCGGGATGGTGGGAACAACCACCCAGATTTCCGTAGCGGTGGTGTTGATGCCGCCTTCAATCCAATAGTCGAGAAATTGCCCGCATTTGGTTGTAGTGAAGCGGATGTCACCGCCATTCGCCCGCATTTTCCCCTGGCTGATTGGCGTTTGGGTGTTGATTACCAGCAGCACCTGATAGTTATTCCTCGCAGGATTTCCAGTGTTGTTGAGTTCAATGTCGCGCACATACATCCACCCCGGCACATCGCAGCAAGAAAGCGGTCCTTGAGCAAACGCAGGATACACAATGAGCGCAGAAACAAAGTTGAGTAAAAGCGTTTTGAGGTATTTCATAAGCAAATCTAAAATGCAACTATGAAAGTAATGAAAATTTAAATGTCAGATTGGAAAAAAGCCGGAAGAAGTATCACGGCACCTGGTCGTACCCATGCCCGCCCCAAGGATGGCAGGATAGAATGCGTTTTAGCGTGAGGTATCCGCCTTTGAAAAATCCATGCTTGCGAAATGCTTCAACACCATATTCAGAGCAACTTGGTGTGTAACGGCAACTCGACATTAAATAAGGAGAGATAACACGCTGATAAATTTTTATCAGCAGAATGGCAATCGTTGCGGGTATTTTCAGCAAAGTATTCATACTTTTTCCCTCAACAATTGCAAAGCAGCAGGCAGGCTTCCTTCTATTTGTTTGAAATCAGGTAAACGCTTTCCTGTGAAAATAACCATCAGCGCGATTTGCTTTTTTCTTTCCTCAAGAAAAGAATAGAGTGTCGCCTTTTGTAAACGATAGGCTTCGCGCATCAGCCGCTTGATGCGGTTGCGGTCAACAGCTCTTGCAAAATTTCTTTTTGATGCGGAGAAGGTTGCCTGCACTGGAAAAGGGGACTCCCTTACGAGAGGGATAAAAATGATTCTAAGCGGAAAGGATTCGACTGATGCGCCTTTTTCAAATAATTCCCCGATCAGCTTTTCGCTTTTCAGCCGCTCTGCTTTGGTAAATGTGTTGCGGGGCAAGGGTGCGTTTCTTGTTAAGCAGTCACCCTGATTTTATCGAAGGGTGGCAAAAGCCCGCACCATGCTTCGATAAACTCAGCATGACGAATTGCGCTCATTGCGGTTACTTCAGCGTCTTCTCGTCAGAAACGGTGAGTTTCTTTCTTCCGGTTGCCCTTCTTCTGGAGATGGTTGCCCTGCCAGCTTTCGATTTCATCTTCTTGCGAAATCCTGCTTTATTTTTTCTTTTCCTCGAGGAGGGCTGATACGTTCTTTTCATTTTAAACAGTCTTTAAAATACGAGTTGCAAACTTAATAAAGAAAAGCCGCAAGTTACAAGCAACAAGCCGCAAATAGCTAAAGGCTTGTGACTAAAGGCTTGAAGCTCGAAAAATTATCCTTTCATCGAAATCAGGAACTCTTCGTTTGACTTCGTTCCCTTCATATTCGCCATCATAAAGTTCATGGCTTCTTCCGTAGTCATGTCGGCAATGTGGTTTCTGAGAATCCACATGCGCTGCAAGGTTTCCCTGTCGAGCAGCAGGTCTTCGCGTCTGGTGCTGGAGACAGTGACATCAATTGCAGGATAGATGCGTTTATTGGAAAGCTTGCGGTCAAGCTGCAATTCCATGTTGCCCGTGCCCTTGAATTCTTCAAAAATCACTTCATCCATCTTTGAGCCGGTGTCAATCAGCGCTGTTGCGAGGATGGTGAGCGAGCCGCCATTTTCAATTTTGCGCGCAGCGCCAAAAAACTGCTTGGGCTTATGCAGCGCATTCGCTTCCACTCCGCCTGATAGCACTTTGCCAGATGCCGGAGCCACGGTGTTATGCGCTCTTGCCAAACGGGTAATCGAATCAAGCAATATCACTACATCATGCCCGCTTTCTACGAGGCGTTTTGCTTTTTGCAACGCAATACTTGAAACCTTCACATGCTTTTCAGCAGGCTCATCAAAGGTGGAGGCAATCACTTCCGCCCTTACACTGCGCTCCATGTCGGTTACTTCTTCAGGGCGCTCGTCAATGAGCAATACAATGAGGTAAACTTCCGGGTGGTTCTTCGCAATCGCATTTGCCAATTCTTTCAGCAGCACAGTTTTACCTGTTTTCGGCTGCGCCACAATCAAGCCTCTCTGTCCTTTGCCGATGGGCGTGAACAGGTCAATCATACGGGTGGAGTAATTATCGCCAGTGGTAAACAACGTGAACTTTTCGTTGGGGAAAAGGGGAGTCAGGTAATCAAACGGAACACGGTCGCGCACCTGTTCGGGCGTGAGGTTGTTAATCGTATCTACCTTCAGCAACGCGAAATATTTTTCTCCTTCTTTGGGTGGGCGCACAGCGCCACGCACGGTATCGCCTGTTTTCAGGCCAAACAACTTGATTTGCGAGGGCGATACATAAATATCATCGGGCGAGCTGAGGTAGTTATAATCAGATGAACGGAGGAAACCATACCCATCGGGCATCATTTCCAACACGCCTTCGCCTATGATAATACCGTCAAACTCCACATTAAACGTGGATTCCCTTTTACGGGGCGCGTTCCTTTTGTCTTGCGGATAGTCATCCTGCGGAAACGAATCCTTTTCATTTTCACCGGAAGGCTGCTCTTGCTGCTGTTGTTCTTCACCGGCTTTCGGTTCAAAGGTGTCCCCGTTTTCGAAATCATCCGTAATGGGTGCCGGAGCGGGTTCCGTTTTCTCCTGTTTTTCAGGAGTTTCAGAAGATTCGTTGTAATAAGTTTTCTTGCGGGGCGCACCTCTGCGGGGCTTTGAAGGGGCATCACTGCCGCTGTTTTCGGGCGCCACTGCCTGCTTGTCGAGGATTTTGTAGATAAGCTCCTGCTTATCAAGGCTGCGGAAATTTTCGATTTTGAGCTGGTTGGCAATTTCCTTCAGTTCAGGAACGAGCATATCGTTCAACTGTAAGATGTCATACATGCTTGGAGAATTTTGATTGAATCAAGATGGGTTTAAAAAAAGAGTATTTAAAACGAAGCTGTAAAAAGCTTTTATGATGAAGTAAGTCTTAAACGATTTGGGATTGTCTTCTAAATAACGAAGAATAAAATCGGGGAATCAGCCGCAATGATACGCAATCTTTTCTGATTGGCAAATTTTTCGTTTGGCGATAGGCAACTCAGGTTAATCATATTTGCCAACCTCCCACGCATTTCTACGTATAAACAAGCACTCATTTTTATGAAGTGACCCTAAATTTCTTCATGCTACGCTTTTCTTACATCTGGAAAACCCTGCTCCTCTGCCTGCTGTGGATGCTGTTTGTGGCTACGCGCGTTCATGCGCAGCAAGCCGACAACTACATGATTACGGATAAGCACCTGAAAAAAAACGAAGCGAAAGGCAAGCGCAATGTGAATCGCTTTGTGTTTAAGAACATTGGCAACATTCCTTTTTATTATGACGATGCGAAGCGCAAGCAGATTTTAAAAACGGACAAAAGCGGGGATTATGAAAAGCTGATTCCGCTTTTGGAAGATTATGTAAGTCATTTCGGGTGCGAAAATTTTTTGCGCGATTATGAATTGCTTTGGATGCTCGGGCAGCTTTATGAAAAAAACGGGCGCGGGGAAGAAGCGAAAGAGATGTATCGCTATGTGCTTAAAAATTCTGAGCGCGAGATTGACCGTATCTGGCAATATTATGAGGAGAGAACTGCCGGTGAAAAAGATGAATACGTGCCCATCAAATACTACTATGATTTAGTGGACTATCGCAAGCAGATTGACACGTTGCGCCCGCCCCGTGGCGTGTTCATCAACATGGGAGTATCCGTAAATTCTGAATATGAAGATTATGGTCCTGCGTTGAATATCAACAACAGCGTGTTGCTGATGGCTTCCAAGCGTCACCGCAAAACAATCGGAGATAAGGATTGGTATAACGAAGACCTCTTTTGGGCAGTGCGCGAAAGCGAGGAAAATTGGCTGAAAGCAGAGCCGCTTGAAGGCATTAACACGCAATATAACGAAGGTTCGCCCTGCATCAGCCGTGATGGAACGCGCTTGTATTTCATTCGTTGCGAATCACCCGATGGGTTTGGTAACTGCGATTTGTACATGGCAGAATTGATTAGCGATGGCAACTGGGACAACGTGCGTAATCTGGGCGCAGAAGTGAACAGCGCAGGCTGGGATTCGCACCCTTCGCTCTCGCACTCGGAAGACACGCTGTTTTTTGCATCAGACCGCGAGGGCGGCTTCGGTAGCACGGATATTTACTATTGTGTTAAACAAGGTGGCAAGTGGTCGAAAGCAAGGAACTTAGGTCCTGTAATTAATACAAAAGATGCAGAAGCGAGTCCGTTTTATCATCCTGTGCATGATGTGTTTTATTTCAGCAGCAACGGACAGTTGATGAACTTCGGGGAGTTTGATATTTATAAGTCAACAAAGATGAACGGCAACTGGACGGAGCCGAAAAACATCGGTCCGTTAGTGAACGGCACTGCCGAAGAATTTTATTTTACGATTGATTCCGAATCGAAAGATTTGTTTTATGCGCGTTCGGAAGACAAAGGATTTCAGAGCCTTGATTTGTATTCATTTCCATTACCGATGGAAGCGCAACCCACTGCGACCACCGTATTTGAGGGTACGCTGAAAGATTCAGTATCCAATCAGCCTTTTAATGGAATTGTTTCGATTATTGATTTGGAAAACGGAATTGAAGTTGCGCCAAAATATATCCGGCAGGATGGTTCTTTCTCCTTCGACCTGATTAATGACAATAAATATTTGCTGATTATCCAGGGTGAAGATTTTTTCCGCATTGAAAAGATATTCGATTTGCAAGGCGACACGGTGATGCATTTCAATGCGCAATCCATCAACATGGTGCGCTTAGAATTTCAAAGTATTGAATTTGCCACCAACAGTTCGGTGATTCTTCCCGAAATGGTTGACGATATGAATAAGATACTGAACTTCCTGTTGGATAATCCCAAGTTTGATTTGAAGATTTCAGGACACACTGATTCACAAGGTAATGCTGAAGCAAACAGTAAACTTTCACAATCACGCGCGGATGCGATTAAAGAATATCTTGTAAACAATGGCGGCATTGAGCCGAATAAAATTGGAGCAATCGGCTATGGCAGTTCCAAGCCAATCGTGAAAGATGAGACTACTGAAGAAGACCGCAAACTTAACCGCAGGGTGGAGTTTGAAATCATCCGCAAAGAAGTCTCGCCCTGATATTTCCCGTGAAAACTTATTGAAAACCACGAAACACTTTTACGCACATTCGCGTAAACATCCTTGTATTTTGTCACGTTAGATTTTGAGGAGGAGGATACTATGAGTGCAACGACAATAACGGCTAATGCCGGTTCTAATCATTTAATAAATCAGAAACCCAAGCTTGATTATCTGAAGGAGCTTTCGGGTGGTGATTTAACTTTCATCGCAGAAATTCTTGAAATGTTTATCAATGATGCGCCACAGGCAGTTGCGCAGTCGTTTGAGCATTTGGAGAAAAAGAATTTCGAGATGCTGCGTATCACCGTGCATAAACTGAAATCATCGGTGCAGGTGGTGGGCGGAAATTATCTCACCGCGCTTATCTGTGAAATTGAATGCGCTGCTGCTGCGAAAATTGATAAGCCTGATATGTTTCTGCAAATGCTTTCCACGCTTGACAGCGATATCCGGCAAATGGTGCAGCACCTCAACGGTGAGTTGAAGGAAATTAAGCAGTAACTGCTTCTGTAAAGCCGGACTTGTTCCGGCTTCCCATTGGAATTCGTAAAAAAGCGGATACCGGAACGAATCCGGCATGACACCGCAGACACCTTCACATCTTGAAATAACTTCTCCTTTAAAACTCTAAATTTGCTGCCATATCATTTTCAAGATGAAAAAAATATTTATTGCAGCATTTATAGTTATTTCATGTGCGGTTTTTGCGCAGCAAAGCGATGAACAGAAAAAAGAAACCGCGAAACAACAGGCAAACGAAGCCGCTGACCGCTTAGTGGTGGGCTTTACGTTTGACAACTGGATTTACGACCGGGATAAAATTGACAGCTTGGGCACAGAATGGAATTCATGGGGAATTCAACTCTATTACATGTATGATATCCCGATGGGAAAATCGCGCTTCAGTTTTGCGCCCGGATTGGGATTCAGCGCAAGTTGGGTGAAAAATAATTCACTGCTTGATGAATCAGTTGATTCTATCGGCACGATTTTCAGACCGATTCAGGCTGATTACAAAAGAAACAGTTTAGTGACTTCTTATTTTGATATTCCGCTTGAGTTGCGTTTTCGCGGAAAAGTAAATTCAAAGAATAAGAGTTTCAAAATGGCAGCGGGTGTTGTTGGAGGCGTTCAAATGACCCATCACACGAAAACAAAAACGGAAATTTCGGGGGAAACGAAAATTTTCAAACAATACCGCTACGATGATTTGATGAAATTCCGCTTCGGTCCAACATTCCGTATCGGCTATGGTTCAGTGAATCTCAGCTTCTACTACTCAGTGCTCAGTTTGTTCAAGAATGATTTAGGACCGGATGTGCATCCGTTTTCTGTTGGGTTTACGATTAACGGATTGTAGTTTATTCCGTCATGCTGAGGCGTAGCGAAGCATCTCTGAAAATTAGAAGGAGATTCTTCGCTTCGCAGAGCCTTCGCTCAGAATGACGATAAAGAATCATTCCCCCGTAAAATTCGCTTTCCGCTTTTCTATAAACGCCTTCACGCCTTCTTTGTAATCTTTTGAGAAGCCTGCTATTTCCTGATAAAGCGCTTCTGCTTCAAGCATCGTGTCGAGGTCTGAATGGAACGATTTGTTCAGCATCTTCTTAATCATGCCGATAGTTTTGGTGGGCGCATTGGCATAATATTCCACGACTTCGTCAACGGCTTTATCCAACTCAGTAGCGGGGACAACTTTATTAATCATGCCCCATTGCAGGGCATCCTGCGCGGAAATTTTTTTACCCATCGTTGCCAACTCAAATGCGCGTGCCGCTCCAACCAGACGCGGAAGAAAATACGCTGAACCGGAATCAAGCACCAAGCCTACATTCACAAATGCTTCCAGCAAGGAAGCATTTTCAGAAGCAATAATCATATCGCAAGCAAGCGCGAAGGAACATCCTGCGCCAGCAGCGATGCCATTCAGTTTACAAATAATCGGCTTCGGCAAATTGCGCATCCCGGTTATTAATGGATTGTAGCGCTGACGGATGGACTCCGCAAGGCTGCGGTTTTCAACGCCTTGTATTTCTTTTAAATCCTGTCCTGCACAAAATGCTTTGCCCGTTCCCGTGATGACAACCACGCGGATGGCTGCGTTCTTTGCAACTTCCCGCAACACTGCTTGCAGTTCCGTATTCATGTCGCCATTGAACGCATTGAATGCATCGGGGCGATTGAGCGTTATCGTTGCTTTCTTGCCGATGATTTCAAAGAGGATTGTCTTATACATAACAGTTTACAGTTTGGAGTTTACAGTTTGGAGTGGCTTTGTTGCATGAATCAATATTTGGAACACACTTCTCCTTCCTCAAAAAATCTTAAGCTGCTTTTTTAACCACATAGCTTTTCGGCATACCCAG
>JAWXCB010000110.1:0-33557 GCA_034440455.1 Chitinophagales bacterium
CGCATCATTGAATGGGGCAATTACCTAATTCATTATAGGGGCGGTTCTAAAAACTCTAACGCTGACACCCTCCCCTTTTCTTGCCTGCCGGCAGGCAAGGGAGAGGGATGGGGTGAGGTGATAGAAAAAAGTAATTTTTAGAACTCCCCATAAGCATCTTCCGATAACAAAAAGCCCCGCCAGATATTAAACCTGCCGGGGCTTCTCTTCCTGCTCTAAAGTTTAATGCTTTACAGAAATCCGCTTCACCGCTTCGCCTTTTGCTGTTATTACTTTCAGCAAATAATTTCCTTCCGCTAAGTTTTCTAAGTTGAGTGAAAGCTTATTGCTATTGCCGTTCAGCCTTGCAACTTCTTTTCCGACTATATCAAACAACAAGATTTCTTCGATTGCGCTCTTGTCTTTCGTTTCAATTGAAATCATTTCATGAGCAGGGTTTGGATAAACGGAAATTTCAGCACCGCTGTTGATTTCCCAAATACCCGAGGTTTCCTGTTTTACAAATAGGGAGCCTGCATCATGGAAAAGCAGCACGTCATTTTCATTATTATCAATCGCGCGCACATCGCTGAAAGAGAGCGTGAGTTCGCGCACGAGAAAATCTTTTCCTGAAATGTCATCCTTCATCGTAAAGCTGAGGATTCCGATTTGTCCGAAGCCAGCAGCAACAGTGCGATTCATACGCGTTAATGCCACATCAATTTTTGATTCGCCATGCAAATCAAAATCGAAACTCAGCAGGTCGCCCGTGTTGCCCATGAATGAATTGACAGGCGCAAAGTGCATCGTGTTTTCTTCCACTAGCGTGTTGTCATAATTCACTGAGAATGCGATGCCATAGAAATTGTTCACCTGCAAATTGCTCGTGCCGAGATACACGGGTACATCAATCTCCTGTCCGGCAAGCGCGGTGTCAGTGGGTAAAAAGAAAAACAATTCAGGGTCAACAAACTTTTGCCCGGGCGCGCCTGTTCTGTTGTGCGTTGAGCCATAGTTGAGAAAAAGCGGAATCGTATCAGCCGCGTCAATCATGCCGTTGCCATCGCAGTCAACGTGTTTCAGATTTGGTCCGCTTGCAAGCGCAAGAAACCAATCGGGGCAATATTGACCTTCCCAATTATTAGTAGCATTCGGGCGCGGAAATCCGCTGATGCCGTTGCCGATGCCAAGCGCGAGCACATCTTGATTGTTTGCAACGCCATCATGGTTTGCATCACCGGGCCACACGCAATCTTCATCCACTTCCACATGCACGGTGTGGGTTGATTGGCAACCGCCATTGCTGATTAGCACCACATAATTTTTTGTTTCCTCAGGCGAAGCCCAGGGAGTAGGGGAGTTGCGGTCAGAAAGTCCATTACCCGGATCCCAATAATAATCATCACCGCCAAACGCAGCGAGTTGAACACTGTCGCCAGCACAAATTGTAATCGAATCAAACGCAACACCTGTGCTTCCCGCGTTTGCGCTTGTAACAAATACTGTTACTTCATCCGTTACTGTGCAGCCGTTATCATCCACTACAGTAATCGTGAAAGTAGTAGTGTCAATAACTGTTGCCTGCGTGATGCGGTCGTTCGGGCTTGATAATGCAGGAGAAGGAGTCCAGCTATAGGAATAGGCTTCTTCTCCGAAATAGGCATTCGCTTCGAGCCACACCGTGCCGGGTTCGCAGAGATAAATATCGTCATGCGCGGTAACATAAAAATCTCCGCATCCGCCCGTAGCGCCTACGGTGAAACATTTGTCTTCAACGCATCCGTTTGCATCAGTCACCAACACACAATACTGACCGGGCGTAAGGAAATAATTGTTCATCGTAGTCACCCCGTTTGACCATAAAAAAGTAAATGGTGCAGTGCCGCCCGTTACGTTGATTGCGATGCCGCCTGTTGCGGTTCCATTTGTTGAAGGCATCACAGTGCCTGTGATTTGAATCCCTCCCGCATAGCCAACGGTGAATGTGCGCACCTTGCGGCAACTAACAGCATCTTCAACGGTAAGTGAATAGACGCCTGCTGAAAGCCCGCTGATGTCTTCCGTAGTTGCGCCCGTTGACCAAAGGAAACCATAAGGCGCAGTTCCGTTTGTAACAGTCACATTGATTGTTCCGGGTGTTCCACCGCAGCCGACTGAAGTTTCGCTTCCCGTTACTATGAGGTTGCATCCTGCGCCTTCTATATTATAGCAGCCGTCTTCCACACATCCGTTTGCGTCAGTTACTAAAACGCAATAAGTTCCGATTTCAAGATTCGAGAGGTCTTCAGTGGTTGCGCCATGTGTCCAGTTGTAGGTGTAAGGCGCTACGCCCCCGCTAATTGTGAGATTGATGGTGCCGTCAGCAGCGCCTTGCGCAGTAACATTTGTTTTTACAGCAGCAATGGTGAGGTTGTTGTTTGAATTGGTAACGGTGAATGTTTCTGTGTAACGGCAGCCGCCATTGTCTTCAACGGTTACACGATAGCTGCCCGCAACGAGATTGTAGCGGTCTTCATCATTCGAGCCGCTTGTCCATAGGTAGAAATAAGGCTGCGTTCCGCCCGACACAATTAAATTAATGCTGCCGTTTGCCGCACCGCATGTTGCATTTGTGATTTGCGGCACCACACTGAAGTTGCCGCAGGCATTGGCAACTTCCACCATAAAGCATTTATCCTTCGCGCATCCGTTCACATCGGTTACGATTACACAGTATTGGCCGCTTGTGAGGTTATCAATGTTTTTTGTTGTTGCCCCGTTTGACCAGCTATAAGTATAAGGAGATGTTCCCCCGCTGATAGAAAGCGTGATTGCCCCATCATCTTCTCCCGGAACGCTTACATTGGTTATTGAGCCTGTAATAGCGAGTGTGCTGCAATTTGTTGGAGCAACTTCCACCACAAAACATTTATCAGCGATGCAACCATTCGCATCAGTAACAGTAACGCAATATGTTCCGATAGTAAGCCCGTCAATGATGCGAGACGTTTCTCCGTTTGACCAGCTATAAGTATAAGGAGTAGTTCCACCGCTTACAAAAGGCTCAATATATCCGTTGTCGGCAGTGGGTGAACTTGCATCATGCACAACTCCTGTGATAGTGAGATTGCATCCTTGTGAAGTTTCAATCAAAAAGCATTTGTCTTTTGCGCAGCCGCTTGCATCGGTAACAGTGACGCAGTATGTTCCGGCACTCAGCCCGTCAATGTTTTGTCCTGTTTCGCCATTCGACCATGCGTAAGTGAAAGGTCCTGTGCCACCAATAATTGTCAAATCAATTCTTCCGAGATGCACACCGGGAACAACCGGCTCCACATCTCCGGTAATGGTAAGATTTCCTGTTGTTTCAACATGATACGTTTCAGTGAAGATGCAGCCGCTGCCATCACTCACCGTTACGCGATAATTTCCAGCGGCAAGATTGTTCAGGTCTTGCGTTGTCGCGCCATTTGTCCAACTGTATGTTACGGGCGGATTGTTGCTATTCACCGTTACGTCAATGCTGCCGTTTGTTTGTCCGCAGGAAGCATCGGTAACATCCACTTCGATTTGGAATCCGGTTACGGTAACGAGATTGGTTTTTACAATTGTATCAGCGCCACCAGCTCCGTAAGCAATCAGCGTTACGGAATAGGTTCCCGGCTGTATATAATAATGCACGGGATTTTGCGCGAAGGAAGTTTCTCCATCGCCAAAGTCCCAATCCCATTCAATGGAGTTGAGCGACTGATTTGTGAACTGCACCCGCAACGGAGCGCATCCGGTGAGGGGCGTTCCGGTGAAATAGGCAGTTACCTGCGCCTGCGCTGAAAGCACAGTGAAAAAGATTAGGGCTGCGAGGGCGAGCCAGCGGTTTACGTTTGTTGGTTTCATAATGCGTGATTTATTAAAGTTATCGAATTACAGTTCTTCACGGTACAAGATTACGAGGAGATGGAAGAAAAGAAAAGTACAGAATTTTTAAGTTTTGGAGCTTTAAAATCAAGTTTTAAGTTTTAATTTCTTGATTTTAAGTTGCTTTATGTTGATTTTCAATTGATTAGGTAAATTTGAAAAGTTGCTTTATTAGCGGTATTTTGGAGTTAATTGATGAAGGAGAATAAAACAATCAAAGCTGTAAAGCAACTTTCCCCGCAGGAATTAACTTGGTTTTGGGAGTTTGTACATTCCCCTTATTTCAATAAACATGAAAACCTCCGCAAGTTGATGGACATTCTTGTTGCTGTAGCTCCCGGTTTTGATGAAAAAGACTTAGAGATGAAAGGGGTTTTTAAAAAGATTTTCCCGAAGGAAAAATTTAATGCGCAAAAACTCAGCGACCTGCTCACATATCTCTACCGCCTGTATGAAAAATTTTTGATGCAGTTGGAAAGCGAAAGCAATGAAGAGCAAAACAAATTGCTGCTGCTCCGTTCTTATCGTGCGCGTAAACTTGACAGGCAATTTTTAAATACCATGAAGCTCATTCATGAAAATGGAATTTTTAAAAACACAGACGAGTCGCGCTTTTTGAATGCATACAAAATGGAAACAGAATCCGATTTGTATTTCACCGCGCAGGATTCGCGCACTCCGGATAAAAGCATTGAGCGAAAAACGAAAGCGCTCGATTTGTTTTATCTCACTGTAAAACTGAAAAGTTGCTGCGATATGCTCAACCGGCAAAACATCGTGAGCGAGCAATTTGAAATCAGGATGCTGGAGGAAGTGAAAACATTTATCGAAAATAATTTCACGTTACTTGAACAGCATCCTGGTATTTTAATTTACTATCAAATTTTGCTGACGTTGCAGGAAGGCACAATGGAAGCGCATTATTTCAAGCTCACGGAATTATTAGAGAAACACGCAGCGCACATTGAGAAGGATGAACTGCGCACGATGTATGATTATGCGCAGAACTATTGCATCAAAAAAATCAACAGCGGCAACTCAACCTATCTCAGTGAAATTTTCAAGCTCTACAAATCTTTGCTTCAGCAAGAGTTGATGCTCGATGAAAACAACAACCTCTCGCAGTGGGATTACAAAAACATCGTGACCACAGGTACGCGCCTGAAGGAATACAAATGGTGTGAAAAATTCCTGAACGATTACAAGGAGACGCTTCCCTCTGCCGATAGAGAGAATGCGTTTGTATTCAATCTCGCTACGCTTTATTACAGTCAAGGCGACTATGACAAAGCGCTGAAATTATTGCAAGCTGTGGAATTCACCGATGTGTATTACAGTCTTGGCGCACGCTCGCTGTTACTGAAAGTTTATTATGAAGCAGATGAGTTGGAGCCGCTTTATTCGCTCTTTGATTCGTTCAAAATTTATCTCAGGCGCAACAAACTTGTTTCCGCTTATCAATATCGCGCACATTTCAATTTGATAAAGATGACGAAGCGGCTTGCGAAAATAAAATCCATGAAAGGTTATTCGCGCAGGGAAACGATTGCGAAAGAAATAGATGCCTTGAAGAAGAAGATGGAAGCAACCCCCGAGATTACGAATTTGAATTGGTTACAGGAGATGATTGGTAAAGTTGAGGCAGGTCATTAAAATAACAAAGCCGGTGGTCCTTCCACCGGCTTTGCCTTTCCTGAGTCATGAAAAGGATGTAAACCAACGAGGCATAGTTAAGTGCAAAAGTTCACGATGGCTGCGAAATCAACTCTTTATTTTCCACGTTGTGAATTGAAAATGTGTTTGATAATAGACAATGGGAAGTCTGCATAGAATCACAAACAAATTATCGCATATTTTTTTCTCAAGAATTCTACTTCTTGAACCAGCAAGCATCCGAAAGGAGACTTCATACGTATATCTGCACAGTCACCCATGGATTGAAAAGGCTGCCCATGCTCATTGCATGGCGTTTTCAAATCATGGGTGATTTCATTTCGCAGATTGGTAGTGACTCCATTTGAGCATAAGCCGTCATGCTGAGTTTATCGAAGCATGGCGTATGCCAGAGTTTACCCTCAGTTTGCCGAAGCGCCACCCTTCAATAAACTCAGAGTGACAACATTATTTTTAGAGCGGCTGAAATTTTGCAAATCCCATTTTCTGCTCCACGCTGAAATGTTCACGCAAGCTGGCGATCTCACCGGGTGTCAGTTTTTCCATGCGGATAGAGCAGGTGCCAAGTTTCTGGATTGTCTTTTCAATGAAGGTGATTCTTTCCTGAAGGGGTTGGGCAATTGCGTTTGTTGGTATCTTCATACTGCAAAGATACCTTATAATTTTCGGAAGAGTACCGCTTGCCCTGAAACACGCGCCAGCAATAAGAACCTGAATTTTTAACGCGCCTTCACCACCTTCTGCTCGCACTTGGCAGTTTCCGCTTTCACGCGCAAAATGTAGCCGCCTGCGGGAAGCAAACTGCCGCTGAATGTGTAAGAGGGTCCGGGGAGATTATCAAACCGGTAAATACGTTTGCCAAACACATCAAACACTTCAATGCTGTTATTATCAGAGTTGTAAGGCAGTTCAATAATTAAATCACCTCCAGATTTAAAACCTTCGGTATTCAGAATGCGGATGGCGCATTGCAGCACATTCACCGTAACGGTATCTAAATTGTATGCGCCACTGAATTGTGAAGCAGTAAGTACGTAAGTAGTAGTTTGCTGTGGTGATGCATTCGTGATGAGTGATAGGGGAGAGCCTAATCCCGCTGCAGGCGACCAGCTATACGCATATTCGCTTTTGAAAGAGGAAGCGTCACCGATAGTTATCGAATCACCTGCGCAAACAGTTTGGTCATCGCCCGCTTTTGCATCAATGGACGGGTTAAGTATTATACAAAGCTGCGCGGAAAAGGAATCGGTTAATCCTTTTGAGAGCAGCGCGTTGTAAATCACGCAGAAGTTGTTCCCACTATAAAGAACAGTGTCGGCATCATACAGCAGCATGGCGGCATCTTTCATGCTCATGCTTGCAGCCATTCCATAAAGCGATTGCAGCAGGAGCTTGTCGGTTTTCTCGCGTCCGAGTTCTTCAAAAATCAGCGCAAGCGCGGTGCTGTATATTTCTCCGTTAGCGTGAATGCTTGACTGCAAATTGTCAGGATATGTTTTTTGCGTGGCGGCAGTGCGCCCGTTCCAATATTCATTGTGACCATCCCATGTAAAGACATCTTTCCAGCGAAATGTATCAATCGCATGAGAATAAGAAGCAGCGAGATAATCGCACAAGCCTTCATCAACCGCCTGTCGTTCGCTGCCCACATTTGCATTGGGCGATGCGCGAAATGAAAGCGCATGACCGTTTTCATGCACGATAACATCAGCATCTTCGGCATCGTCCACACCGCCTTCACCAAAAAACAAACGCGGTCCCAGCACATGGTCGGTGAACATGGATTGGTCAGCTCCATTGAGGGCGTGCGCATCCACATTTAATTGCAGGCTTGCCAGATAATTAAAGCCGAGTGACACCACATAGTTTTGATATTGCGTGAGATGATAAAATGTATTCACGTCTTCAAAGCCTGACTGTACGCGGGTGAACTCAAACAGGGGCGAAGCAGATTCCACAGGCGGCACATCAGGGGCGCTGAATTCAGCAATGCGCACATATTGATTTTCCAGCAGGTAAGTTCCGTTATCAAGCGTTACGTCAATATCTGCTGCGATGCGCTGGTTGTTTAATGCCGTGATGTCGCTGTTGCTGTCATCAACGTAAGGTGAGCCATATTCTACTTTCGCAGTAGTGAGCGGGTCGGGAATAAAGACAAGCGCAGTAGCGGTTACGTTAGAGTGATAACTATTCAAATCCCTGCGCAGAAATAGCTCAAATGAATTATCTGCAAGCAGCAGCAAATGTTCGTTGGTGATATTATCCCACAATTCAATTTCTGCAAGCGGAACTGGTTCATCATTCAGCACAGCAATTACTTTTCTACTCCGCACATCTGTTTTATCTCCCGAATGAATTTTCCTGAAATGAGATTCAATAGAGGTGAGATTCAAATTATCAATTGAATACTTCAGTGCAGTTTTATTCCAGCCGGAAACATTCCATGAATTATCAAACACCGATTTGATGCGGTTTTGTTTATCAAGATTCACTTTTATTTGCGAATGGAAAATCGGAATGCCGTTGTAGATTTGTTCAAACGTGAAATGTCTGCCGCCCGGACTGGTGATGTCGTGCTGCAATGCGAGCGCTACTGCATCATTTTTCAAGTCCGTATTCAATGCAGCAAGATTTTCCTGCATACTGCTTATAACATTGCCGTTTACCGGAATTGAAACAAATTCTGATTTGCACAAACGAGAATAATAAGGGTCGAAAATCTTTGGCGTAAACTCTTTTGAGAAAGGAATTTGCGCGTTGGATTTAGCAAAGGGAATCGCCAGCGCAAAGAGGACAAAAGTTAATAGATGCTTTCCTTTTTTCATGGTTGAAAAACAAGTTTCACACTTTCCAAAGATACCTGATTGCCAAAAGAGAGGTCGGAGGCGGACAAATACTAATAAAATCATTTTCCCTAAGGAAGAATTTGATTTGCCGCTTCAAGCCAAACATCGGGACCGCCTGCTTTGTAGCCTAAACTACCAATTCTGGTGTAATAAGTGCCGAGTGCGTTTTTTGCAGGGTTTACAAACACAATTGTGGGATAGCCGGTTATCCCAAACATTTCTTTCATCGGTGTGTTTTGTTCTTGCAATACGGGATCCGGTTGTTTATTTCTTGGAAAATCCAATTCCACCAAAACCACATTCTTTTTTGCCCAATCCTGAAACTGAGGATAGGCAAAAACCTCTTTCTGCAACTTCACGCACACACCGCACCAGTCGCTTCCGGTAAAAAATAAAAACAGCGGTTTCTTTTGCTCAATGGAAACATCTACTGCTTTCTTTATGTCCGTTTCCCATACAACAGGGCTTTCCTGCGCTACAGCAAATAATCCAAAGGAGAGGATGATAACAATGATAGCGTGTTTCATTTTCAGTTTAAATATTGAACTTCAATGTAGGCATACTAACCTGAATTAACAACATTTCGTTTTAAAGGAAAAGGAGGATTTCAAATAAGAAAGGCAACGGGAAATGCGATTGCAGCCTAATCACAAAAAAGTCTGTCATGAAATCCCGCTTCACCCTGCTGTTTTCGTTCGTATACCTGCTCGTTTCTGCTCAATCTTACAAACCCTTTCCCACCAGTGATGCATCGTGGAAAATCGGCAGGTGCTGGTATTTCTTCCCGGGTGGTTGGTATGATGAACTTACCGTGAACATGCCCGGAGAAGACACGGTGCTGAATTCCGTTACCTACAAAAAACTGTATATCACCCATCGCCTTATCCACGGAGCAATTGATTCCGGCTACACGCGCTACCTCGGAGGCATGCGCGAATCAGACAGGGAGATTTTTGTCGTGAGCGAAGAATTCTGTCTTGACACGCTTGAGCGAATGGTGTATGATTTCGGTGAATATGGCGTGGGTGACACTATCCGCACAAATGTGCTCACTAACGGCACGTTATCAAAAGTGCCGCACGTTGTCACCGCGATTGATTCAGTGGAGGTAGGCGCTGGATGGCATCGCAGGCTTCATCTCAGTGACACGAGCGGCTTTATCAGCGAAGCATGGATTGAAGGAGTGGGAAGCAATTTTGGATTGCCCTATGCAACTTATTGGACGATTACGGATAATTCGTATGACCTTGTGTGCTTCAATCATCTTGGCGGATTGAAATACCAGAATCCTAACCCCGGATATGGTTTTTGTTCATCGCCTTATCCGGAGATTGGCTGCGACACGGGAACACTTCCACCGGGAGGATGCACCGCTGCATTCACTTACTCAAAGCAAACGGATACCGTTTCTTTTACAGGAAGCAGCAATCATGCGAATACAGTAAGCTGGCAATGGGAGTTTGGTGACGGAGCAACTGCCGCGAATCAAAATCCACAACATATCTACTTGCAAAGAGGTTGGTACGAAGCCTGCCTGACTGTTGTTGGCACCGATTCAACGGGAGCGAATTGTGCCGCAACCGTTTGCGATTCACTCTACATCTCAGATGGGTGCATTGATTCGTCACTCATCTGTCCGCCCGGCTCGCTTTGCTGCGATGCGCCTCTCTACCAGCCGGTGTGTGGTTGCGATAGTGTCACGTATGACAATGGGTGCATCGCCCCTTTATGGCATGGAGTGCTTCATTTTACGGAAGGTCCCTGCCTGACTTCTTTGCATACGGTAAATGGCATGATTAGAAGCATCGCCCTGCTGCCTAATCCTGCCGGGGAATATATGTTGCTCAGGATGGATGTTGCCGAAGCGGGAAACTTGCGCATCGCAGTGAAAAATGTTCTTGGAGAAACTCAATTCGTGGAGGAACAAAAAATTTCCAATAGAGGAAGCTATGCGATTGACCTCAATCTCAAGAATATTTTAAAAGGAATCTACTTTGTGGAAGTAGCTCTGAATGAAAACAAGACTGTCAAAAAATTTGTACGGGAATAAAGTTTCCCACCTACTTTACGCGCATTTACAAGAGAGCCGCTCCTGCTGTTCTCCTTGTAAAGCCTATTATTGCAAGGCGATGAAGCAACTGTTTACAAATCAAACAATGTGGTGGCGCTTCGCCAAAAAGTAGCGCGGCTGCGTTGTTATTCCAAATAACATTCGTAATAAAAGCCCGCTGTGTTAGCGGGCTTTTGTGTTTTGAAGATGAAGACATATCAAGTTTCAAGCATCAGTAGAAAATTGCTGGCGGACACTTACACTCCGGTGAGCGTGTATTCCCGTATGCGCGAACATTTTCCAGTTACGTTTCTGCTCGAAAGCTCCGATTATCGCGCCATTGAAAATAGTCTCTCTTTTATCTGTGCAGAACCGATTGCTTCCATTGAAGTGACAAATGATGCGTTGCGCCTGCTTATTAACAAGCAGCCTGCTTACACCCGCGAATTGAAGAAAATGAAAAGCGTAGCGGATGAAATTGACACGCTGCTCGCTTCCTTTTCAGTAAAAGAAAAACTATCGGATGTTCCTTACAACGGCTTTTTCGGCTATACAAATTATGATGCGGTAAAACTTTTTGATTCGCTTGATTTTAAATCGCCAAACGAACTGCCGGGCGATGTGCCGTTGCTGCAATATCATTTGTTCCGCTACGTGCTGGTGTTTAATCATTTCACCGACCAGCTTTTTCTGTATGAAAACACACTCACAGAAGAACCATCCGGATTGGATTTCATCGAAGGACTTTTAAAGAATAAAAACTTCCGCCCGTATCCTTTCACCATTGAAAAACACGAAACGAGCAACCTCACCGGTGAAGCATTCATAAAAAATATTTTAAAAGCCAAAGAACATTGCCAGCGCGGTGATGTGTTCCAGATGGTGCTTTCCAAGCGGTTCAGCCAGCCATTCAAAGGCGATGACTTCAACGTGTATCGCGCGTTGCGTTCTATCAACCCATCGCCCTATCTTTTCTATTTTGATTTCGGCAACTTCCGCATTTTCGGCTCATCGCCCGAAGCGCAGTTAATTATTCAAAACAAGAAAGCCTACATCAATCCAATTGCCGGAACATTCAAGCGCACAGGCGATGACGAGCAGGATAAACTGCTTGCAGAAAAACTGTTGAGCGACCCTAAGGAGAATGCTGAACATGTGATGCTCGTGGATTTGGCAAGAAATGATTTATCGGTGCATTGCAGAAATGTGAAGCTCGAAAAATATCGTGAAATCCAGTTCTACTCGCACGTGATTCATCTTGTGTCAACGGTTTCGGGAGAAATGATTGAACCGGAAAAACCTTTCCGGATTTTCAGTTCCACGTTTCCTGCCGGCACATTGTCGGGTGCTCCAAAATTCAAGGCGATGCAATTGATTGACCGCTACGAACAAACAGCAAGAGGATGGTATGGTGGCGCGCTCGGCATCATCGGCATCAATGGCAGCATGAATCAGGCGATTATGATTCGCTCGTTTTTCAGCAAAGACAGCGTGTTGTATTACCAGGCGGGCGCAGGCGTAGTCATTGATTCCGTCCCCGAATCAGAATTGCAGGAAGTGAAAAATAAATTGGGCGCATTGAAAAAAGCAATTGCAGAAGCCACAACCATCAAGCCATGAAAATTCTCGTCATTGATAATTATGATTCGTTCACCTACAACCTCGTGCATTTGGTGGAAGTGATTTCAGGCGCGCGTCCCGATGTGCTGCGTAATGACGCGCTTGATATGAATGCGGTGAATGAATATGACGCGCTCATTCTCTCGCCCGGTCCTGGTGTGCCTGATGAGGCTGGCGCATTGAAAGAAGTCATCAGGCTTTTCGCTCCTAAAAAGAAAATTCTTGGCGTGTGCCTCGGGCATCAGGCAATCGGGGAAGTGTTTGGGGGCAAGTTGAAAAATCTTCCGCGCGTGTATCACGGGGTGGAGACAAACATTAAAATCACAAAGCCCAAACACGCGATGTTTAAGAATATACCTCCCGACATGAAAATCGGCAGGTATCATTCATGGGTAATTGACAATACTTCCGTCCCTGCCGAATTGGAAATACTTGCTGTGGATGATAACAATGAAATCATGGCAATCCGCCACAAGCAATATGACGTGTGGGGTGTGCAGTTTCACCCCGAATCGGTGATGACTCCAATGGGAAAACAATTAGTTGAAAACTGGATGAAGCAGAAGTGTGCATGAGGTGGCGCGTACTGACTTTGTTGCTTCTGTAACTCGTATTGGTAGCGTGGCTCGTCAGAAGTTTAATTGTATCTTCAATAAAAACCCAAATCTTATGACTACAGAAATGGGAGATAAGTTTATTTAAATGACATTCCAATATCCCTTCTTACAAATCCCCTGGAATCATATTGGGATGGAGTCAACAGAGAAAGACCAAAAATTTTTCCGCTCGGTTCGCACTGTTGGAGAGGATATGTTGCAACGTGGGATATAATTGATAAACAACTTTATTTGATTGACATCGAAGGAAGTATTTCAAAGGAAGAAATCTTTGGCGTTACAAACGCGGGAAAGGTAAAAGCAGAATGGTTTACGGGTGAACTTAGAATTCCTTTTGGGAACATCTTACAACCTTATGATGGAAGCCAAGACCCTATTTATGAAAGGGAATCAGTAATTTGAATTGAAAATGGAAACATGGTTGACAAAAAAATACTTGAGAACTTTAGTCAATCCTGATCAAATATGTCTTACCAAGAGTTTTACAATACAATGAAATCAAAAGGTGAGGTCATTACTACTATTGTAGAGTTTGGAAATACGAATTATGAAGCGGCAGAAGAAATGCAAGAAGGCAGTTCATGTCATGGTGTAGATCAGTGATGTCCACTGAGTATGGAAAACCCGGCCCATATGGAGAGTTTAAGAATGAAAAGTATTCTCTTTTTGAAAGCCTATAGGATAGGTTAAAGTCATCTGAAAATGTAGGGAATGTTCGCTTAAGCAGTATAGACCATTGGTTAAAGAGTGATAAGGAAAAAAATCTCACCATAGAAATGAAAAAAGTAATGACTGGGATTGATGAGTATGGTCGTCTTCAGTAGGAAGCAGGAGAAAGAAAGGAACATGAAGAAATACAAATGAATCTGAGTCCCCTTCAGAAAAAGAAAAAATCAACTGAATCTGATTCTGTGATTTTTATTTATAATAATGAAGAGCGAATTGCTTTCGGTAGAAATGTAGAGATAGTATGTCACCTATTAACCTTTCTTGATCCAAAGTGGGATTCAAAAAAGGAAAATGAGAATCTCGGTATGTACTCTGTAAATAGTTTTGTTAAACGCCATTTTAGATAACTAATAAGGAGGTGCCTCCTCCTCCCGCCATCCTTCGCAATCCTGCCTATCAGCTTACAACCTCTTACCGTGCAGAGCATCTGTTTTCCGCTCATTCCACACGGGTTTGCTAAATTTGAAATCATAAAGAAGATTTATGAAGACACGAAACTTCACGGCAAGCATTCATAAAGAAAAGAAATTTTACGTTGCTACTTGTGTTGAAGTAGGAACAGTGAGTCAGGGAAAAACAATGGAAGACGCGCTAAAAAATCTGAAAGAAGCCACAGAACTTTATCTCGAAGAATTTCATGTGAAAAATGCCGAGCCTGTTTTCCTGACCACTTTCACAACTCAGGTATATGCCAAAACTGCCTAAACTCTCAGGCAAAGAGCTAATCAAGGTTTTAAAGAAATTCGGTTTTGAGCAGGCGAGGCAAAAGGGCAGCCATATCGTATTGAAAAAGAAAACCGAAGCAGATGACATCGGCACTATCGTTCCCGACCACAAAGAACTTGCAGACGGAACAGTGAGGGGCGCATAAAAACTTGCCAAAATTTCAGTAGAAGAATTTTTAGAGAAATACAAGAACTGACCCTCGCACGGAGCCTGCCTCGCAATGCGGAATTTCTCGAATGAACGGTTTCTCTCCATTCTGCATCATTTTTCTTAATGCCAACCCCGAATCAATTTCGGGGATGCTTGATGAATGACTTAGAGGTAAATTTTATCGCTGAATTTAAAACAAGACGCTTCTGTAAACATTGGGGATTGCTGCCCGCGCAGAGCATTAACTTTACAACTGCGAAACGCGCGCGCGTTATGACTCCAAAAACCATCAAAGAAATCCTGCACGACCTGCTGCAATGCAATACGCTCACGTTTGATGAAGCAAATGATTTGATGACGCGCGTTGCAAAAGGCGAATTGAATGATGCGCAAATTGCTTCGTTTCTCACCATTTATATGATGCGCAGCGTGACGGTGGATGAGTTGCTCGGCTTTCGCAGCGCCATTCTCAACCTGAGCGTGAAAATGAATTTTGATGAGTTCGAGACGATGGATGTGTGCGGCACGGGAGGCGATGCGAAGAACACGTTCAATATTTCCACGCTCACTGCTTTTGTGCTTGCAGGCGCAGGCATCAAAGTGGCGAAGCATGGCAACTATGGCGTATCATCCGTGAGCGGTTCCTCCAATATGCTCGAATACTTCGGTTATAAATTTTCCACGAGCGAACTGAAGCTGAAACGCGAGTTGGAGAAAACAGGCATTTGTTTTTTGCATGCGCCTCTGTTTCATCCCGCGTTGAAAACCGTTGCGCCCGTGCGCAAACAACTCGGTGTCCGCACATTCTTCAACATGCTTGGTCCGTTGGTGAATCCAAGCAATCCGCCCGTGCAGGTCACGGGTGTTTTCAATCTTGAATTGCAGCGTATCTATCATTTCATTTTTCAGCAGCACAAATCGCGCTACTGCGTAATTCACAATATTGATGGCTACGATGAAATTTCACTCACTGCGCCTGCAAAGATTTTTTCCAACACGGGCGAGATGGTGGTAAGTCCGGAAGATTTAGGATTCAAAACCCTGATGCCTTCAGATTTGTATGGCGGTGACACCGTGGAGGAGGCGGCTGAGATTTTTAAAAATGTGCTGCACGTGGCTGCCACGCAGCCACAGTTAGATGCTGTAGTTGCCAATACTTCCATCGCAATCAGATGTTATTATCCAGAGAAATCATTGGGAGAATGTCACTCGCTGGCGAATGAGTCTATCGTTTCGGGTAGCGCAAAAAAAGCGTTTGAACAACTCATGCGAATGCAATGAGCAATATTTTAGAAGAAATCAAACAGCATAAATTGCTTGAAGTGCAGGCGCGGAAAGTCGCTATGCCGGAAAAGCTGCTTGAGCAGCAGTTTACGCGCGAGCCTGTTTCATTGCGTAAACATTTATTACAAAAGAACTCATCGGGAATCATCGCAGAGTTCAAACGCAAATCGCCATCAAAGGGATTTTTCAATGTAAACGCAGATGCTGCTATTATTTGTTCTGGATATGCGCAGGCAGGCGTGGCTGCACTCTCCGTGCTTACAGATGAAAAATATTTCGGTGGCTCGATGGAAGATTTAAAGACTGCGAGAAAAATTTGTCAGTGTCCGATTCTGCGCAAAGACTTTGTGGTGGATGAATATCAAATCACAGAAGCGCGCGCTATTGGCGCAGATGTAATTTTATTGATTGCAGAATTGCTGACGAAAGAAGAAGTAAAGCAGTTTGCACAAAAAGCCGCATCACTGGGCTTGGAAGTGTTGCTTGAAATGCACTCTGCGGAGCAATTAGAGAAGCTGAATGACAACGTGCATCTCGCGGGCATTAACAACCGCGATTTGAAAACTTTTGATGTGAAGATTGAAAAGTCATTAGAATTAGCAGAAAAAATTCCTGCGCGATTTATAAAAGTTGCCGAAAGCGGAATTCAAAATGTTGAAACATTACTCCAACTGAAAGAAGCAGGTTTTCAGGGGTTTCTCATTGGAGAATTATTTATGAAGCAACCGGAACCTGCAGTTGCCTGCGCGGAATTTATTCAGCAGATTCATCAACTTGAAAAAGCGGCACGATGAAAATCAAAGTCTGCGGCATCACCAGGAAAGAAGATTTCATCGCGCTTGATAAACTTGGTGTTGATTTCGCAGGTTTTATCTTTTATGAAAAGTCAAAACGCTTTGTAGGGGAAAATGCGAACGTGCTTTTTGAAAATCTCTTTTCAAAGCATGTAAAGAAAACAGGCGTGTTTGTGAATGAAGCAATAGAAAATGTATTGGCAAAAGCAGAACAGTTTCAGTTTGACTGTATTCAATTGCATGGAGATGAATCTCCTGAATTTTGCGAAGCAATCCGAAAGAATTATTTGGTGTTAAAAGCATTTCCCATTGACATAGATTTTTCTTTCCCAGAGTTGGAGCAATATCAAGATGCCTGCGACTATTTCCTTTTTGATGCAAAAGGAAAACTTCCGGGCGGCAACAGCATTACCTTCGATTGGAAGTTGCTGGAGCATTACAAACTTGAAATTCCCTTTTTTCTCAGCGGAGGAATTGCCCCGCAACACGTTGCGCAAATTCGCGCATTCAGCCATCCGGCATTTTATGGTATTGATGTGAATTCAGGTTTTGAAATTTCGCCCGGCATCAAAAACATTCCGATGTTGCAGACATTTGTTCAACAACTAAAACGCGCTGCATGAAATATACAGTTGATGCAAAAGGATTTTACGGAACATTCGGAGGCGCTTATATTCCCGAATTGCTCTACTCTAATGTTGAAGAACTGCGAAAAAAATATTTAGACATCATTGAAGCTCCCGCTTTTCAAAAAGAGTTTCGCAAACTGCTACATGACTTTGCCGGACGACCAACTCCCCTCTATCATGCGCAACGGCTTTCTGCGTTGTACAAAACGAATATCTATTTAAAGCGCGAAGATTTATGTCACACGGGTGCGCACAAAATCAATAATGCCATCGGGCAAATTCTGCTTGCGAAACGATTAGGTAAAACGCGAATCATTGCAGAGACAGGTGCAGGGCAACATGGTGTGGCAACGGCAACAGTTTGCGCGCTTGCGGGATTGCAGTGCATCGTATTCATGGGGGAGAAAGATATGGAGCGGCAAAAGCCTAACGTGTTGCGCATGAGAATGCTCGGAGCGGAAATCATTCCTGCAACGAGCGGCAGCATGACGCTGAAAGACGCAACCAACGAAGCCATTCGCGACTGGATTAATCATCCTGAAGACACGCACTATATTATCGGTTCGATTGTGGGTCCGCATCCTTATCCCGATATGGTGGCGCGTTTTCAGTCGGTGATTAGTGAAGAAATTAAAATACAGATGCAAGCGCAGCTTAAACGCGCATCGCCTGATTATGTGGTTGCCTGTGTTGGTGGCGGGAGCAATGCAGCAGGAGCGTTTTATCATTTTCTCGACAATAAGAAAGTGAAGCTGATTGGCGTAGAAGCTGCGGGCGAAGGATTGCGTTCCGGTAAATCTGCGGCAACAACACAACTCGGCACTCCCGGAATTATTCACGGCAGCAAGACTTTATTGATGCAAACCAAAGACGGGCAAATCACAGAGCCACATTCTATTTCCGCAGGATTGGATTACCCCGGTATCGGTCCGCTGATGGCGCATTTGCATGATACCAAACGCGCGACATTTCTCTCAGCTACGGATGAAGAAGCGCTGCAGGCGGCTTTTCAACTTGCAAAACTTGAAGGCATTATTCCCGCGCTCGAATCAGCACATGCACTTGCCGCTCTGCATACAATGAAGTTCAAAAGGAAAGATATTGTAGTGCTGTGCCTTTCAGGGCGAGGAGATAAAGATTTGGAAACCTACTCCAGAACCTTTTTGCAATGAACAGGATAGACATGCTTTTTAAACAAAAGAAAAATAACATCCTCTCTGTTTTTTACACGGCAGGATTTCCGCAACTTGATGCTACAATCAATATTGCAACGCTTTTAGAAAAGGACGGTGCAGACATGCTTGAAATCGGCATACCCTATTCTGACCCGCTCGCTGATGGTCCGGTGATTCAGCACAGCAGCAGTGTTGCGATTGAAAACGGAATGACGTTGCAAGTTTTATTTGAGCAACTAAAAGACTTCAGGAAGCAATGCAATATTCCCGCGTTGCTGATGGGTTACATGAATCCTGTCTTACAATACGGCTTTGAAAAGTTTTGCAAAGAATGTAAAAACAGCGGAATTGACGGTCTTATTCTTCCCGACTTACCCTTAGATGATTTTGAAAAGTATCAACCGCTTTTTAAAGAGAACAATCTGCATGTTGTTTTTCTCATTACGCCACAAACATCTTCTGAACGTATCCGCAAGATTGACAAACTCTCCACCGGATTTATTTACATGGTGAGTAGCGCATCTACAACAGGGAAAAGCGCGGGGTTCAGCAAAGAGCAGATTGCCTATTTCAAACGCATTCAGAAAATGAAATTGCAGCATCCTGTTTTAACCGGATTTGGAATTTATGATTCTAATACGTTTGCTGCGGCATGTGCGTATTCAAATGGAGCAATCATTGGAAGTCATTTTTTGAAACTGCTGGAAAAGCATCCCAAAGAAAAAGCGGTAGATGTGTTTTTTGAGTCGCTCGGAAATCGCTAAATGTTATTAAAGAGTATCTACAACAAAACTGTATCCTGAAATTGCGCAGTAGCGGGTTTCCTCTTTTAAGATTTCATCGTTGAGCCGGATGCGGGCGGTAACGCCCTGCGGAGTTGTGCTCGTATTATAGGCAAACAGCAGCACAATCTCTCCCGACTTTCCAGAAAAACTAAAAGTCCAGTCTGAATTTTTATGGTGTTCCGTTGCTTGTTGTCCGCCTGAAATATTGTAAATCACTTCACAGTCAGCACAGGCAATGCTGTATTCAACAGTTCGGCCAACTTCAGGCGTTTTATTGCAAGAAAGAAAGAGTGCGCTATACAGTAAACAAAAAGAAATGATACGGCTCATCCTGAATTATTTTATGCGTTGATAATATTCTACCTGTAAATCAATATAGCCATAGTCAATAATCATATTATCGCCTTCGATATGCAGCAAAGCCGGCTGCCGTGCGCCAATGGTAATCGTGGTGCGACCATCATCTTTCAGCAATTCGTAAGCTATCTTGTAGGTCTGGTCGGAAGTTTTATTTTCACCTGAAAAATATTGTAATGCACCTCCGGGCTGAAACTTGAGAATCTTTGGCGCAGGCAGCGATTCTGCGGTTTCAGTATACGGTGTTCTTCCGCAGCAAATCGTTTTTGACCATTGCCAGTTTCCGATAATCAATGTTTCAAGGGGTGCATTTGAGTTGACAGGCACATCAAGCGTGGCTTCCTCCTTGAGCGTATCCTGCGTCACAATAGTTGCCGGTTCATTTTTAGATTGGTCTTTTGATGTTTTGCAAGAAAACAGAGCTGACATGATGAGCAAAAAACTAACGTATCTCATATCTCTTGTTTAGTATTTTTTGTAAAAGTAGCGAATAACGATTTACGATTTTCTTCTTGTTATTATTTCCCTGAATTTCATTTTCTTGACAAAAGCATAAAAATAAATTTCCAACTCTTGCGGAGGATCACCACTATGACTATCTACATTTAACTATTAAATTTCTAAAGAAAAACTAAATCTATGAAACCCCAACCTATTTTTTTATTGAAAGGAATGCTTTTTTTTATGCTGCTGCTTTTCTCATTTGCCAATGTACAAGCGCAAGCAGTGAATAATCCTGAACCGGAACCAGCTTCCAATCCTGACCTGATACCAGCCTGCGGGTTGGATATCATCTTCATTATGGATGAATCCGGCTCAATTGCCGGCTCCGGTGATGCTACCAACGTGATTGCACAGGCAAGAAACGGGGCGAACCAATTACTGACGGCTTTGGTCGGCACCAACTCTCGCGTAGCCATTGTTGAGTTCAATCTTCATGCAAGACGCGCAGTTATTGGCGGAACAACAGCCTATCAGGTTGTGGACGCAACTACGCTGCCGGATTACGTTGATTATCTCTATGCAAACAACGGAGGCACAGACGCAGAAAATTACGACCCTGCAAACGCAGGCAACGATGGTTGGACAAATTGGGAAGATGCGCTGAATGAAGTAGAAGACATTCTTAATAATGACATGTACGCCCCGTTGGTAATTTTCTTTACTGATGGAAAGCCCACTGCATATAATACCAGTGGAGGAGGAACCGAATCAGGCGCAAGCGCAGAAGCACAAGCATTGATTGATGCGATTGGCGCTGCGAATGCAGTAAAAGCGCTGGGCACACACCTTTTCATTGTTGGTCTCCCGAATCCTGACCTTCCGGAAGGAAATTGTCAGGCTGTTACGGGACCTGACCGCTACCTTGATGAACAACCAGATTTTACAAAAGGTGACTACACGATTTCTTCTTCACAAACATTAGAAGATGATTTGAAAGCGATTGCAGGCTTGGTTTGCCGCGCTGACATTCGTTTGTCAAAATCTGTTTATCCTGCTTTAGTATGCGCAGGCAGCACGGTTGAGTTTACAATTCGTGTTACAAATGATGGCTTGGAAGATGCAACTGGCGTACAAGCAAAAGATTATTTACCCAGCGGTTATACTTATGTAAGCGATGATGGCGGCTCTGCTACAACTGAATCAAGCGGCACCGTTATTTGGGACATCGGAAATTTAGATAACGGAAGTTTCGCAACATTAAAAATCACTGCTACCGTAAACGGAAGCGGCAACTATAAGAATGTTGCTGAAGTAACTGCAAGTGACCTTCCTGATTATGATTCAACTCCGAACAATGATGATGGCGACCAGAGCGAAGATGATGAAGACGCTGCAACGGTTCGCTTCATCCAGTGTGATGACCAGAATCCCTGTACAATTGATGCATGTTTCAATGGGGAATGTACCAGCACTCCGGGACTTTTGGATATTGATTTCACGAAAAAAGATATGAGCTGCTACTGCGCATCTACACAAAATCAACTTTGTCTATTGAATTTTGCAGACCTTGCTCCGGGCGAGCAGGTGAGCGAACAATATGCTGATTATGGCATTCACATTTTTGCAAAAGCAAATGCATTGAGCGGAGTAATTCGTCCGTATGTGTTCAACACCAACGGCAATGGCTCACCTGATCCTGACCTGGAAGTAGGAATGGGAAATGCGCTCATTATTCCGGTGAGCAATTTTGTTACGAATGACGATAGCGATGAAGGCGGTGAAATCACGTTCCGCTTTGACAGCGACCGTTCTGTGTTATCAATGACGGTGATTGATTTTGACGATCCAAACTGTTCGTTGTGCGTTGTTGAATTATATGACAAATTCAACTCGCTGATTAAAACCGTTCCAATTCCTGCATCAACTGACGGCAGCGCGCAAACCTTGCCAATCAATGCTTCGGGTGTGCGTGAAATGGTGGTGAAATACACTGAATCAGGCGCTATCACAAACATCGCGTTTGACTGTCCGCAACCTTGCTGCGATGGCTCTGCAACTGCAAATGTTTCAGGCGGCAATGCAAACACTGCATGGTATAAGTGGTCAAACGGACAGGAAGGAACAAACCTCAAAACCATTGAAGGACTTTGCCCGGGCACTTACTACGTAACTGTAACCGATGGTGATGGATGCTATGTAACAGGCAGTGTTACCATCAATGATGCTGATGAGCAAGAGTGCGCCAACTGCGATTTCGACTGCACAGGCGAATGTAACGGTTCAGCTTACATTGACGGCTGCGGTATCTGCGTAGGCGGCTCAACAGGAAAAACCCCCTGCTCCTGCTACCTGAGCGTTACAAGCCTCACGCTGATGTATGAAGGTTTCCTCGGTGAAATCGGTCAGCTTACTGAAGGCTTGGTAATTGACAGAAATGAATTGTGTCGTTTCAATATCCGCGCAAACCTTTGCCAAACTCCTGTGGGCAGCGTGAAGTTTGTATTGAATGGCTCAACAACAAAGATTGAAAATGGCGCTCCTTACGCATTCTGGGGCGACAACTCGGGCAGCTACAAATATTGGTTAGCGCAGGGCGGAAGCCACACGCTTGTTGTTACTGCCTATTCCGGATTGAATGCAACAGGCACAGCAGGTGTTCCTTATGTGATTCATTTTTCTGTCACCGGTTCTGCAAATTCTTATGCCTGCAACAATCCTCCTTCAATTTGCGTGGGTGGCTGCAATGACTATAATGCTTGCACCAACGATGCATGTGTTCAGGGCAGTTGCGTTTATGCGCAAGTGAACTGTGATGACGGCAATCCCTGCACTGCTGACGCGTGCTTCAACGGTTATTGTTACCACACTCTTGTTACTTCACAACCATCTTACCTCCGCGTGGTAAGCCCTTCAAAGAGTTGGAGAAAGCTGAAGCTCGGTTATTCTTCCAGCAGCGTGTATTCACCCAAGAAGAATGTAGCAGCAGGCGGAAATAATCAACTGTGCATCACGTTGCGCACTGTGGGAACGCCTGAGTGGAGCAAGATTCAGATTCGTCCGCAGGGAAGTTCATCCGCTGCCGTTACGCTGGGCAACTACATCTCCGGCTCGCAAGGAAACTGGACTACGTTCTGTATTCCATTGAGCGCGTTTGGTAGCTTCAACTTCACGCAGATTGCTTACATGGAATTGCCTTACAGCAATGGTGCAAACGCTTTTGAAATTCATTTCCAGAAAATTGAATTCATTGGCGGCTCGTCACCGTTCCTGTGGTTTGGCGACCCGCATACAAACAACAAGTATGAAGCAACAAGCGGATTGAGCGTGACTTTGGTTGCAGGACAATCTTGCAACTACAACAAAATGGACGGCAGCGAATTGACTGAACCTTTCACAAACAACAGTGAAGAGAATTACTTCAATGCGTTCCCGAATCCATTTAAATCACAGGTGCAGGTTGAGTTCAGCGTAGCAACATCTGAAAGAGTGCGCGTTGAAATCGTAGCTGTTGACGGCAGAATCATCGAAACGCTGTTTGACGGCAACGCAGCAGCAGGCGAAGTGAGAAGGCTTGAATTCAATGCTGGCACGCTTGCTGACGGTATGTATTTCTACCGTCTCATCACTGAATCAGGCAGAGTTGAAAACAAGAAATTGTTGTTGGCTCGCTAAGATTTGATTGATTTGAAAAATAAAAAGGCTGCTCCTATCGGGCAGCCTTTTTTATTTTCTCTTTGAGTTAATTGATGTTAAGAAGGTTTGAATGAAATAATATTTTTCGCGCAGCGCAGTTGAAGCGGCTAACCCATTTTAATCTACCCTATGATACACACTTCAGAATTTTGGAAAAGTCATTTTCAAGTAAACCTTACCCGACAGAGAGTTGATTGGAATCTGAAACCTGAAATAAGCGCTTCGGCAAGGGAACAGATTCTCTATTCGTTGAAGGCATGGCAATTGGGCGAAACAAGCGATGGCGCTCATTTGCTCGCTGCCGCTAAAAAATATGCTGTTAGCATTGGTGATGAAGCGTATGTGGATGCAGTAAAACTTTTTATCCATGAGGAGCAGAAGCACGGAAACAATCTTGGAAAATATATTGACTTACTTGGCGAGAAACGGATGAATAAAGATTGGGGGGATACCCTGTTTAGGAAAATCCGCTACTTTAATACCAACATGGAACTCTGGACTATCACAGTGATTATTGTGGAGAGCGCAGCGCAGGTGTTTTATCAGGCGCTGCATGACGCAACGGACTGCCCGCTTTTACGCTCAATCTGCAAGGACATTTTAATTGATGAAGCGCATCATATCAAATTTCAAAATGAACGCCTTTTCCTCATTTTTCAGCGTAAAGGATTTTATAATAAAGCGTTCTCTTTGTTGGCGTATGCGCTCCTGTTTTTCGGAACCATTCATGCCATTTGGTTTGCGCATAACATAGCGCTGAAAGCGGGCGGAGTGGATAAGACTTCTTTCATGAGGATGATGTACTACAAGTTTCTAAGCACGACTAAATTTCTGCATCACGCATTCGAGAAGATGCAGCCGCTAAGTAGTTATCGGTTTGTAAATCCTGAATTGAAGGAGGCACGATAAGAGTGTTAACTATATGGTCGCTCCAGCAGCGTTTTCATCATGAACGCTTCGCGCGGGTCGAATTCAAAACGCTTTTCTTCCGGTTGGTCTTCTATAACAATGGAGCGTTTGAGTTGCTCGGACACTGAAGCGCCACCTTCGCCTTTGTAAATATTTACGGACATATTTGAGCCTTCATGCACAACCGGCTCTAAGAATTTTTTTGTGTTTTCTTTTTTCGTTTTCTTCGAGCTGAAGGTCTTTTGCCGTATCTCCGGTTGTCTTGCTTTAGGTTTTGGAGTGGTCAGTTGTTTTTGACGTTCTATTTCTTCCCTGATCGTATCCAGCAGGCTCTTTTCTTTTTTTGAAGATGGGGCAGGCGCATGGTTATACTCTGAAGGCGCAGGAGCTTGATTCTCTTGCGCCTTCTTTTTAAACAGCCTGAAGAGCAAAAAGACTACTCCTAAAATTACATATACGATGTCGCCAAAATCATCCATGAAGGTGCGTTTGCATTTTGTGTTTATTGGTAGCGCTCGTTTGACTTCGTTTCATCCTTATTTATTCTTTTCTTTTTCTCTCTTCTCAAACTCTTTTCGGGAAATAATGTCAAGCGTTTTCTTTTCTACATCCCAAATTGAAACAAAATTATCCGAAATCACAACGTGTTTTTTCCAATTCGTGTAATCTCCGTAAAGCAAGAGCGTGCAAATATCGGTGGTGGTGATGTATTCAGATGTCGGCTCTTGATGCGTATGCTTTGTGGCAATGACATTTCCTGCTTCTGATTCCATCGGCACTGTAATAAGGTTTTGGTGCAGCTTTGTTTGCGACACGAATTTGTTCTCTGCTGAATATTCCAGCGCGAAATCATTTCCAAACAACACGTTGCCGGTTTCCTGCGGTCCTGTAAGGATGATTACTTTGCGCTCCTTTGCTGTAATCACCGGAATGAGGTTGAGCGAGGTCTTTTCAATTATTTCAAAGAAATTGTTTTCATTGCGTCCCACTCTTTCAAGCGCGTCATGGCGCATGGTGATGAGTTCTGTTTCTTTTCTGCCTGCGTTGCGCGGGGTTATATCCATGATGGCTGATTCCATGGAGCAAACGCTGTCGAACACAAAGTTTGCGTAAATCCTGAATTGCTTTTCGCCTCCATAATAAATTGTGTTGTAAGTATTTCCTTGGCGGTAGGATAGATAGCCATGAATGCTGTCAAGCGAGTTGATGCCCCAAATGGAGGCAAGCAGGTCTGATGAATTCCACGAAGCAAGTTCAAGGCGATAGAGTTCAAAGCCTTCGTTCACTATCACCTGTTGTTCCTTTTCAGTGGGTTGTGTAAACCCAACTAAAGTCAAAGTCACAAATCCCAAAATGAAAAACGCTTTCAAATTATGTCTTTAATTTTTTAAATTATTGAATCAACAAATCATCTGCCTGCGTTAAAACTTCGGCAGACAAGCCGAATCATCAAATTACTCATCCCACCCACATCGTTTTCATATTCGTAAACTCCCGCAGCCCGTGATAAGATAATTCCCTTCCATATCCCGAGCGGTTCACACCTCCGAAGGGCAGGCGCGGGTCTGATTTCACCATCCCATTGATAAAAACGCTGCCCGCATTAATTCTCTTTGCAAGTCGTGTCGCTTTTTCCAAATCTTCCGACCATATCGCAGCGCCAAGTCCATACACCGTTTTATTTGCAAGCAAGATTGCCTCCTCCGCATCCTTTGCCACAATCACCGAAGCCACGGGACCAAACACTTCTTCATCAAAAGCAGGCATTCCGGGTTTTACATCCACCAGTAGGGTAGGGTTCACAAACGCGCCTTTCCAGGGTGGACGGTTGCCGCCCACAATCACTTTCGCTCCGCGCCTCACCGATTGATTAATTTGGCGCACAACATCTCTTGCCAAATCTTCACGCGCCATTGGACCAACATCAGTTAGCTCCTCCATTGGGTTGCCCAACTTCAGTTTGCCGATAAGCTCCGCAAGCATGTCGATAAATTGCTCTTTCACCTCCTGCACTACGATGAATCGCTTTGCCGCAATACAACTTTGCCCCGCGTTTTGCATCCTGCTTTTCACCGCCATTGCCGCTGCTGATTTCAGGTTGGCATCTTCCAGCACAATGAACGGGTCGCTGCCGCCCAACTCCATCACAGACTTCTTAATATACTTTCCAGCGATAGCTGCAATTTCAGAACCTGCTTTGTCGCTGCCGGTGAGCGACACCATTTTCACTGCCGGATGTTCGAGCAGCCTTCTTGTTTTGCGCTCATTAATCAGCAACGCTTGCAGGCAGTTTGCAGGCAGCGTTTTGCGAAATAAGTTCTGTATCACCAACGCGCATTGCGGCACATTGGGCGCATGTTTCAGCAACACCACATTGCCCGCAGCGAGCGCAGGCACCGCAAAGCGCAACACTTGCCAAAAAGGAAAATTCCACGGCATGATGCCCAGCACCACGCCCAGCGGCTCATACGCCACATAACTGTTGCTTGCATCGGAAGCAACTTTTTCATCTTCCAGCCACGCGCCCGCCTTCTCCGCATAAAACGCGCACATCAGCGCGCACTTTTCTATTTCGGCAAGCGCCTCTTTGTTTGGCTTGCCCATCTCAAGCGTAATAATGCTGGCAAAATATTGCTTCTCCGTAAGCAGCGCGTCAGCCGTAGCTTTCAGCGCGCGACAGCGTGTCGCCACCGGAGTGTTTTTCCAAAGCTCAAATTCCTGAACAGCATTTTTCAGGCAATCTTCAATTGCCCTGTCGCGCATGGTGGGAAATCTCTTCACCACCTTGTTATCCACGGGGTTTATGCTGAACAATCGCATCGCAGTTTCTTTATCGTCAAAATCGGGGAAGGCAAGTTACTAAAATTAGCAGAGCCCGAAAGGAAGATTGCGTAGCCGGATGCAGTACAAATAGCAGAGGATTATAGGAGTTGTTTGCCCCCCCGTTTCTGCAAGGCACAGCCTTGCAGAACTATTTTTGAAAGCCTCCGGCTTTGGAGCCGCAGGCTCGCTGATACTCACAAGACAAGGCGCAACCTTGCTGGAACGAAGGCGCGTTCCCTGTTGTGGATGCCTTCTCGTGCCATAGCATCGTTCAGTTTTATGGGCAGTTCTAAAAATTGCTTTTTTGACTGCCTCACCCCATCCCTCTCCGAATGGAGAGGGTGTCAGTGGTGAATTTTTAGAACCGCCCTTATGAAAGTTAATTATTTTACCGATTGTTAGGACACGAGAACGCCCGGCTCATGGCTTTGCTGCATTCTCGCGCCAGACGCGGAGTTTTAGAATTGGCACATTAGCACATCAGCATATCCCTCACCACCTGTCGTCTGTGGACTGTTGACATCCATCAGCACATCACCTGTTCAACACTAATTTCCTGTTAAAGATGCTTCCATCTTCGGTAATCATGCGGTAGAAATACATGCCATTGGCGAGCGCGCCCGCGCTGAACAGATGTTGTTGCTTTTCACCACCCTGCACCGCGCCTTCAAAAATTTCGCTCACCACCTTCCCTTCAAGGCTAACAATGATGATGCGCACGCGCGTATCTGTTGCAAGGCTGAATTCGATGTTCACCGCTTCGCTGAACGGGTTTGGATACATGCGGAAGGAAGTAACCTCTGTAATACCGATGCCCGTGAAGCCCACCGTTACATCTTGTATGGTAGTGTTCACGCAGCCGTTGCTGTCTTCAAACACATAGACCACCGCATGTTGCCCGATGCCCGCAAGGGCAGGGTCAAACGTGTTGCCCGAAACGCCATCGCCTAAAAATGTGCCGCCAGCGGGAACGCCATCCAGCGTTACTGCCGCATCGCTCACCTGGTAATAGGGGCTGAGGTTGCTAATCGAAACAGGAGTAAGCGCATACACCAAAACATCTTCCGTTGCAAAGCCCACACAGCCATTGGTGTCGGTATATTCATATTCAATCGCGTAAGGTCCACCGCTGCCGGCTTGTTCAGGGTTAAAGAAATTTCCAATCACTCCTTGCCCGGAGAAACTGCCACCTGTTGGAGAACCTTCCAAAATAACCACCGTGTCATTGAAACAGTAAGCCGCATTCAACCCAACGATTGATGGTGTCGGCACTGCATTCACTGCAACAGATTCTTTTTGCAAGAACGAGCAGCCGTTGCTAACAGGTCCGAAATAAGTGACGATGTATGTACCTAATCCTGCGCTGTCAGGTGAGAAATTGTTGCCAACCATACCCGCTCCGGAGAATGAACCTCCCGCAGGTGTTCCGGTTAACGGGAATACAGACCCTCCACCGAAACATGCGTTTTCGGGAAGTCCATCAAGCGTTGCAACGGGCACATCTTTCACTTCCACATCAACAATTTCTTCTCCCAAACATCCTGTAGTGGGATGTACGTAAACGTATTGAATGGTGAATGTGCCTGCGCCCGCTGTTTCAGGCGAGAACACATTTCCGTTCATACCTGTGCCCGAGAACACGCCACCGGCAGGCGTTACGCTTAATGTTACGTCCGCATCATTCACACAATAAGTTGAATCGAGATTTGAAATGAGCGGCACAATCGAATCATACACCACTGTAAACTGCGAACTCGCAGCATCGCATCCGCTTGATGATGGAACAACATGCGTGATTTGATGCACGCCCGGTCCGGCAAAGTAAGCAACGAATGTATTTCCGCTGATGCCGGGTCCGGTGAAATAGCCTGTTGGGTTTCCGAGCAGTGAATCCGCTTCGGCATCATAGCAATAGGCGGTGTCAAGCCCTGAGAAAGTTGCGGGCGGGCTTTGCAACACGCTTGTTTGTTGCGTTGTCGTGTCGCCACATCCGTTTGCATCAGCATAAATGTAGGTAATCGTGTAAGGTCCACCTGCTGTTGCATCTGCGGGCGTAAATGTATTTCTCGCAACGCCTGCTCCGCTGAAGGTGCCGCCTGATGGAGAACCAACGAGCCCAACGGGCGCATCGGCAGTGCAATACTCAACATCCAATTGATTGAAGTTTACAATCGGGTTGGGATTTACCGTGAGGTGTGTTTCTACAATGCTGTCGCAGCCACCTGTTGCAATCAATGAATCAAGATAAATTCCTGAAGTGGTTTGCAACGCGCCCCCCGCAAAGTAACTGTCGCCATCGCAGATTCCTACTGTATCTTGAATGAAGAAGAACGCCACGAATTGCAAATCAGTAACGATGACGCTGTCGCATCCTGCGGAGGAGAGCAGCGTGTCATAATAAATGCCTGCTGTAGTTTGCAATGCGCCTCCCACAAAATAGGCGGAGCCGTTGCACCGCCCGACATTCTGGTTCGTTACGTATTCTGAAATCACATCAAGCACGGTAACGACAATGCTGTCGCATCCTGTAGAAGCGATAAACGAATCAACATAAGTGCCGGAAGTATCTTGAAAGCCGCCTCCTGCAAACACGCTGTCGCCAATACAAATCGTAATATCAAATGAATCAATGTAAGCGTTCAACACAACGAGCGTAGTTACAAGAATGCTGTCGCATCCCGAAGATGAAATGAGGCTGTCGAAGTAAACACCCGAAGAGGTTTGGAATGCGCCTTCAAGGAAAACGCTATCGCCCGTGCATATTGTGAGCGATAGATTTTGGGAGAAACTATTCACCACAGCAAGGTCAGTAATAATGATACTATCACATCCGCCCGCGTTGAGGAAGCTGTCGGTATAAACACCGCCTGTGGTTTGAAATGCGCCTCCGGCAAAAATGCTGTCGCCCGCGCAAATCGTTACATCATTTGTAGTGGTAGTTGGCTGGCAAGTGCCGCGACAAGGCGCGCCTTGATTGATAACAGTAAGGAATACGCTGAAGTCAATGCCCAGCGGACCGGTGATTGCTTCGAGTTGTGTGATGAGCGCAGACGCTTCACCGCTCAATGTTTGTGTGCCGATAGTGATGTTTGTGAGTTGCACCGTTATCCAGATGCCAAGTTGATAATCGCCTGTTGAATCTGTTGTTGTGCCAGAAAACTGCACACAGCCTGTTTCACCGCCCAAGAAAGTATTTCCGGGATTTACTTGTGTGGTGATGCCTGAAGGTAAATTGGTAATGCTGTCAACAGAGAGGAAGTTTACGGTAATCGGTCCGAAGGTTGAATTGATTGTATCAAAGTTCTCCAGATACACCGCTTCATTGTAAGGCAATCCAATTTCAACGCAGGGCAAACTATCGGAAGGAGGAATTAAGCCCGGAGTTCCGGTGGGAACAAGAGGAACGCAACCATACACGCAAGTGCCATCATCGCACACCGCGTTTGCGTCATAGTTTGTTGCGGAAGGGTCAGTGCATCCGCTCGCAGCAAATGAAACGGTTGTAATCACAAGGCTGTCGCAACCATTGTTACCGGCAAGCGTGTCAAAATAAATTCCATCAGTTGTTTGCCATGCTCCTCCTGCGAACACGCTGTCGCCATCGCAGATTTCAGTATCAAAAAACGATTGCGTTACGGGCAATACGGTGAGGTCGGTGATAACGATACTGTCGCAAGTATTGGCGGCAGTGAGCGTATCATAATAAATGCCATCCGTTGTTTGGAATGCGCCCCCTGCAAAGGCACTGTCGCCATCGCAAATGGCAAGCGCAACATTGGTTGTGGCTGCATTCAGCACAGTTAAATCTGTAATTATAATGCTGTCGCATCCAAAGGAAGAAATAAACGTGTCGGAATAAACGCCCGCTGCAAACTGGAAACTTCCTCCGGCAAACACGCTGTCGCCATCGCAGATGGAAACAGAAAAATTGCTTGTCAAAACAGGAGCAACAAATAATTCGGTTTCAACGATGCTGTCGCAGCCGCCCGTTGCAAGCAGTGAGTCATAATAGAGTCCGCTTGTTGTTTGGAAACTACCGCCAGCGAAAAAGCTGTCGCCATCGCAAATCGTTTCCAGCAACTGCACAAAGATTTCAGACAGCACGGTGAGGTTTGTAATTACAACGCTGTCGCAACTATTCGCAGCAGCGAGCGTGTCGTAGAATGTTCCATCAGCAGTTTGATATGCGCCTCCGGCAAACAGGCTGTCGCCTGTGCAGATAAACGCATCACGCACGGTTTGCGCATGTTGCAACACCGATAAATCAGTAACAACAATGCTGTCGCAACTATTTGCAGCAGCGAGCGTGTCATAATAAATACCGTCTGTGGTTTGGAATGCGCCTCCTGCAAATGCGCTGTCGCCATCGCAGATACTCACGGATAAATTAATGCTGATTGCATTTTCAACAATCAAGTCAGTTACCACAATGCTGTCGCAAGTATTGGCAGCAACGAGCGTGTCGTAGTAAGTGCCTGTTGTAGTTTGGAAACTTCCGCCAACGAAGAAACTGTCGCCCGCGCACACATCAACAATCAGGTTTGTCAATGCGGTACTCAACACAGTTAAGTCAGTTACAACAATACTATCGCAACTGTTTGAGCCGGTGAGTGTGTCAGAATAAATGCCTGTTGTGTTTTGGAAACTGCCGCCTGCGAATACGCTGTCATTGTCGCAAATGGATATCGTCAAATTGGTTGTGGCGATGGTTAAAACAATCAGTTCAGTTTCAATAATACTGTCGCATCCGCCCGCAGCAAGCAGCGTATCATAATAGATGTCGCTTGTGGTTTGATAAAAACCTCCGGCAAGAAAACTATCTCCATCGCAAATGCTCACGGAAAAACTTGTAAGAATTTCAGTCAGCACGGTTACATCTGATTCAACAATGCTATCACATCCGAATGCAGAAGCAAGCGAGTCATAATAAAGCCCGCTTGCAATTTGATAGGCTCCTTCTGCAAACACGCTGTCGCCTGTGCAGATTGTGAAAACAAGTTGTGTGAGATAATTAGGATTTACAGCAAGCGTAGTTATAACGATGCTATCACAGCCGCTTGCTGCAACGAGCGTGTCGAAGTAAGTTCCGTCTGTTGTTTGATATGCGCCCGCTGCAAACACGCTGTCGCCATCACAAATCGCAACATCCACATTCGTAGAAACAGGTTGCACAATATCCAATTCGGTAACAATTACGCTGTCGCATCCTAAAGGAGAAATCAAGCTGTCAACATAAGTGCCGCTTGTGGTTTGGAAACTGCCGCCTGCAAATACGCTGTCACCGGCACAGATAGAAAGTGAAAATGAATCAATCACATCTGTGCATGTTGGGCGGCAGAGTGCGCCCGAATCAATCACTGTGAGGAATACTTCAAAGTCAACATTCAGCGGACCGGTGATTCCTTCGATTTGTGTAATCAGTGCAGAGGCTTCTCCTTGCAGAATTTGTGTTCCGAGGAAAGCATTTGTGTATTGAATTGTAATCCAAATTCCCAGCGTGTAGTTGCCAATGGAGTCGTTTGTAGTTCCCGAAAATTCAATGCAACCTGTTTCGCCTGTCAGGAATGTCGCGCTTGGATTCGACTGCCAGAAGATGTCATTTGGAAGATTCGTGATGCTGTCAATCGTGAGATAATTGACGATGATATCACCGAAACCGGAAGTAAATGTATCAAGGTTTTCAAGATATACATATTCAAGGTAAGTAACATTTCGCTCAATGCACGGGAGGCTGTCGGAAGGAGGCGTTAATCCTGCGTTGCCTGTTGCGGCAAGCGGAGTGCAGCCGGAGAAAACGCAACTGCCGTCATCGCACACTGCGTTTATATCATAGTTTGATGCGGAAGGATTTGTGCATCCGGCAAGAGAGTAGGAGAGGGTAGTGGCAACGATGCTGTCGCAGCCGCTCGCAGCAACGAGCGTGTCGTAATAAATACCGGGTGTGGTTTGAAATGCACCGCCTGCAAACGTACTGTCGCCTGTGCAGATTGCAACGCTGTCATTAGTTGTCACCGCATCTATCACGAGCAAGTCAGTTTCGAGAATGCTGTCGCATCCGTTGGCATCAGCAAGCGTATCATAATAAAGTCCGCTGATGGTTTGATAAAAACCTCCGGCAAGAAAACTGTCGCCCGCGCAGATTTGCTCGTTGATTGTAATGAACGATGCGCTTAATACTGTAAGTTCCGTTTCGATGATGCTGTCGCAGCCGCCCGATGCAGTTAAAGTGTCATAATAGAAATCGCTCACGGTTTGAAAATCGCCTCCTGCAAAAAAGCTGTCGCCATCACAAATGCTTACGGGAAAATTAATAAGGAAGAACGGGACAACAGTGACATCGGTGATTACAACGCTGTCGCAGCCGTTTGCTGCCGGAAGC
>JAWXCB010000111.1:0-23803 GCA_034440455.1 Chitinophagales bacterium
ATAAAAGCAGGTTTTTCAACTTTCCAAATGCCCTTCTACTTATTACATATTTTTTGATTTGATTTTGCGTATTCCAACGTACTCCCGGCATCGGTGTTTCCCCTTAGAATGATGTCAAATTGTAATTTGAGCTACATTCGCCTGTAATCTTTGCACTGTGCGGATTGCGCGATTATTTTTACTTAAATACCCTCAACTTTATCCACATCCCCCCCCCAATTTATGCACAATATGAAATTGAGTTAATATGAGAAGGGCTTTTTTAGCAAAAAAAATTGAGTTTTTGGATAATTGGAGCGAAGTGCGAGCGATATGCTCCGATTTGTTTTGCCCGTTGATACTATACATCTTCGGGAAATGTAATTTTCATTTAGAGAAAGCCTCTTTTGTTTATGATGCAGTTTGGGCTCCCCTCTCCAAATGGAGAGGGGGCGGGGGTGAGGCGGTGCAAAAGCGCGCGTTTTCCTTTAGTCAAAGGGTATTTTCCGAAGAAGTCTACTGATGCTCTACAATAGCTTACGCTGCGAGTCAAAGGAATAAAGAAAGGAAGTAAGTACGCGCCCTATAAATCAGAAAAATGAAAACAGAAAGCTGTTATCCTTCCGTATTCTCGCGCATCACTTCATCAATACTCACCGCTTTTTTGTTTTGAGTCGGCATAAAATCGTTGCGTGATCGTTGCATTTTCAGCAGCGCCAAAAACTGCCTGAACACAAACAGCGGCATTCCCCAAACAGCTTTCCAGATTTCATTAGGAGCATTGGAAAGAAGTAACACAAGAAAAATATTTCCGACAAAAATCAGGATGCTCAATAGGAAAGTGAGGAAGAGCGATTTGCTGGTGAAAATTGAAATGATGCACAACACGAAAGCGGACAACAGTAAAACAAACAGGGGAGGAGAGGCAGTGATTAATCCGAAAAGAAATTGATTCCGGTTGAAGCCAAGCAAGCCTCGCACAATAAAGGCAATCGTGTTTGGAAAATTTTCAAAATAAGAATACAGCCAGCGGCTTCTTTGCCTTTCAACTTGCGCCCCGGTTGAAATTTTTTCATCAAAGAGAATCGCATGTTTTGCATAGGCAATCTGCAATTTTTCCCCGACAAGAAAGTTTTGCAAAATTTTATCTTCTGCCACAATTACGCGGTTGCTTTTCAGGCTGTCCGTAATTTTTTCATCTTGCAGATATGCTTTGAAAAGAGTTGTTTCAACCGCCATTCCTGAACCTGCAATCGTTGGGGAAGAACCCAATAGGTAAGGCGCGTAGCGCTCCACATAATTTTTGTAAATCTCGCCTGTGGCATCGGCACAAGCATAAATTGTATCAAGGTTTTTTGCAGCCCTGCGCCCCTGAACAGCTTTGAACCCTGCATTGAGGTAATCATTCAGTATGCTTAAAAAATCAGGCTTTGCAAGATTATCGGGGTCGAAAATAACAATGGCTTCATGCGCACGAACGAAATGTTCCAGCGCATGATTTATGGATTTCACTTTCGAGCCGAGTTTGCGCTCGGGCTGTAGTATTGTAAGGTTGGGGCTTGAAAGGGTTGATTCAACTGCGGCACAATCGTCAGCCACTAAATAAACATGCTGGTTTACGTGCGATTGTTTGAGCAATGATTCCACCAGCGGAATTGCAATATCAATGTTCTGATAAGCTGTAATGATGCAGGCAAAATCAATTTGCTTTTCCGCTTTGCGGATTGTTTTCTCCTTTACAAGCAAGGAAAGCAAAACGGTGATGAACGGAAACACCAGATAGAAAATCAGCAGGAGGCAAATCAGCGAAAACAAAAGAGTAATCATGCAGGATAAAACTAAATGAAAAACGAAGAAGCGGCACAGACTTATACCCGTTTGTTTTGTGGGCAGTTCTAAAAATTCTTCCGTTGACACCCTCTCCTTCCGGAGAGGGTTGAGGTGAGGCGATAAAAAAAAGCAATTTTTGAACTGCCCTTGTGAAAAGTTTTACAGAAAATTAATCATCCGAGAAAGCGGGAAGTCTTATCTTCATTCAACTAAAAATCTCGCTTATGTCCCAGAATTGCGCGGGTGGAACGCTGGCGGCTTACGTCCCAAATTCAAACAAACCCTGGAATGCAATCAGGGTTGCTCATGTGTATAAACGTCTTGGCTTTGGAGCGAAGTATGATGACATCCAGGATGGATTGCAGATTACGCCATCGCAGTTGGTGGATAGCCTTCTCACCGCAGCTAAAAACGCGCCTCTGCCCGCGCCACCGGCATGGTATAATTGGAGCGCAGGGAATTACACCGACATTAACACCCAGAGGATTGACCAATACAAAGAATGGTATTTCCAGTGGATTGCAGATATGTTAAACACAGGCGTACGCGAGAAAATGGCACTCTTCTGGCACAATCATTTTGTTACCAAGTTTACAGATTATCTGTGTCCCAGCTACATGTATGAATATCATAAGTTGCTTCAGACGCATGCGTTTGGAAATTTTAAAACCTTTTTAAAGGCAGTAGCGAAAACGCCCGCCATGCTTGTGTTTCTTGACGGATTAAAAAATAAGAAAAACAGACCGAATGAAAATTATGCCCGCGAGTTGTTTGAATTGTTCACACTTGGGGTAAACATCGGTTACACGCAGCAGGATATTGCTGAAGCTGCAAGGGCATTAACCGGATGGACAAATGTAACGGTAGAATGCGCTCCCATCACGTTTGACCCTGCGCAGTTTGATAATACCAGCAAGACAGTGTTCGGTCAAACTTCCAATTTTGATTTTGATGGCTTGCATGATTTAATTTTTCAGGAGCGCGCTGTGGAAGTTTCGCAATACATTGCTTCAAAGATTTATGCGCAGTTTGTTCATGCGCTGCCCAACCAAACGATTATTGACGGCATGGCGCTGACCTTTCGCAATAACAATTTTGAAATTGAGCCGATGCTGCTTGAGTTGTTCAAGAGCGACCACTTCTATGAAGATGAAGCAATCAGCGTGAACATCAAAAGCCCCGTGGAATATCTGCTGATGCTGCCCAAAGAAGGCAACCTGCCTTATGACACGAACATACTTCAATTGGTGGGTTATCTCACAGTTGATATGGGGCAGCAGCTTTTCAACCCGATTGATGTTTCGGGGTGGAATGGCAACAGGTCATGGATTAACAGCACCGCCATTACCACGCGCTGGAATGCGCTGAGTCAATATCTCGATTATGTGGTGTTTGCGCTTGATAAAGAAAAATTCAGAGAACTTGCAATTGACGTATCTGGCAACTCAAATGATGTAGCAGCGGTGGCGCGAAAGATTACCGACCATTTTATTCCAAAAGGAATTGACGCGGCAGGATATGACCAGGCAACCGTTGCGCTGAAGTTTTCCGTGCCGCAAAACTATTTCGACCTCGGAGTTTGGAATCTGCAATTTCAATATGCCCCGGACCAAGTGTGGAACTTGCTGAAGTGGGTAATCCGCAGACCTGAGTTTCAATTAATGTAAAAACGCATCAATCCATGAGTATGAAAAATAAACTTCCAAAAGGCAGTTGCCTTGAAGATGGTTGCGCACATGAAGCGCATCACAAAGGAATCGGGCGTAGGGATTTTTTGTATAATCTCGGGTTGGCGGGCGCAGGAACGCTTGCGCTTTCAGGATTGCCAGTAAATAAATTGTTTGCTTCGCCCGCGCTGTCTTCTTTACTGGCAAATGCGGGCAACAGGATTCTTGTGATTATCCGCATGAAGGGCGGCAATGATGGATTGAACACGTTTGTGCCAGTGTTTGATTACGGCACATATTCAAGTAATCGTCCTGTTTTGAAAATTGATTCAGCGAATCTCCTTGCACTCGACAATAAATATTCCGTGCCGGATTACGCAGTGTCTTTGAAAGATTTGTGGGATGCAGGAAAGATGAAAGTGATTCAGAACGTAGGCTATGACAATCCCGACCTCTCGCATTTTGTTTCCACGGATATTTGGGATTCGGCAAACACAGGTGTAGGAGAAAAATCAGGATGGCTCGGTAGATACCTGTGGGACCAGAATCCCGATTTCATTACGCAGCCTCCGGCTGATCCGCTTGCAATTCACATCGGAGGCGATGGAAATATTCTCTTCTTCAATGAAGATAATATCAACATGGCGATGAATGTGATTGACCCCGTTGCGCTTTACAACATCGCGCAAACAGGTTCGCTTTATACTGTTACGGGTAATGCCCCTTGCTATTATCAAGACCAGGTTGATTTTATGAAGAGCATGATTAACAGCACCTATTATCAATCGCAATCCATTCATGATGCTTACAATGCAGGAGCGAATGCAGTCGCATTTCCCAATGGGCTGGGAGAAGCGATGTCGTTGGTTTCGCGCTTGATAAAAGGCGGTTTGGGTACAAAGATTTACATGCTCACCATTGATGGATTCGATACACATGCCGGACAAGATACGAAGCATCCTGATTTGCTCACGGAGTTTTCAGATTCAGTGAAAGCATTTTACAACGACCTCGCTGCCGGCAGCAAAGATCAGGATGTATTGTTGATGACCTTTTCGGAATTCGGCAGGCGCGTGCATGACAATGGTTCTCGCGGCACAGACCATGGCACCGCTGCACCTTTGATGTTGTTTGGTCCTGCCCTTGGCGGCAACGGATTTTTGGGCGATGATGTAAATCTGGGCGACCTTGACATCGTGGGTAATTTGAAATACAAAATTGATTTCAGACAGGTGTATGCCTCTGTGCTGCGCGATTGGCTTTGCACGGATGAACTCACAACGGATACGATACTTGGAGATGCCTACACGAAACTCTCGCTTGGATTTTCCTGCGATGATGTTTCAGCGCGGGATATTGAATCCATTCAGCAGTTGCACCAGTTGCGCTATGAAAACGGGCTTGCGTTCGTTCATTTGAATCTACCAAAGAGCGCCAATGTGAAATTGGAAGCGTTTGATTTGCTCGGAAGAAAATTGGTATCTACTCAGAATGATTATTACAGCGCTGGCGCACACCGCATGAATATTCCCGGCATCAATAAATGGACAGCCGGAGCCTATCTCTACAAGGTATATATCAACGGCAAGATGGAAGGCGGCAAGTTGCAGAAGTATTGAGTGTGGATTGTTGTGTTTAAGGATTTTGCTACAGTCACTTCGTTAAATAATCTTAATGCCATAATACTCAAACTGCTGTCGCGTTTTTGATGTAGTTTTTATCACATCTAAAACATACGGCTATGAAAACAACAATTGCATTCCTCGCTTTCCTCTCGCTCTCCTTCGCTGCATTTTCTCAAACAATTTACGACCAGTCATTCCGCGATGCCTCGTTCGTGAAATTTAAAACACAACTCATGCAAGCGGTTGTTGACCGCGACACCGCTAAACTGTTTCCCCTGCTTGCAGCGCAGGTGCATGTGAACGAAGACGGTTGCAGCTATGCCGCAAAGGAATGTTTCATGAATCATTTTCGGCAGTGTGGACCTGATGCGGAAAAGCTGTGGGATGATATGATACAGATTGTTTCGTTTGGCTTTTCGCGCAACGTGATGAAAAACGACATCTACCGCCTTGCCTCTGAAGGCGATTTAATCTTCCAGGCGCCTTCCTACCTCAACGGGTTTGATGACAAAAACAAAACGTATCTGCTCGTGCTTGGGCAGGGCGTGAACGTACGCGAGCAACCCAATGTAAAAGCAAAGGTGATTGCGCAGGCAAGCTTTGAATCGCTGCGCTACATTGACCCGCTTGTTACAGGCTTGCGCTCTGACTTTCATTTCTACAATGGCAAACAGTGGTTTGAAGTAGTATTGACAGACGGTCGCACTGGCTATATCATTGAAGATTATGTATCCGCTAATATTAACCGCGAACTGTCTGTGAAGAAAATAAATGGAGAATGGAGAATTATTTCATTCTTCAGTCCGCAGCCGAAGTGCTGATTTGCATTAGAATAAACTGATTTACGGGCGATAGCATAGAGCGGGAATTGAAAACCTGTTTCTGTGCTATCGCTTGTGGTGTAAGACCTGACCTTTGCCCAAAAAGTAATATAGATTCAGTATTATTGCCGACTCGAAATCAGAGTGATAATTTTAGCTGAATGAAATCTCAATTTAGAAACTGGATATGGATTGCAGCAATCTTCGTGATTGGAATCGTTTCTTTTTTTTCAGGAAAGGCGCTTTATTATAAGGACGGCTATCGTGACGGGGTAATTTTTGCTGATAGTTCCAGTTTCAAAAGGGGGAAATCTGAAGGATTCAGAGATGGTTACGAATATTGTGACAGTATTACTGAAGATCTGGACAGTTTGCGAAAGACTGAAATGTTCAATCTCAACATCATTTTTGAGGAGATTGCCGATCCAAAGGGAAATATTGAGGTGAGTGGAGAATTGAAATACAGAGATACAGATGGAACAGTTGCTTCAAAGAAACGCTTTGTAAAAGCGCGTATTGTGAATGCAGCAGCATTTGCCCGATATAATGAATTGGTTGTAATTGCCCGGTTTAAAGATAAACGCGATGGAATAATTAGCGAGATGAACATCGAGTTGCCCGACATTCTTTATCCCAGGAAGAGTCTAAACTTTGAAATTCCCGAAAAGGATGTGCCAGAGCTTGCCGAATCAGTAGATTTTATACTGGAAAGCGCTCAGGGAGTGGATTGACATTGAACAGAATGGACTCCGAATTGTGACTGAACTAACCTTTGTTCGGTATTGAGGATTCCCTGATATTAGTATGTTATAAAACCTATTTGCAGAAAAGGTATCTGATTGGCTCTGTGTGATTGAATCTGAATACCGCCACGTCTGAAGTTGCTAAAGCGCTTACCACTTCACCAGCATCTTCCTTATCCCGCTCACGGAATCATCGGTGCTGCGGTATTCGAGCAGTTTGATTAGCTCTTTCGTCATTTCCAGTTCGGCTTCATTGCGCACCTGCCACAGATTTTCTTCATTCGTGTCGCCTTTATATTGACTGGTGGTGATGCGCCTGCCTACGGAGAAATAGAGTTTTACAGGCTTGGGGAAAGGTGTGCCGAGCAAGCCCGTTGCCAGCGGGGGAATATATTCGGCTTTCTTTTCATCATCATAGAAGCCCGCTTTTGCAAACAGCTTGCCGAGCAGGGTGTTTTGAAAATCGGCAGCATCGGCAATGATATTATAAGCATCATCACCGCCCACCTGCGCGATGGGCACAATGTCATAGCCGCTTTCAATCGCCATGTGCGCAAAGCCGGTGCGCTTTTTCCATTGCAGCGAATATTTTTCATTTTTCCTGCGAAACACTTCCCTGCCGCCACCTGGAAACACCATGAGGTGCGCGCCCTGCTGCATGAGTGCGCTGCAATGCTCGCGTGTGCCGCGCACCATGCCGAAATATTGCACCAGCTCGCGCCACCCGGGAACAGTGTAGTGCCTGTTATCGCTGAGTGTGCGGATGAAAATGTTTTTCTTTAGATAAACCTCCGCCATCAGCAGCGTCCAGTCGGTGATGCCATAGAGCGTGTGGTTGGCGATGTAGAGGGCAGGCTTTCCGGCATCGAGCTTTTCAATGCCGAGGAATTCGGGCGTGAAATAATCATGCAGCGGCTTGGTGAGCTTCAGCATCAAATCGAGCTTGGGCGGGGTGAAATCGTTCAGCGTTGTTTCGGCTGATGATTTTTGTTCTTCTTTTTTATTTTTCCCTTTCATATCTTTTCGCCAACAAAGATAGAGATCCAGGCGTATTCTCTATTAGTCAGTTCAATTACGTAGCGTGGGTTTATTCAAGAAGTAAGATTTATCAATGATTCAACTTTAGCGCCCTGTTACTTTTTAATGACAAAATCAGTTTAATCACGTAGGCAAAAAGCAGCAATGAAAAAAACGATTTATCTGCTTCCGGGCGTGGGGTGCGATGACAAGGTGTTTCGGAATCTGGAGCTTCCTGATTACGAAATGATTCCCATCAAATGGCTCACACCGTTCGCGGGCGAGCATTTGAAGGAATATGTGAAGCGGCTGCTGCCGCAAATCAAAACCAACACCGAGCCTATCCTGATGGGGCTTTCCTTTGGCGGCATTGTAGCGATTGAAATCTCAAAGCTCATCAAAACGCACAAGGTCATTATCATCTCCAGCATCAAAACCTATCACGAGCGCCCGATGAAGATGAGCCTGCTTTATCTCATGAAGTTTTACCGCATTTTGCCCGCAAGGCTTGCCATCAAGTTTCGCTTCTGGCAGCGCTGGGCAATCGGCAACCTGAACTATGATGAGAAAAACCTCGTGGAGGAAATGATTGAAAACATTGACCTGAACTTTAACAAGTGGGCGGTTGACCAGGCAATCCATTGGGACAATACTGAAATACCCGAAAACATCGTGCATATCCACGGGGACGAAGACAATATTTTCCCCAATATGTACATCCGCCATTATCACCGTATCAAAGGCGGCACGCACTTCATGATAGTGCGCCACGCAAAGCAAATCAGCCATATCATCTTAAAAGAGCTGGAGCAAGCCGCAAGCGCTGCCAAGGGCGATGATTACATCACGCAAACGTCAAAGGAGCGCAAGAAAGCCAAGCCGAAAGCAAAGTCAAAAACGAAAGCTATCTCGCGCAATCTGATGGATAAAGTGAAAAAGCCTTTTCGGAAAAAGAAGAAGGCAGCGTGAGAATTAATTACTCTCCCTTCCTATTGATACTCTAAATACTTATCATTCACCGTTCCGAATTTCAGTGACAATAAATCGCGCACGTAATTTTGATATACTTTCCAGGGATGTTTTGAGCCTTGCTTGGGCAACACATCCGCAGCGCGCAACACATATCCTGCATTGAAGTCAAGCAACGGCTCCGATTGAAACGCCTTGCTGTCAAAACGCGGAGTACAAACGGAATAATTGTGCTGCTCCATGTTATTCAATAAGCGGGTTACAAAGCGGCAGTTCAAATCACACTTCAAAGTCCACGAAGCATTGGTATATCCAATAGCAATCGCAAAGTTTGGCACATCGCTGAACATCACCCCGCGATAGGAATGTAATTTGCCCGATTCTATTAGTTTGTCGTTCATCCGCATCGTCATCCCGCCTAATAATTGCACGTTCAATCCGGTGGCTGTAACAATGATATCCGCTTCCAATTCTTTACCTGAATTCAATAAAATACCTTTCGGGGTGAAATGGCTGATGGTGTCTGTCACCACCTCCGCTTTGCCTTCTTTAATGGAATGAAATAAATCAGCATCAGGCACGATGCACAGCCGTTGGTCCCAGGGCTTGTATTTCGGGTTGAAATGATTGATGTTGTATTTAGCGCCTAATTCTTTTTTGATTCCTTTCTGAATTAATTTCTTCACAGCATGAGGCCACTTTCGGGAAGCATTATAAAAGCCAAGCGCGAATAAGATGTTTTTCCATCGTACTAAATCATAAGCAGCTTTGCGCGGCAATATTTTTCTGAGAATCTTAGCCACCGCATCTTCACTCGGCAAACTGATGATATAGGTGGGCGAGCGTTGCAGCATCGTAACCTTCTCCGCCTTCTTCGCCATTTCAGGAACAAGCGTGACAGCCGTTGCCCCGCTACCGATTATGACTACCTTTTTATTCTCGTAGTTAATCTGTGCATCCCATTTCTGCGGATGGATAATTGCGCCCTTAAAAGACTCACTGCCAGGGAATTGAGGGGCGTAACCTTTATCATAATTATAATATCCGCTGCACATAAAAAGGAATTTGCATTGCAACGGTCCTTGCGGCACGTTTTCATGAGCAGCTATTTGCAGTGTCCACAGTTTTTCGGTATCACTCCACGCAGCATCCACTACTTTATGATTGAACTGAATCTTTTTGTCAATGCCGAATTTCGCTGCCGTGTCTTTGATGTATTTGAGGATAGAAGGACCATCAGCAATCGCTTTGGGATTCTCCCACGGGCTGAAGGGAAAGCCGAGCGTGTACATATCAGAATCAGAGCGTATTCCCGGATATTTAAACAAATCCCAAGTGCCGCCCATCGAAGCTCTGCCTTCCAAAACGGCAAAAGTCTTTTTAGGGCATTCGTGTTGCAAATGATAAGCCGCGCCAATGCCGGAGAGTCCTGCACCGACAATCAGCACGTCAAGCAAGGGTGTTGTTTTGTTTGCCGCACTAAAGCCTGTTTCTTCTGTCATTTTACATTTAATTGGTTAATCGTCATCAGCTGCATCCATCAAATTTAAGTTACTGACCATTGGAAATATTTGACACGAGTCAAAATTTTTCAGATTGCATCGTTTTAGCTTTAATTGTCGTCTGTAAAAAATGTCAACGAAAAACAAATTGCTAATCCGCCTCGCCCTGCTGGCGTTATTGACCATTACATTGATGGCGGGAGCAAAATATACTTTCGGTGATATGCTGACTTATCAAAACCTGCATTCTGCTTTGCACGGAGCAGGATGGATTGGTATTGGTTTATTCCTTGCAGCGGCTATGGTGGGCACGCTGCTGCATGTGCCGGCTTATGTTTTTCTGGCTATTTGCTTTTTGATATACAGCGGATTACCCGGTGTGTTCATCGGCATAGCGGCTGTTACTGTCATTTTCACAAGTCATTTTTTATTCGCCCGTATCGTTGGAGGCAATGTTGCACAGCATATAAAATATCCTTATCTTATTAAAACACTGAATCGCCTGGATGATCGTCCCCTGAAATCCGTCATCCTGCTGAGGTTGGTCTTTTTCATGGCGTCCTTAGTCACTTTTGCTTTGGGATTATCAAGCATCCGGTACAAAGATTTTCTTGTCGGTTCGCTTTTGGGAATCTCCCTCCACTTCACGGTTATTTTTCTGCTGGTAAACTTTTCGCGCGAGCATGTTTTAAATTGGCTTGGATGAGCAGGAAAAATTTTATTGAAGAAGTGGTGAGCGGAGATGGACTGAGGAGCAATGGGATAAAGAAAATAAGGGACGCGCCAAAGGCGTGTTAGGTTTCATGAAATTGGTCACATCAAGCTACTTGCGATAAACTAAATTTGAACTCCATTGGTCTTTTTGCAATATTCTATCATGTCGCGCTCGGTTTTTCTCCTCATCACGCTGTTTTTTGTTTCTGCATTCGCACAGAACACGGGCGCTCAGGAAGCCTTATTCACCGTCAGGGGAATGCTGATTGATAAGCAAACAAAGGAGCCGCTTTTTGGCGCAAGCGTGTCCTTTGAAAGTGAAAACGAGAAGATTGTTGGCGTCACTGCCGATGCGCAGGGCATGTTTACGCTTGAAAAGATTCCCGCAGGAAAATATAAAGTCTCGGCTTCCTTCATTGGGTATAATCAACTTGTTATCAGCAAAGTAGAGGTTGCGAATGAAAACAACTCTTTCATCACGCTTGAGCTTGAATCATCACTCACCAAACTAAACGAAGTGGTGGTTTCAGAAACCAAACGCGGGGGCGACAATGCCCCGATTAACTCAATGGCTGTCATCAGTGCGCGCTCGTTTAATGCCGAAGAATCAGAGATGGTGGCAGCGAGTTTAGGCGACCCCGGCAGGCTTGCGTTGTCTTATGCCGGTGTGCGGGGGCAATCGGATATCCTGAATGGAATCGTGGTGCGTGGCAATGCGCCCAAAGGCGTAATGTGGCGCGTGGAAGGCGTTGAGGTGCCAAGTCCGAATCACTTCTCGCAGGAGGGCTATGGCGCGGGCGCGATATGTATGATGAGCGGGCAGGTAATCGGCACTTCTGATTTTTATACAGGCGCATTTCCTTCGGAATATGGCAACGCCATGTCAGCCGTCTTTGATGTGAAGCTGAAAAAAGGCGACACCCAAAAGCGGCATTACTTTTTGCAGGCAGGCATGATGGGCTTTGAAGGCGGCACCGAAGGACCGTTCACCAAAAATAAGAAGGCATCTTATCTTATCAACTATCGCTATTCCACGCTTGCCGTGTTTGAAAAAATGGGGATGGATATCGGCAACACCATCACCGCTTATCAAGACCTTACATTTAAATTAAACCTGCCTACTACCAAAGCAGGAACCTTCACCGTGTTTGGCGTAGGCGGACAAAGCAAACTCACCGTAAGCGAGCAGAACAGGCGTAATACAAAAACAAAAGAAAAGGTGAAGACTTATGACATGGCGCTCACGGGCTTGAGCAACGCCTATTCGCTCAATGAAAAGAATGTGTTGAAAACGACATTGCTCTTTGCCGCCAACCGCGAGAGGTTAGACAAGGACGAAGTATCGCGCGGCACGGGCGCTTCCGTTCCTTCTTACAGGCTTGGTGGTTCCAATATGTATTTCCGCACGGTGGTGCAGGTGGACTCGCGTCTGTCGTCACGCAGTTCGTTGCGCTCAGGAATCATTACAAGCAACATGCGCTTCAACATTGACGACCTCTATGATGCCGCGCGAAACACAGGTGAATACAAAGCTGTTGGGCTTACCTACACGTTACAAGCGTTCAGCCAATGGAAATATCTCCTCACGGAAAAACTAACGCTTCATACAGGAATGCATTTCATTTACTTCGGGCTAAACGGAAATTTCAACATTGAGCCTCGTGCTGCGCTTACATGGCAAATCAATAAGAAGCAATCGGTTGCCGTTGCCGCAGGATTGCACAGCAAGTTAGAAGCACTTGCCAACTACATGGTGCATGAGCCGTGGACAGGCTCAACGCCAAATGCAGACGTTGATTTCACGAAAGCTGCGCAAACGGGAGTAAGTTATGAAATCATCCCTGTGAAACATTTGAAGCTGAAGACAGAACTCTATTTTCAGTATCTCTATTCCGTACCGATTTCAACGGACGAAGGCAGCAGTTTCTCCATCCTCAACTCGCAAGACCGCTACACTACTAATGTGCTTGTAAATAAAGGCAGGGGCATGAACTACGGCATTGAGTTAACGCTTGAAAAAACTTTTGCAAAAAATTATTACATTCTTGCTAACGGCAGTTTATTTGAATCAAAATATTATGCAGCCGATGGCATCTGGCGCAATTCCCGCTACAACACAAACTTTATCACCAGCCTCACTGCGGGAAAAGATTTCATTTTCGGCAAAACAAATAACTGGACATTTGGCTTAAATGGACGCGTGTTGTGGTCGGGTGGCGAGCGCACCGAACCTTCAGCGTTTGAAGATCAAGTGACAAATTATTTCCGTGTAGATACACGCATGAGCATTGCCCGTCAGCGTGAAAACGTGAAATGGATATTTGCCATTGACGTTCAAAATGCAAGCAACCGCAAAAACGAAAGCACGCTTGACGAGATACAATCTACCGGCATCCTGCCTGTATTGAGTTTTAGGATTGATTTGTAAAAAAACAAGTGCGTGTAAGGTGTTAATGCCTTGCAGATTTGTTTCTTTCGCTCATTCATACTGTACACCAAAATCGTTCATGTACACGATAACCAATAAAATCCAGCGTAATTTCATTGGAAGTTCAATATCATGATGAAAGGATTTTTCTTTTTTACTGCAATCGTTCTTGCAATGAATCTTGCAGCGCAGTTGGTCCCCAACTCCGGCTTTGAACAGTGGACTGATCAATATCCCGACCAATGGTTCACCAACAGTTGTCCGCAGTGCGACCCGCCCTGGGAATCATATATTGTTCGTCAAGACACCGATGCATTTAGTGGCAATTACAGCGCAAACCTTTACTCCAACGGGGTATTCAAACCGTTTGCTTACACCACGTTTCCGGTTGCAGGTCGTCCGCTCAAATTGCGTTTTCAATCAAAAGTTTTATTTCCTGCCTGCATCAACACCGGCTCCACTACAGATACAGTGATGGCAAAGGTGGAAATATTTTACAACGGCTTGGTGGTTGATAGCGGCACGTGGAGCTATTCGGGGCAAAACATTCAGACCTATCAGCCTATTGAAGTGCCGCTCAGTATCACTTCGTTTTCTTTTGATTCGTGTAGAATTTATTTTGAAGGCGGTGCAGTATTTGGCGGATGCGGCATTATTGCCGAAGCCACAAAGTTTAAAGTAGATGCGGTAGAAATGATTTATGCTCCATCCTGCAATGCTTTCTTTTATTTTTCAAAAGAAGTTGACAGTGTTTCGTTTTCCGGCACGAGTACTCATGCTTCCGTCACCAATTGGTTTTGGGATTTTGATGATGGGACAGGAAGCCCGCTTCAGGCTCCCCAACATGTTTTTTCACAGGACAGATGGTACAACGTCTGTCTCACCGTGACCGGGCTGGATTCATCAGGCACAAACTGCACCACTACATTTTGCGATTCCGTTTTTATCACGCATGATTGCATTGACTCCTCGCTCATCTGCCTTCCTTTCTCAGGGTCACTTTGCTGTGATGCTCCGCTTTTCGAGCCTGTGTGCGGATGCGACAGCGTAACCTATGGAAATGCTTGTCAGGCAACGCTATGGTATGGTGTCACGAAATTCACTGAAGGTCCTTGTATGACTTCTTTAAAAGAAATTAAGCAGAATATAAAAGTGAGTTTAATTCCAAATCCGGCAATGGAAAAAACGAAGCTGTCATTTGACTTGCATGCGCAAGGAACAATAATTGTGAAAGTGAAAAACAGTATCGGTGCAACGATAAATGAATCAACACATGAATTGGCGGATGATAAGCGGTATGTGCAGGAAATTGATTTTGGAAAACTCAGACGCGGAATCTATTTCATCGAAATCAGTTTGAACGGAAAGAGGATAGCAGTAAAAAAATTGGTGGCTGAATAAGGAGGATTCACCCTTCATGGTTCGCGGAACGTGCAAAGCTCAAAGTCTTCTCCGCACATTTAATTCCATCAATTGCCGCTGAAATAATTCCACCCGCATAGCCAGCGCCTTCCCCGCACGGATAGAGTCCTTTAATGGAAATATGCTCAAGCGTTTCTTTATCACGAGGAATGCGAACAGGGGAGGAGGTGCGCGATTCAGGCGCATGAACAACGGCATCGTTCGTGAGGTAGCCTTTCATTGCTTTGCCGAATTGGCGGAATGCTTCCTGCAAAGTGGAATAAATAAAATCAGGCAACACGCTTTTCAACTCTACGGAACTAATTCCCGGTTTGTAAGAAGTTGCCGGAAGGTTTTGCGAGAGTTTCCCGGTCGTGAAATCAATCATGCGCTGCGCGGGAACGTGTTGGGTTCTTCCTGCTTCGCGCCATGCGGTTTGCTCAACTTTTTTTTGAAATTCCATTGCGGCAAGCGCCTCCTTGTTGCTGAATTGTTTAAGATCATCAGCGCGTAATTCCACTACGATGCCTGAGTTGGCAAAAGGCTGGTCGCGCTTAGATGGTGACCAACCGTTTGTCACCACTTCACCCGGACTTGTTGCGCAAGGGGCAATCACTCCACCCGGACACATGCAAAAAGAATAAACGCCCCTTCCGTTTATCTGCTTCACAATGCTGTAAGACGATGGCGGCAAATAATCACCCCGCATGGCGCAATGGTATTGTATAGAATCTATCAGCAACTGCGGATGTTCAATGCGCACACCCAGGGCGAAAGGCTTTGCTTCGATAGCGATGCCTTTATTTTGCAGCAGTTCAAAAATATCCCGCGCGGAATGTCCTGTTGCTAAAATGATTTTTGAAGATTTGAAAACAACGTCTGAGCATTTTACTCCGGCTACATGATTTCCGCTGAGCATGATGTCAGTAACGCGCGAGTTGAAATGAATCTCTCCGCCATGAGCGAGAATATACTCACGGATGCTTTCAATAATAGCGGGCAGCTTGTTCGTGCCAATGTGCGGATGCGCATCCACAAGGATTTCATTTGTTGCGCCAAACGCGACTAACAACTTTAAGATTTGCAGCACATCACCGCGCTTCGTTGAGCGTGTATAAAGTTTTCCGTCTGAATAGGTGCCGGCACCGCCCTCGCCAAAGCAATAGTTGGAATCTTCATTTACAAGATGCTCGATATTGATTGCCTTCAGGTCGCGCCTGCGGGCTTTCACATCTTTGCCTCTTTCAAGAATCACCGGTTTCTTGCCGCCTTCAATACAACGCAACGCTGAAAACAATCCGGCAGGACCTGCGCCAACAATGATAATCTCTTCTTGCTTTGATACATCGGAATAATCAGGAGGGGTAATGGGTTTGAATTCAAAATCTTCCTGCACGAAAACTTCTATGCGCAGATTTATTTTTATCGTGCGTTGCCGCGCATCAATGGAGCGCTTCAGAATCTCGACATGCCGGATATCCTGCGCTGGAATGCCGCATTGCTTCGCTACCTCTTTGAGCAACAACTCTTTATTGGCTGCTGTTTCGGGTGAAGTTTGAAATTGTATTTCTTTTCTCAATGCGACTTTCTTAGAGCATTGTAAATATAGCAGGAAGGCGTTTGCGCAAATTACCTGCAAATAATTTCAGACACCTTTTGATTTTATTTGAAATATTTTAGGATAATGTTGCAAAGAAGTGGCAACTTTACGTTTCTTTATTATCTAAACAGAAGCAATCATGAGCTACTTAAACAAACAGCAAAGCGAAATTGCCACTGCGGCAAAAAACAAAATCAGGGCGCTGAAGCATCCGCTGAGGCAGAATATCCTGAAGTTGGTGAAGTCAAAGGGCAACAGGATGAACGTGACGGATATTTACAAAACCCTGAAAATCGAACAGTCGGTTGCTTCCATGCACCTCGGCATTCTGAGAGGGGCGGGATTCATCAAAACAAAGCGTGATGGGCGCACAATCTGGTATTCGGTTGATGACGCGGCTATCAAAGCGTTCATTAAGGTGTGGGAAAAGTAAGCGGGGTGATTTGCCGAACTGCAATCAGTTCAATTCTTCAATAACCACTTCATCTATTCGTTTGCCAATGCTACCAGAAGTGGTGATGAGCGAAATGCGCTTGGTGTGAATTTTTATAGGCCATCCCGGATTGTAGAGAAAGTGGAAGGTGTTGTAATCGGTAACCTTCATTCCCATTTTACCGAATTCCTCCTGTAGTTCCTTCGTTTTTTCTTCGCGCTCCTTTTTTGATTCATAAGAGATTTTGGCAACCATGCTGTTCATTACATCGGTAAGCACACGCTTTGTATCAACTGAATCAAGGTCGAGCGTGTTTACAAACTTGCATTTCTCATTCTCAAAGTCAACCTGCTCGAAGTAAAACGCACCGTTTGCTTTAATAGGGTCGCCACCAAGCATGTTGGGCAAATATTCTTCATAGCGCAACGTATCACCATAAACAGCAGCGATGCCAAAGGGCCAGTGGAAATATTGAATCTCTTTCATCACTAAGCTTTCAATGCCTTCCTTTGAACTGTAGATTTCCTTGAAGGGTTTTATCGCTTTGGAAACATCTGTTTTATTTTCAGAAAGCGATGAGAGTAGCTTGTCGAACATTTCATTCATCATTTTACCTACCTCCTTCCAGTTGAGTACTTCTTTGAAAGCGCCCAATTCATCAGTGGTGTAGCGAATATTGATGTTCTTATACTTCTCCAATACCGGTACCACTTCCTTGGGAAGCGCGGTTGATTGAAAGAGCGTGTTCTCATAATTCCAATCAATGACATAGGAAGTTGCAGTAGAATCAACGACTACAAACTTTACAATGTAACCATTAGTGCTTTCTTTGACGAGCGTGTCGTTTTTATATTGAATATTCTTCTTGGTAACCATGTAAGTCTTCGTATCGCCTTTCTTCCAATAGGCAACAAAGGAAACAGACGTCTCATCCTGTGCGAAGAGGTTGATGCAAATGAGTAATGCAGCGAGCGAGAAGATAGTTTTCATGATTGAAAGTTATTCTACTCGTTTAATTGAAAAACCAATAACATCTAATGGCTTCTTGCCTTTGTATGCCGCGCCCATTTTCTCGGAGTAATAGCAGGAGAAGATTAATCCTCTTAATCCGAAATCAAGCTGACGGAAAATAGGTGAGAGCATCCCATCGCTGTATTGTGCGTTTTCCATTTTGTTGACAATCCAATTCAACACAAAGTCAGGCAGGAAGGACAACACAGTGAGCAACATGCTCAAATCACCAATATCACCTTTGGGCGCGTAGGAAGTGAGTTCGTCAATGTGGGCAATGGAGCCGGTTTCCGAAAAGGAAGGAAACTCTCCATTCTTCGGTAATAGAATATCTCCGATTCTTGTCAGAGCTTTCTTTGCACTTGGTGAAAGTGTGTTAGGCATAATTCATTTTGTTTTTCATCATCAAATTATCAAATCACCGAATTATCGAATTAACTGATCGCTAAGTTTTTGAGAGATTGCCATGATAGATAAAGATGGATTAATGCCGGGAGCATTTGGATAAATGCTGCTGTCAGCAATGAAGACGTTCTTAAATCCATGCACGTTGAATTCAGGATTCACTACTGATGTTGCAGCATCCGTTCCGATTACGCAGCCGCCCATCAGGTGCAAGCCGAAGTAATAAGGCGAGCGGATGATGTCTTTCGCTCCGCTTGTCTTCAGGATATTTTCCACCACATCCAATCCTTCATCGCGCTTCTTTTTATCAAGGTCAGAGAGCGGCTTCTTCACCACGAGCTTTCCTTTTTTATCCACCGCAATCTCCCCGATGTTTTCATCGCGGATGGCAACTTCAATGCACGACATCTTCGTGTAGTTGCGCATGATGTCCTGATGTTTTTTGCCAAACACGTTGAACAACATGCCGATGGAGATAGGCGGTGCAAACACATTCTCCAGCTTGAAACCTTTTGTGCGAAACGAAGGGTCTTTCGATGCCACCGTTTGAAAATAGCCCTTGTGTGATTGCACCGGCTCGTCAAACACGCCAAACGTCATCCACTGCGGATGCGAAGAGAAGTATTTTCCCAACGCGGGCAGCTTTGCTTTGAAGCCTGATTGCAGCAACAGCTTCGTGGTGCCAAACGAGCCACCGGCAAGCACGAGATTCTTTGCATAATATTCCACCGGCTTGTTATCCTTCACGCCAAACACGTGCGCCCGCTCGCTGTTCACATCCAGCTTCTCCACCATCACTCCGGTGATAATTTCCAATCCCTCTTTCTCCGCTTTCTGCACATAGCCCACCAGCGAGCTTTGCTTCGAGTCGCGGTGACAGCCGCCCAGACACGCGATGCAATCGTTGCCCTGCTCATGGGCGCAATCGTTTTGCCCCTTGCGCAGGTAATGCCATTTGTAGCCCAGCTTTTCACACGCTCCCGAAAAAAGCACCGCGTTGCGGTTGCGGTCATCGGGCGTAAAGGTGTGCAGGCTCAGCTTGCTTTCCACCTTGTCATAATAAGGCGCCATCTTTTCGGTGGTGAAAAAATCAACACCCGACTGCTGCCTCCACGAATCAAGCGCAGTGTCATCAAAGCGGTCGAGCAGGCATTGGTTCACGATGGAAGTGCCGCCCACCACGCGCGCGCGCAGAAACGCCATGCGTGCATCGGCATCAAACTCGATGCCCCCGCCCCAATAGAGCTGGGCAGCGCTGTCTGCCTCGTTGCGCGGAAATGTTTCCTTGCGGAAAAACTTTCCCGCCTCCAGCAGCAGGCACTTCGCGCCCGCCTTGTTCAGATGATAAGCAACATTGCCGCCCGAAGGACCAGAACCGATAATAATATAATCGTATGCCACAGGATTTAAAATATGTGGCTATGAAAGTAGTGAACTTAAATGAAAAACTGTTTAAGAAATCAGTTACTTCAAACTCCGCGCATACCTCTTAATGCTGCCACCAATGGCAACGCGCAGCAGCACTTTGACAAAGAGCGCCCACAGGGGCACGTTGCTGCCAATCTCAATGGTATATTCAATTGCTGATTTTCCATTGGGCAAGCTTTTGAAAAGAATGGTGCCGTAATGATGCCCGAGGGGGCTTGCCTTCGAGATTTGATATTCAATGCGGTGCGGCTTCTGCGACTTACGGATGGTTTCTTCAAACGCGATGAGGGGCACATGAATTTTGCGCACGGAGTTAATGCCGTTGATATTCGCGGGGTCAGGGCTGTCAACCACGCGGGTCATGCGCTGCCCCATCATCTTGCCGAAGTTTTCGTGGTCGTTAAATACTTCCCAGATTTTTTCAACAGACACCTTGAACTCCTGGTGCATTATGAGGCGATGGATTTTCATGAGGGAAAAATTTATGAGGTACTTGAGAAGCTAAATTAATGCGTCATTGCGCACAAGACTTTGCTATAAGCACTCCACTCATTCTCCAGCGTGGTTGAATTCTACTTAACTCACTTTTGCCTTTAAGCAGGTGCATATACAGAATGATTGAAAGCTAATAATATTGAAAATATTTCCAGAACATAAACCGATTTTATGTCCTCCCAGTCGCCTCATACGAAAACAAAAATCCCCCTGCGGAAACGAAACAAATCGCTGAACAAACAAACTAAGTAAGCACCCGTACTATCCTCGAAAAAGCAATGCCGGTGGCTTATCCACGCGGACAGAAAAAATATGTTGATATTTAAATTGCCATGAATTACCTTACGCAATAGTTGGCAATTAGTATCTTCCCACTCTGTATTAAAACTTCATTAAAAAAGCTGAGTCATGAAAAAAGGGGCATTTTTCATACTGGCTGGTTTACTTTTTTTCTTTGCAGAGGCACAGATGCCGCAGGGAATTAAGTATCAGGCAGTTGCGCGTAACAGTCAGGGCGAAATACTGGCAAATCAAAACATCAATCTGCGGCTTACGCTGGTGGATAGCGTGCAGGCGGGTGCGCTTGTTTTCCGTGAAAACCACAAGATTGGAACAAACCAGTTCGGCTTGTTTAATGTCACCATCGGGCAGGGCATTAACAAAGTAGCCGACCTCACCAATATTCCCTGGGCTACGGGCGACATCTATATGCTTATCGAAATGGATGCCACTGGCGGCAATAATTATGCAGAGATGGGCGTAGCAGAACTGCTCAGCGTGCCTTATGCTTTTTATGCGGGAACCGCAGGTGGACCCGGGCTGAATGATACCAGCAGCAGCAACGAATTAATTACCAACCTGAATTTTAATCCTGCTACGAATCAACTTTCTGTTACGGAAGCGGGAAACACAAGAACAATTATAATCAACGAAGAAGCTGATAATCTGAGCGACAACGTGCTGAATGATTTGCTGGATGCGAATGCACTGCCCGATACGAATGACATTTTGAAATGGGATGGCTCGCAGTGGATTGCATCGGATGAGATGCATTTGATGCTGAATAACACAGACTTGATTACCACCAATGGTGATACTATCAGTTTTGCCGTTTTCATGGATAATACCGACAATCAAGTTCTTTCTTTCAATGCCGCAACAAACATGCTTACGCTGGTAAATGGCGGCTCGGTTGACCTCTCTGACCTTTCGACTGATTCCTATAACGACACGATGTTTTACAATCCCGTGAGCAACCTGCTTACCATTATTGATGGCGGAGGAACGGTGATTGCTGATATGACTTCACTCGTGAATGACACGGATAGCGACCCGACTAATGAAAGAAACCTTGCCCTTACCTTTAACAGCTTGACAAAAAGATTAGAAATTTCAGATGTTGGTGGAACATTGTCAGTTGACCTTACTGATTTAATCAACGATGCCGATGCCGACCCGACAAATGAATATAATACGGAAGTAAAATTGGTAGGAACAACTTTGGAAGTCATTGACGGTGGCGGAATAAAATCAGTTAACCTTTCAGCTCTTAGCAATGATGCAGATGCAAATCCGACTAACGAGTTGCAGACGTTGAGCAACAACCGCCTTGGCTCAAATGTTACCATGAATATTTCAAACGGCAACAGCACTACTTTCAATATCAATGATGCTGATCCTGACCCGAACAATGAATTGATTTATGAAGTGATTCTTGACGGGCAAGAATTGAAAATCACGGATGCAGGTGGAACGTCAACAGTTGATTTAAGCCCGTTGCAGAATGATGCGGATGCAAATCCCACAAACGAGATTCAAACCTTGTCATTCAACCAAAATACAAAAGTGTTAAGTCTGAGCGGAAGCCCCACTTCAGTGAATTTGACTTCTCTTGTTGGAACCGACAATCAGGATTTAAGCGCGGTGGTGAATGGCAACCAAACTGTTTCGCTGAATATTACAGGAGGCACGGGAACCACTTTCAGCATTGCAGATAATGACAACGACCCCGCGAATGAGTCAATCAAAAATTTCTCGTTTGACCCAACGAATAATATACTCACCGTTGCAGAATTGACAGATACCTTTAATGTTGATTTGCAGGATTTGGTAGATGATGCTTACAACACCACATTCAGTTTTAATGCCGCTGCAAATACACTTACTATCATTGATGGCGGTGGAAGCAAAACTGTGAATTTGCAGGATTTGGTGAATGACGCTTACAACACCGGATTGAATTATAATCCTGCTACCAACACAATTACAATTACAGACGCAGGCACTTCTTACAGCCAAAACCTGAATGACCTTGTTACAGATGCGTACAATACAGGCTTTACGATTGATACAGCAAGCAACATCATTACGATTACAGACGGAGGAGCAAGTCTGAATGTAAATATTCAGGAAGCCATTGCTGATGCATTTAATACGGGAGTTTCTTATGATGCAAGCTCAAACACCATCACGGTGAGCGATCAGGGTGGAAGTTTTGCTGTCAGTTTGCAGGATTTGGTGAATGATGCTTACAATACCGCTTTCAGTTTTAACGCTGCCAGCAATGTGCTTACGATTAGCGATGATGGAAATGATTTTTCCGTAAATCTTACTGATTTGGTGAATGATGCGTACAACACCGGTTTCAGTTTTAATGATGCAAACAACACAATTACCATTACCGACAACGGAAATAGTTTCTCTGTTGATTTGGATGATTTGATTGATGAGGCTTACAACACCGATTTTGATTTTAACACAACAACAAATGAACTTACCATTACCGATGGCGGTGGAAGTAAAATTGTTGACCTTCAGAATTTGGTGGATGATGCCTACAACACCGGATTGAATTTCGACCCGCTCACAAACACGTTGAACATCACCGATGGAGGCACTTCTTATTCTGTGAACCTAAACGACCTTGTTACGGATGCTTACAACACAGCTTTTACTGCTGATACTGCCGCTAACACCATCAGCATCACAGACAACGGAGGAACAATCACGATTGATTTGAATGAATTTGTAGCTGACGCCTACAACACTGCGGTTTCGTTTGATACAGTTTCTAATGTCCTTACAGTTACCGATGGCGGAGGCGCAAAAGCCGTTAATCTTTCCAAGTTGAAGAATGACGCGGATTCAAATCCTACAAACGAAATTCAGGATTTGTCGCTGACTGGAAATACGCTCAGTCTTTCAGGCGATGCGTCTCCAGTAAGCCTTGCACCTTATTTGGATAATACTGACGGACAAAATCTTTCCAATGTAAAAGTTGGAAATAGTGTTACGATAAATATCAGCGGAGGATTAGGAACAACATTCAGCGTTGCGGATACAGACAGCGACCCCGCAAATGAATTGCAATCGCTTTCAGTTACCAACGATACGCTACGTATCAGTGGAGTTAATTCGCCTGTCAATCTTGCCCCTTACAAAGACAACACCGATGCGCAGACGCTAACCTTTAATGCCGGAACACTTTCCATCGCAGGCGGAAACAGTGTGGTGATTCCCGATAATGTGAATGATGCCGATGCGAATCCATCCAACGAGTTAAACACTTCAGCGAATTTGGTTGGCACTCAGTTGAATATCACCGATGCAGGGGGCACAATTTCAGTTAACCTCAGCAGTCTGACGGATTTGGATGCGGATCCAACAAACGAAATACAGACACTGAACCTCGCAGGAAATTCACTTTCAATTAGCGGTGGAAATGCGGTGAATTTG
>JAWXCB010000112.1:0-42734 GCA_034440455.1 Chitinophagales bacterium
CACCATGAGTAGAGGTCTACTCACCATGAGTAGAGGTCTACTCACCATGAGTAGAGGTCTACTCACCATGAGTAGAGGTCTACTCACCATGAGTAGAGGACGACTGATGCCCCGTTTTACTTAAAATGGAAGGTCAACGCATATCGGCAGAGAAGCCTGATACATTTCTGAATTTGTAGATGTCAATTACTTTGCTCATCTTCACGGGGAGGATGCGACATTTTATAAGCAGTATCTGCAAGTTGACGGTCAGCTTAAAAGACAATACATATGACAAAAATAGACGTTAAGACAAACCTATTAAACCATTCAGAAGCTAAAGTCAGACTTCTTGGAGAGTATTTAAAAAGATACCTGAACATTATCTGTAATGACGGTTATACGAAACGAATAAAAATATACGATTTGTTTTGCGGTGAAGGACTATATGACAATGGCGGTGAAGGTAGTCCACTTGTGACAATGCGACAAATAAAGGATATTCATTTTGTAAATGCTGCTAAATCTTCAAGTGTTCCAAAAATTGATTGCAATTTCAATGACATCGACAAAGATAAAGTAGAAAAGGTAAAGAAGGCGTTAACTAATAAATCTTTATATTATCCTGCATTCGGAGAGTTGGAATATTCAACAAATGATTATCAAGTTCAATATGATAATTTGTTGACATCACTTCCAAAACTCAAACTCCAATACCAAAAGGCTTTTATTTTTATTGACCCATACGAATACAAGCACATTAAAGCAAGTCAGATAAAAAATCTACTGGCTAAAGGAAATGCAGAAGTTCTACTTTGGCTACCCACTCAATTTATGTATCGTTTTGCCAACAATGGCACACCCGAAGCATTAAAGGATTTTATTACAGAGATTATCCCGAATTTTAGTGAGTGGAAACCTGGAAATGTTTGGAACTTCATTGCACAATTAAAAGAAGGGTTTCAAACGTATTTGGGCAAAACGTTTTTTGTTGATACTTTCACTATTCAAAAGGACACAAATACTGTGTTCTGTTTATTCTTCTTTACTTCGCATATAAGGGGCTTTGAGAAAATGTTAGAAGCAAAGTGGGAAATAGATACAGAACAAGGAAAAGGTTGGAACTACACAGGAAATTCGCCAAGTCTATTTCACGATTACAAGACAAATCCACTTGAAGTAAAACTTAAAGAATTTATGAACGGAAAGAAGCGTTATAATGGTGAACTTTACGAGTTCACTTTAAGACAGGGTTTTTTACCAAAACATACGAACGAAGTTTTTTATAATTGGAGAAATGAAGGGAAGATGAACGTCATTAAAGCTGATGGAACAGAAGTTAAAAATAAAAAACACACATACATTGGATATAAATACTACAAGGAAGAATATCAAAAAGCAATCTTTAATTTAAAGTAATATGGCACAATCAAGTATAGAATGGACTGAAATGACTTGGAACCCAACCACGGGTTGCGACAAGATTTCATCAGGCTGTAAGTTCTGCTATGCAGAAGTTATGTCTAAGCGATTGCAAGCAATGGGAGTTGAAAAATACAAAAACAACTTTGAAATTACAATTCACGAAGATGAATTGGAGACTCCATACAGTTGGAAAAAGCCTAAAGTGGTTTTCGTAAATTCGATGAGCGACTTATTTCATAAAGACGTTCCAATTAAGTTTATAAAAAAGATTTTTAAGGTAATGAAAGACAATCCGCAACACGTCTTTCAAGTTCTGACAAAAAGAGCAGACGTTTTAAGATATTATGATAGCGAAGGTTGGTTAGATTGGACACACAATATTTGGATGGGCGTTTCAGTAGAAAATAGAAAAGTAACTAACAGAATTGACTTATTAAGAGAAACAGGTGCAAGAGTTAAATTCCTTTCATGCGAACCATTAATTGCGGCAATTCCAAATATGAACTTACAGGGAATTGATTGGGTAATTGTTGGTGGAGAGAGTGGCAGAAAACCAAGGCCAATGAAAGAAGAATGGGTAATGGAGATCAAAAATCAATGTTTAGATGCAGACGTTGCCTTCTTTTTCAAACAATGGGGCGGAACAAACAAAAAGAAAACAGGACGACTTTTGGAAGGTAAGACTTGGGACGAAATGCCAGAAATTGAACTGCAAAATAATGTGTAGAAAAGAAAGCCGAACCGCTAATCGAGTAGCCCGCCCCGCCACCTGTCGGTGACGGGGAGAGGCTCTCACACCACTCCCGTACGTACGGGATGCGGGTCACGCATACAGGCTGATTTGTGAATGTGCCGAGCCGATTGGGGAAGTATCCCTTGCGTATCGGATTTGGGCGAAAGGAATTATGAATAACAAGATTCAAGTAATCGGTTCTTCCTATTTTTACCCTAACTAAAAAAATCGCTGTATGAACCTAACGATTAAAAAAAATGAAATCAAGCGGGAGCTTGATAAGATTGAGGATGAGAAAGTGGTATGGGCGATTGCGCGGCTGTTGCGCCTTGATGATGATGGCGATGTTTCGCAATGGCATAAAGACTTAGTAAAGGAAAGAACAGTGAAGTATGGCAAAAAGAAAAGCGCGATGAAAGATTGGGAGGAAGTTCAAAAAGGGCTATGATGCTTAAGGTGCTGATTGCAGAAGAAGCCGAAGCAGAAATCAAGTCGGCAAAACGGTGGTATGAAAAACAGAAGATCGGGTTAGGTGAAGAATTTGCCAGCATAGTAAAAGAAACAATCAGCAGCCTGAAATCAGATAAAGTGGAACACCGCAAAGTATTTGGGGCGGTGAGGAGGGTGGTAGTGAGGCGATTTCCTTATTTCATCTACTACAAGCGCGATAAACAGTATGTACGCATTCTTGCCGTTCTGCATCATCGGCAAGACCAACAACGAACAAGAGACAGAGCAGAGTAAGCCCGTATGTTATTCCGCAGTTCACGCAAGTCTTCAGCGCTTGCTTTGCGCGTATGCTGACTTGTGTGCCGGAATAGAAAGAAGACTTTTGTCTTCTAATCTTATAGATGCCGCTACTCTTCTGTCGGGCAGCGTTAAGAGTGCGCATGATACAGAAACGAAATCAGTACGCGCCAAATCATTAATCTTGCTTGCCTGTATGCTTCAGTTATTCGGATATTTCGGAGTGCTTATCAGCGGGGTGCTGCTTGGCTTATTGGGCGGGGGCGGGGCGATTATCATCGTGCCGATTATGGTTTACCTGTTTGGGATAGCGCCCGTCACTGCAACAGGTTACACGTTTTTCGTGATTGCATTTACAAGCCTTGTCGGGTTTTACCGCTATAACAAGCAGGGATTGGCAAGCGTAAAAACCGCGCTCATTTTCGGGCTTCCTTCCCTCATCACGGTTTTTCTTTCGAGGCGCATCTTGCTTCCCGCGCTGCCCGATGTGTTTTTTCAAGCCGGCACGTTTCAGTTCACAAAAGATATGGGCGTGATGGTGTTGTTCGCTGTGCTGATGCTCGCCACATCTTACAATATTTTGTTTGGCAAAAAGCCCGTTGCGCAAGCTGGCGGTGATGCGCACAAAGACTATGGAAGATTGATTGTTCGCGGGTTGCTGGTCGGGATGATTACAGGATTTGTGGGCGGAGGCGGTGGTTTTTTAATTGTGTCCGCGCTTGTGCTTCTACTGGGCATGACCGTGAAATCAGCAGTGGGTACTTCGATGCTGATAATCTCAATCAACTCTGCAATTGGTTTTATCGGTCATCTTTCTCTTGGCAAACAGATAGATTGGAAATTCATTTCCATTTTTACTGCGATTGCCATTGGTGGAATTGTAATTGGAAATATTCTTTCCGGGAAAATTTCGGAAACAAAACTCAGAACTGTTTTCGGCTGGTTTCTGATTGTGATGGCAACATCTATTCTCGGAATGGAGATTTACAGGGGGATGTAGATTTTATCCAAACAACTCCCGCTCCACCAATTCACACAGAATATGACCCATGAGAATATGCGCCTCCTGAATACGCGGTGTATTTGCTGAGGGCGCTCGCAAAAGATAGTCGCAGTGCTTTTCCATTTTTGATTTCCGTGTTCCCGTCATGCCGATAGAAATCATCCCTTTTTTCTTCGCTTCAACAAGAGCATTCACCACATTCATCGAATTTCCTGAAGTGGAAATGCCAATAAGAATGTCGCCCTTTACGCCTTGCGCCTGCACGAGGCGGGCGTAAACTTCTTCAAATGAAAAATCATTGGCGGTGGCGGTCAGATAAGAAGTGTTTACATGAAGAGCTTCCGCATAGAGCGGTGCGCGGTTGAGCATAAACTTACCCGATAATTCTGCCGCGATATGCTGCGCATCGGCTGCGCTGCCTCCATTACCACAGAGCAGCGCTTTTTTCTTGTTGCGAAATACTTTAGTAAGCACTTTGGAAATCCAATCTATTTCCTTGAGCAAATTTTCATCTCGCAGAATTGCCTCATGCACCTGCACCGATTCACTCACGATGTCGCTTACGGTTTTTTGCTTCATTTCCGCTGTGCGCGATTTGTTATTTTTGCTGTCGCAAATTACGAACAACTTTTATGAAATATCATCTCGTTTCGGGCGGCTGCGGATTTGTGGGACGCAACATTGTAAAACGCATTTTAAACACAACAAAAGACGGAATCATTCTCGTTGACGACCTCTCGGTGGGCACGCTGCCCGCCACGTGGGATTGGCTACAACCGTATGAATCCAAAAACATAAAAGACGTTGAAGTAATCGGCAAAGAGGGGCGCATCTTTTTCTTCAAGCAAGACTTCCGCGAGTTCCTGCGAAACCTCATGCAGGATTCGCTCTACTTGAAAAAGCATTACGGGATTGACGTAGAAAAATTCACCGATGTGTTTCACTTCGCAGCCATCGTGGGCGGTCGTGCAAAGATTGATGGCGACCCGATGATGGTAGCGATTGACCTCGCGATTGACGCAGAGTTTTTTTATTGGGTAGTTCGCCACCGACCTGAGCGCGTGATGTATCCGAGTTCGAGCGCGGCATATCCCATTGGCTTGCAGAAAGAAGAAGGCGCGGTTGCGCTGAAAGAAACTGATATTGACTTTGGCGGAAACCTCGGCAAGCCCGACATGACTTATGGCTGGTCAAAACTCACTGGCGAATATCTCGGCAGAATTGCAGCGCAGTATTACGGCATCCATGTAGCGAGTGTGCGCCCGTTTTCAGGCTATGGTGAAGACCAGGATTTGACGTATCCTGTTCCTTCGATTGCCGCGCGCGCTGCGCGCAAAGACGACCCGTTTGAAGTGTGGGGCAGCGGCAAGCAGGGGCGCGACTTCGTGCATATTGATGATTGCGTGGACGCGATTTTTCTCGCGCTTGATAATATCAAAGACGGTTCAGCCATCAATATCGGCTCAGGCAGGCTTAATTCATTTCTTGAAATCATCGAGTTGTTCTGCAAGTTTGCGGGCTATAAGCCTACCATCAAACCTTTGCTCGACAAGCCTGTGGGTGTTTCCAAGCGCCACTCTGACATGACGTATGTAAACAACACGTTCGGCTGGAAACCGAAAGTATCTTTAGAAGAAGGGATGAGAAGGGTGTATGAGCAGGCGGTGAAAAATCTTGGGAAATAATAACCAAGCATCAAAATTCAATAATCAATAAAATCCGGATGCTCGATTGTAATTTGAAATTTGATTATTGGAAATTATGAAACGTATCGTCTGCTTCGGTCCCGGTCCGCAATTCAAAGGCGGCATTTCCAATTACAATACTTCGCTTGCTAAAGCGCTTGATAAATTTCCCGAAGCGGAAGTGCACATCGTTTCGTGGACGCAACAATACCCTGCAATCATTCCGCGTGATTTCATTGACAGGGCGAGCCGCAAGGATTTGCTTGAAGGCACACGCATCAAAGTGAAATACATCACCAACTACAACAACCCGTTCAGCTGGGGCGCTACATTTAATTATATCAAAGACCTGAATCCCGACATCGTGATTTTTCAATGGGCAATTGCCCTGCAAGGACTACCGCTCGGTTACATCGCCCGCAGGTTGATGAAATTGAAAAATGTAGAAGTCATTTTCGACACGCATTTCGTGAAACAGAAAGAAGCGAGCAGCATTGATAAATTTTTCTCGCGTTATGGATTGGGGAAAGCGCACACCTACATCGCACACGCAATGCGCAACGCGGACGAGTTGAAAGAGATGTATCGTGATAAGAAATTTACGATTACGGAAACGGGAGAACGCGCGAAGGAGGGGAACACAATTATCAAGTTGTATCATCCGGTGTATGACATGTTTCAGCCCGATAAAAATTTCGATCTTGAAAAAGTGAAGCAGGAATTGAAATTAAAAAAGCATGTGTTTCTTTTTTTTGGGTTTATCCGCAAATACAAAGGATTGCACAATGTCATCCGCGCGTATGCAAGAGTTGCGCATCAGCGCAACGATGTGTCGTTGCTGATTGTCGGAGAATCTTTCTGGCAAACCCTCAACCCGAATTCATTCAGCGCAAAAGTCAAGAAAGCATTGTTTGGCTTTGCAAAATCATTGTTGCTGAAAAACTCCGATAACGAGCAGGATTATCAACCACTCAAGTTGATTGAACAATTACAACTTCAGAACTCCACTACAGTAATTAATCGTTTTGTGCCGAATGAAGAAGTGTACAAATATTTCCAGGTTGCTGACTGCATCGTAAATTATTATCTCTTCGCCACGCCTTCAGGCGTTGAGTCTATTGCCTACAATTTTCATCTCCCCATTCTTGCTACGCGCGTGGGGCATTTTCCAGAAACGGTAAAACCCGGTTACAACGGCTACATTGCCGAGCCGGATAATATTGATTCGATGGCTGCGCAAATGCTGAACATCATCGAGCATCCTATTGATAGAAGCCGTGTCGCTGAAACTGCGGATAAATTCAGTTGGGTGAATTACGCGAAGGCACTTTTGAATAAGTGATGGTGTCATGCTCCCGCACCCGCAGGATTCCGGCATCCCCTGATTTTTATTTTGAGATTGCGGAACAAGTCCGCAATGACACGTTATTTAGATGGGGATTGCGGCATGAAGCCGCAATGACAAAACAACTAAACCTTTCCCCTTAATACCTTCGCCCTCCTATCCTCTCCATCATGGCTCCAGCCCGGAGGGTAAAAGATGTATTTCAGTTTTGTTTTGAAATCAGACGCGCGTTTTATATCCGTACACAAATCTTTGAACTCGTGTGAAGCAATTTGAAAGAGATTATACGTGTGAATATTATTCGTGATGCCGTAAACAGGTTTCTCCTTTTCGTCTTCTTCCTGAAAGGTGCCGAACATTCTGTCCCAAATAATAAAAAGACCGGCATGATTACGGTCAAGGTATTTGTGGTTGGAAGCGTGATGCACGCGATGATGTGAAGGCGTATTGAAAATCCATTCCAGCGGACCGAGCTTTCCAACTAATTGCGTATGAGGCAAAAATTGAAAAATCAAATTGATAGACATCATTGTCATTATCATGATTGGGTCGAAACCAACGAGCGGCATCCACAGCCAGAATACATATTTATAGAGTTGCTCCGTCCAGCTTTGGCGCAATGCAGTGGAGAAGTTGAGCATTTCTGATGAATGATGGTTCACATGCGCAGCCCACAAGATGCGCACCTCGTGACTCAGGCGGTGATGCCAGTAAAAACTGAAGTCATCACCAAACATGCACAGCACCCACACCCACCATACGTTGCCCAATTCAAGGAATGCGAACTGATGCAGAAAAGTAAAAACAAAAAATGCGGCAATCTTTACTCCCAGCCCAATCACTAACGTCACTGCGCCCATTGAAATGCTTGCAACGGAATCTTTCGTGAGATAAAGATGGAGATGCTGACGCGTATTAATGATTACTTCAATCGCAATCAGAATAGCGAAGAATGGCGAGGCAAAAAGCAGCGGGTCTTTTTCAAACATGGCGCAATCAAAAGTAAGAATTCTGCTGTCATGCCGGACTCGTTCCGACATTCCCAACTCATATTGTCATAGGTCATTGCGGCTTTATGCCGCAATCCCCTCCTTGTCTTTATCAGGGGATTGCGGAACGAGTCCGCAATGACACTATTCACACCTCTCTCTTTCTCTTAAATTTGCTCCGCGAAATGAAATCATCAAATCATCCCTCCAAAATTCCTTACCTCGTCTATGCCGATGATGCGGGAAATATTCTGGAAGACATACGCTATGAAGCTGTTGGCAGAAGCGGCAGAGAAACGGTGCGGCTCGTGAAAGAAGATTTCATCGAACTGCCCGAAGGAAGCGAATTTTTCTTTATGCCGCAGCGGCTGCCTTATGGTTTCAATCGCAAAACAGGAGATATTGAACTGCGCGATTCAGGAAAAGCCGTTGCTGTTTTCGTTTCACCTGCGCATACGCAAACGTATCTTTCCGCTTATGAGAAGGAGGAGAAAGCGCCCGTGCTCCCGCTTTATGCTTACACCGCAGTGGGCTGGCTCAACGGAAAATTTTATACCACAGCGGTACGCATCGAGCCTGATGTGCGGCAGGATTTCGACCAGTTTAATTTTCCAACTATTAAGCGGAAGGTAACTGCTTTCCGCAAAAAATATCCTGACAATAAATTGGTGGAGCATCTCGCCAACAATTGCGCGCTCACCTATCACTGCCGCGCTGCGCAGAATTATTTTCTGAATCGCTGGGAATGTCCCATTCCCGCATCGCCCGCTTGCAATGCAGAATGTCTTGGTTGTATTTCTTTGCAACCGGAAGAAAATCCGATTAACTCTGCGCACTTTCGTTTAAAATTTCAACCGTCAGCAAAAGAAATAAGCGAGGTTGCGATTGACCATATCGAAACAGCGCCCAATCCGATTGTGAGCTTCGGGCAAGGATGTGAAGGCGAGCCATTGCTTGTGTGGGAAGCCTTGCGCGATGCAATCAAAGAAATCCGCAGGCAAACTCCTGACGGCATTATCAATATCAACACCAACGGCAGCAAGCCTGAAGCGGTGGAAGCATTGTGCAAAGCCGGATTGCAAAGCATACGCGTGAGCATGAACAGCGCACAGAAAAACTGGTACACCAATTATTACCTGCCGAGGAATTACAAATTTGAAGATGTCGTGGAATCCATTAAAGTCGTACGCAAACACAACGGATGGGCTTCTATCAACTACTTTACTTTTCCTGGATTGACAGACAGTCCCGAAGAATACGAAGCGCTGCGCAAACTCATCCGCGATACCAATCTCTCCATGATTCAATGGCGCAACTTCAACATTGACCCCGACTGGTATTTGAAGAAAGCGAAGATTGGCGAAACAGGAAAAGGGCTTGGCATTTTACACATCATGCAAGCGTTGAAAAAAGAATTTCCGCACTTGCGGTATGGATATTTTAATCCGTATTTGGGTGTGGAGGGTGGAGGGTAGAGGGTTGGGTGAAAAACTCCAAACTTTAAATTCCAAATTCTAAACTCAACCCCGAACACCCCACCCTCAACACTCAGATGCCCTATAACCGCTATCCTCCCGCTGTACACATGCTGCTGGCAACATTCTTCTTTTCCCTCATGAATCTGAGCATCAAATTTGTGACGCATATTCCTGCGGTTGAAGTGATTTTGTTTCGTTCAGGCGTTTCTCTTGCAGCAAGCTATTTCATGATTCGCAGGCTCAACCTCAATCCGCTGGGCAACAACAGAAAGTTTCTCTTGCTGCGCGGTTTCTTCGGAATGATTTCGCTCACCACTTTTTTCTTCACGCTGCAAAAAATGCCGCTTGCCAGCGCAGTGACGCTGCAATATCTTTCCCCCATCTTCACGTTGTTATTTGCTGTATTCTTTTTGAAAGAGAGAGTTCACTGGATTCAATGGCTCTGTTTCGGAGTTGCATTTGCAGGCGTTGCCATCATTCGCGGATTTGATGACAGAGTGGAATTGCCCTATCTCGTGCTTGGAATTATCTCCGCGATGTTTTCAGGATTAGCCTATAACTCTGTGCGCAAGTTGCGCGACACCGACCATCCGCTGGTAGTAGTATTTTATTTTCCACTTGTCGCATTCCCTTTTGCGCTCGTGGGATGCTTCTTCATTTGGGTCACGCCCGTTGGCTGGGATTGGCTCTGGCTTATCCTCACAGGAGTGTTCACGCAAATTGCGCAGGTGAATCTTACACATGCGTTGCAAAACGAAAAGCTCGCTGCCATTTCAGGGCTGAATTATCTCGGCATCATCTATGCGTTGTTGCTCGGCTATTTCTTTTTCGGTGAAACCTACAACTGGATTGTGATGGTGGGCATTTTTCTTGTGCTCACTGGCGTGCTGCTGAATTTCTTTTTGAAAACCGGAGATGAAAAACATTAAACTTGAAAGAGAATTAATTCAAGGATGACACCTCAAATTGTTGATATTCCTTTGCCCGATGGCAGCGCAACTAAGATTTCCGTTTTTCAAAAAGCGGATGTAAAGAATGATGTGCTGATTCTATTTCCTGCAATGGGCATTGCGGCTTCTTACTATGAAGCATTTGCAATAGCGCTTGCGCAAAAAAATATTATTGCCATCACTGCCGACCTGCGCGGACTGGGATATTCCAGTATTCGCCCGTCAGCGAAATCTGATTTTGGCTTTCATGAAATGCTTGAGTTGGATTATCGTGCAATCATCCGTATGTCGCATGAACTCTTTCCAAACAGCCGCATCTTTTTGATGGGGCACAGCCTTGGCGGTATTCTTGGCAGCTTGTATAGCACCAAGTATCCAAACGATTTGCACGGATTAATTCTTACTGCTGCATGCAACATTCACTACACAGGTTGGAGCGGTTTTGATAAATGGAAAACACTCGTTGCTACGCAGGCATTTGCAAAAATTGCGGATGCGCTCGGCTATTTCCCCGGGCATCGGCTTGGCTTTGGCGGCAAGGGCGCAGCGCGTGTTATCAAAGACTGGAGCTACACTGCGCGAACAGGAAACTTTAAAGTGCTTGGAAATGATTTTGATTTTGAAAGCAATCTGCGAAATGTTGTAAAACCTGTGCTCGCCCTGTCATTTGCAAAAGATGAACTCGCGCCTAAAAAAGCGGTGGAGAAACTGCTCGGAAAATTCAATCCCTCTACTCCGGTTACTCGCCATCACCTTACAACAATCAAAGGAAGCGATATGTATTACTCACACTATAACTGGGTGCGCAGCAATGAGGAAGTGATTGGGTTGATTGAGGGGTGGTTGGGGTAGTGAAAGCTATGAATCAAACACGCTTGCATCATCTATTTCAGTAAAACCGAATTACGCACTCGTATTCTTATCTCATTCCGCTTCTGTTCGGTAACAACTATAAACGGATGTATCAGTTCAATGTCTGAACTGAATAATTGCTGCAACGATTGAATCGTAAATTGGGATTCAAAATGCCCCGGTTGCAGGTAGATGATTCCGGTAAAAGGGATGCGCTCTGTAAAGATGATATTACCGAAGTCTGTATCGTGCGTAATAATGATTCGGTCAAGAGTTTTGGCTTTCTGAATAATTACTTTGTCGTCTGTCGCCTGCAACTGTTCCTGAAAAACATTTCGGAAGTCGTACCCTTCTTTAATAAAGTAAGCAATTACTTCAGGGTCAATGTTCTCGTCAGCGAGATATTTTAATGCGCGCCAAATCATGCCACATTGCGCAAGTCAATCAGGATTTCGTTGCTCACCACTCTCCCCGCGTAAAGTATCGCCTCTACTACTGCTTCTCTTTTCAGGTGCGGATATTTCTTCACAATGTCGTCAATCGTTGCACCAGATGCTATCAGTTGCAAAATAAAATCAACGCTGATGCGCGTGCCTTTAACGATAGGTTTACCTCCAAGTATCCCTGTGTTGCTGGTGATATGCTCGAATGTCATAGCTGAATTTTCTTTTAAATTTAGGTGATTTAAGGTTCAGGTAAAAGTGAGCGAAAGAATTGCAAAAACCCTTACTCCCACTATAATTGGGTGCGCAGCAATGAGGAGGTGATTGGGTTGATTGAGGGGTGGTTGGGGTAACGTCCCGGTATGCTTTGTCCACTGTGCAACTCTTCATGGTTGAAAAACTTCAATATCTGCTATTCATCCCCGCTTTTCTTTGCGTTGTTTGCAGTAGTTTATTTTTTTTCAACAAAGGCATAGAAAAAGTTAATTGGCAATTTTATTTTATCATCACCTCTTATTCTAATTTTTTCAATTACTATTGGAGTGCCTTTCATTTTCGGAAATCTTTGCTTTATTGTTTTCTTAACATTCTCCACAATCACAAAGTGATAAGTATCCGTTAACAAAATATCAAGAGTGTTTTCTACATTATCGCCAGGATTTTGATCTGGGTAGTTAGTGTAGCCTACCCATCTCTGTTCGCCAGTATCAGACAGAAAGCTATAATAGAAAACAAATTTTTGATTTATGTTACTGAGGTCAATAAGTGCTGTCAAACACAGTTCGTCAGTAATATCTTGATTCACCTGGTAGTTTATATGTTGCCATGATTTAGCGACAACTTTTCTTAAATCTGTTGTGCTTTCATTCATCACTTGGGTATTAAGGATTGATTTTGCTTCATCAGACCTGACCCAACCAATTAGTGTGTCATTTTTTTCAATTTCATGGATGGCAACTGATGCATTATATTTTAACTCCATTCTGTCCTTGAAAAAGCGACAAGTCTTCGATTCTACAAACTTTTTAAACTCAAAATATTCTCGCACATTCTCTTGTTCCACCACGTTTTCTTTTCCTTGTTCTTGTATTTTTTTGTTTAATCCAGGTTCTCCAATTACCAAAGCAAAAAATGGAATTCCTTTGGTCATTGCATGCCGATACTCCAATTCAACATAATTTTTCTTGGTATCTGGCTCAATGCTTCCATATCTGCCTCCAAGAATTAACATGAATATGTCCGAGCTTTCTATTCATCTTTTTATTGTTTCTATTTGGGAGTTATTCTCCGGCTTAAATAACTCCATCCCTGCTGGTATGTACCCTGCATTTAAAATTGCTTCAACAGCCGCTTGTCTTTCGTCAACAAGGTCTATATACGTGGACGAGACAAATACTTGAAATTTCTTCGTCATTGATATTTTAAATTACTGTAAACTCATAAGCAGGAAAGGTTCCCCTTCTTTATCCACCCCGCTTTGATGTGTTATTGGTTTTCAAAACTTATTCAACAAATCCTCACGCCTGCCCTTCGTCTTTTTTCCTGCCGGAAAATAACCGTATAATTGCGCCACCGGCAGCGATGCCACCGATGATAAACACTTTAGCGAACTTGGCGAAGAGGAGTCCGATTTTGGCAAACAATCCTGTTTTTGCAAGAATGCCTCCTGCAATCAACCCGCCCACGCCATAGGCAGCGATTTTATCGTTGCTTTCATCAAAATCTTCATAGCGGTTGCCTTCGGTGAAATTCACGCTGGCGAGAATCGCGTCAATGTTTGTTTTGATTTCGTACAATTGGTCCATGCCGCCAATGGCATTCAGCACAAGCACGCCTTTTCTGCCCAGCACACGAATATTATAATTCAGCGTTTCGGTGCTGTCATTTTCAAATTGCAATCTTTTCGCCCAGTGCAGCTTCTTCGTATGCTCATCATAATAAGGCGGTGAAGCCCATCCCAGCAGTTCAACAGTAGAATAACCGGCTTCTTTGCGCTGCGGATTTATTTCCTTCACCTGCTCCTGCATTTCTTCCAGCAAATCATCATAGTCAATGTCTTTCGCGTCATCATCCTTCACATGTCCGTCTTCCTCATACAAAATTTCAATTGCCCATGTAGCCGGATAAATCGGGCTTGCATCCGCAGGAAAAATCATCCCGTTTGTTTCGCTGGGCGGATTGCCCCACAAATCGGCAAGCACATAGCTGCTTTGCGCGGGGTTGAGGTATTTGAATCCCACGGGAATAGCAAATGTCGCAAGCCCGCTGCCCAAATCAACTGAGCCGGTTGTATCATAATTGAGCATCTGCAAGCTCAATGAATCATTGAGTTGAATTACGGATGAATCATCCGAAACAACAGCGGAGGAATCTTCCTCTCCTTGCACATGCAGGAAAGACAACGCAAGGAGGGTTAACAGGATAAGAATCAGCTTTTTCATAACGGTTGGTTTTTGTTAGGTGTAATAAATGTACAAAGCATTTCATTTTTGGGAAGAAAATTTCTCATTTATTTTATCCACACACGCAACTTTGCGCCTGTTTACATTCATCCAATTTGTATCTTAGAAAATTTTTCAGGAAAGCCGCATAGAAGCGCCCTATGAACACTGCCGATACCATGCAATCAACGGAGAAATTCGCAACGCCTTATATCAAATTTGACAAGAACCAGCTTATCAACCTGCAATATGCGCTGAACAAGGAATTGCTGCGCACCAATAAGCGCGGGGCTTATGCAAGCTCCACGATTATCGGGTGCAACACGCGCAAATATCACGGCTTGCTCGTGGCGCCACAGCCGCAGTTGGATATGGAGAATCATGTGTTTCTCTCCACGCTTGATGAAACCGTACTCCAGCGCGATGCGGAGTTTCACCTTGCCATTCATAAATATCCCGGTTTGTTTCATCCGAAGGGGCATAAGTATATCGCTGATTTTTCAAGCGACCCGATACCCTATTGGATTTACCGCGTGGGCGGTGTTGTGCTGAAAAAAGAGATTTTATTTTCATCGGATATTGACTGCGTGATGCTCCGCTACACGCTGCTTGATGCGCACTCGCCCACTACATTGCGCCTGATGCCGCTGCTTGCATTCCGCAATTATCATTCCCTGAGCAAAGCGAATATCTATGCCAACAAGAAATATGAAGATATTCCCAACGGAATAAAACTGCGGCTCTATAGCGGATATGCTGATTTGCATCTGCAAGCATCGAAGGAGGCGGAATATGTTTCCAGCCCCGATTGGTATTATAATTTTGAATATCCAAAAGAACAGGAGCGCGGCTATCCTTTTCAGGAAGACCTTTTTGTGCCGGGCTTTTTTGAATTCCAAATAAAAAAAGGCGAAGAAGTTGTTTTTTCAGCAAGCCTTGAAGAGATGAAGCCGCGCACATTAAAAACCACTTTTAATAAAGAGTTGAAAGCGCGTGTGCCTCGTAACAGTTTTGAAAACTGCCTGCTAAATTCCGCCAAGCAATTTATTGTGGAGCGCGATAAGAAAACAGAGATAGTTGCCGGCTACCATTGGTTTGGAAGATGGGGACGCGACTCGTTCATTGCATTGCCGGGTTTGACGCTCGTAACCGGACATGCCGAGCAATGCAAGGCTGCACTCAACACGCTCGCTGCGCAAATGAAAAACGGGTTGTTTCCAAACATGGGCAACTCCTACAATAGCGTGGATGCGCCCATGTGGTTTTTCTGGACGTTGCAGCAATACAGCGAGTTCACTGATACAGAGGTGAAGGTATGGCTCACGTTCGGAGCAAAGATGCGCGCCATTCTTGAAGCGTTTCGCAAGGGAACAGATTACAATATCAAAATGCAGGAGAATGGTTTGATTAGCGCAGGCTATCCCGGTGTGGCGCTTACATGGATGGATGCTATCGTTGATGGAAAGCCGGTGACGCCACGCACAGGCATGGCTGTGGAAATCAATGCGCTCTGGTATAACGCAGTGTGCTTTTCTTTGCACCTCGCAAAAGCTGCGGAAGATGAGAAGTTTGTGAAGCAATGGGAAGACTTGCCTGCATTGATTTCCGATTCTTTTGTGAAAACATTTTGGAGTGAACAAAAAAAATATCTTGCTGACGTGGTGAATGGAAACGACAAAGACTGGTCTGTGCGCCCGAATCAAATTTTTGCGACATCGCTCCCCTACTCGCCTCTTGATGAGCAAATGAAGTTGGAAGTGCTGGAGAAAGTGAAAAATGAATTGCTCACGACACGCGGATTACGCACACTTTCACCGAAAGATGCAAGCTACAAAGGCGTTTATTTTGGCGACCAGAAAACGCGCGATGCGGCCTATCATCAGGGAACGGTGTGGGCATGGCTGCTGGGGCATTTTGCGGAAGGCTATTTGAAATTGCATGGAGCGGAGGGAATACAATTGGTCAAACAATTGTATGAAGGATTCAGCAGCACGATGATGGAGCATGGCATCTGCACCATCTCTGAAGTGTTTGATGGCGACCCGCCACATCGGGATGAAGGCGCTATCTCACAAGCGTGGAGCGTGGGGGAACTTTTGAGGATTGGTTACTTAATTAAACAAGCTGAAAGCTTTAAGCCCTAAGCTAAAAGCTAAAAACATTGGAATAAAAAATGTTTAAGAAGAAACTTAAAACTTACAGCTTAAAACATACAACTGCTTCATGAAAGTCCTGATGTTCGGATGGGAATTTCCTCCTCACATTTCCGGTGGGTTGGGCACCGCCTGCTATGGACTTTCGAAGGGTTTGCTGCATAATGATGTGGAGGTGCTGTTTGTTGTGCCGAAGATGTTTGGCGATGAGTCGGGAGGCAACATTCAGTTGATTAATGCGAGTGAAGTTGTTGTGAACTTTCACGAACAGTCGTATCAAGACCTGTGGCGCAAGCTCACCATCATTGGCGTGCATTCGTTTCTGCGTCCGTATCTATCACCTGATGAATTCACCACCATCAGTCGTTTTGCGAAACTCAACCGCACGGAGATGCACGAGAGCGTTTTCCAATCGCACTTTGAATTCAGCGGCAAGTATGGTCCGAATCTGTTTAAAGAAGTGGCGCGCTATGCCGTAATTGCTGCACAAGTAGCAGCGACAAAAGAGTTTGACGTGATTCATGCGCATGATTGGCTCACGTTTCCCGCAGGCATGGCAGCGCGTGAGATAAGCGGCAAACCTTTAGTGGTGCATGTACACGCAACAGAGTTTGACCGTTCGGGTGAAAACATCAACCAGGAGGTTTACGATATGGAGCGGCAGGGAATGCACGCTGCCGACAAGATTATTACCGTAAGCAATTTCACACGCAACATCGTGATTAACCGCTATGGCATCGCGCCTGAAAAAGTGATGACCGTGCATAATGCAGTGATGCCGCTCAATCAAAACGGACATCCTGTAGAAACGCATATCAAAGAAAAAATCGTGACGTTCCTCGGCAGAGTCACCTTTCAAAAGGGACCCGATTATTTCGTGGAAGCAGCTTACAAAGTGCTGAAGAAAGATGACAACGTGCGCTTCGTGATGGCGGGTTCGGGAGACATGCTCAACAAAATGATAAGACGCGTAGCGCAACTGCGCATCGGCAATAAGTTTCACTTCACCGGCTTTTTGATGGGCAAAGAGGTGGATGATATTTTCGCTCTCAGCGATGTGTATGTGATGCCCTCGGTGAGCGAGCCGTTCGGCATCTCCCCGCTGGAAGCCATGCGCAGCAGCGTGCCGGTAATTATTTCAAAACAATCAGGCGTTGCCGAAGTGCTGCGTCACGCCATCAAGGTTGACTTCTGGGATGTGGATGCCATTGCCGATAACATCTACGCGCTGCTGCATTATGACGGGCTTCCGAAAATGTTTGTGAAGCACGGCAAAGCCGAAGTAGAAAACATGAAGTGGGATGACGCGGGAAGGAAAGTGAAAAAGGTGTATGAGGAGTTGGTTTGAAGTTCTACGTAATAAGTTATAAGTAAAACGCAACGGGCTGTCTGCATAAAACTTACAACTTAAAATTTTTAGGCATGCAAAGAATTGTTCTGCTCAGTTCTGCGCAAAAGTAAGGTCAACACCCACCGCAAAAATCAGCGCATTCTTCGCTGATGTTCTGTTGTAAGGGATCATGTTCGACTCAAATACGCCATTGGAAAAAAGATGTTCGTATTGATTTGTTTCCTTTACAAACTGCGTGAATAACACGCCTGCGTTGCACGTGATTAATTCATTAATCGTATATGCTCCGCCCAAAGCAATCGTATGTCCTGGAATTTGATAGTCAACTTCACTTTGATAATTCTTGTCCACGTTCGGATGATTGTAAGAATAGCCTCCGCTCAATTTTGTTTTCTCCGTAAGCAGGTATTCAACGCCTGAAGTCACTTCAAAATAATTTTTATTGACATCCTTTTCCCTGCCTCCGTAATCCACCATCTTGCTGAAAAAATAACGGCTGCCCATTGCCGCGAGGATACGTTTCGTGAATTGATATTTCACTCCCGCGCTTATATAACCCGGAAAATCTGAGCGCACTACCTCTCCGTTCGTGAATTGCCCGCCTCCATCTTTGCCTTCACGCACGATTGTTTTCAGCGAGATAACCGTTCTATGTTCGTACTTAATTCCGATGTCTAATTTTTCAATAGGGGTGGAATGAATCCCGATAATCGGTGTAATGCCTTGCCCTTTTTGAACTACATCCACATCCCTGTCAGCCGCCTGCTCATCAAAGAGCGTGGCTGCCGCATTCACCAAAATACTTTGTGTTGGGTTCAACCCCGGCTGCTGGCTTACGAAGCGCAAATAATCAGCCGGGTTTTGATAGCCTCCATATTGCGGCACGTTGATTTGAATATTCTTTACGAACCCTTCTGAACGCGTGGTGGAATTCACATATCGCCCCGCAAGCGCAACAGAAATGTAATCATTGAATTTGTAAGATGCGCCAATTTGATAGCCTGGCGAATAAGCAACTCCGTAAGAATAAAAATCAAAACTGTAGCCTTCAATTTCATTATAGCCGGGATTGTATCCAGCAGAATTTGTCAGCGCATTATTCAGCCCGTCAAGGATGCTCATCTTCAACACTGGCGGAATATCGGACATGCCCATATCTGCTGAGGGCAGGTTGTTGAATGTCGCTCCTCCCCCACCCCCGGCAAGCAACGCTGCTGCCGAAAGCACAAGACGGTTTTTCTTCCACGCAACAAAAACACCCGGAAAAAAATAAGCGCGCACATAGCCTTCGTTCTCCGTTGGTATTTCATTCAGATATTGATAATCGCTGGTAAGGTCAATCTTCTGCCGCACGAATTGATTACTCACCGAAAGATGAAACCCGTTTTCCAACTTCGTTAGCCCTGCCGGATTGGTATAAACCGCGTCAATCTCCGTAGAAGATTCACGCGCGGGCATCCTGATAAAGTGCGCGCTCTGGTTCGGAATATTAAACAGATTCACTTGCTGACTTGCTGCTTGCGCAAGCAACTCAACACTTATTAAAAGAAAAACAGACAGCAGGTATTTTCTCATGCAGGGGTTTTAATTGCCGTAAAATTACTGGAATGCTCCAATCTTTTTTTTTCTGTGTCTCTATTTTAGCACAGTGGAGTGTTGTGGGTGGGGTGTTGAGCAAACCAACATTTTCACTTATTGTACTTATGCGAATTAAGCAAGCACCCAATTAGAAATTAGGAATTGAGAATTAGGAATTAAAAGGCAATTCGTAATTCCTAATTCTCAATTGACAATTTCCCCACTCAACACCCGACACTCATTTACTATCTTTGCCGACATTTTTGAATTTTCAAATCACTCAATTTTCAAATTAACTTATGGGTCTTCAGTGCGGTATTGTAGGTCTTCCAAACGTAGGTAAGTCAACTCTGTTTAATGCGCTCTCCAATGCAAAAGCGCAGGCGGCAAATTTTCCTTTTTGCACCATCGAGCCGAATGTGGGCGTAATCACCGTGCCTGATGCTCGGCTGGTAAAGCTTGCCGAATTCGTGAAGCCGGAAAAAATTGTTCCCACCACGATTGAAATCGTTGACATCGCTGGATTGGTGAAAGGCGCGAGCAAAGGCGAAGGATTAGGAAACCAGTTCCTCGGAAACATCCGCGAGACAAACGCCATCATCCACGTGTTGCGCTGCTTTGAAGATGACAACATCGTGCATGTGGACGGCAGCGTAAATCCCGTGCGCGACAAAGAAATCATTGACACCGAGTTGCAACTCAAAGACCTCGACACCATTGACAAAAAAATGCAGCGCCTTGAACGCGCTGCAAAATCAAACGACAAAGACGCGCAGGTGTCAATGGAACTGGTAAAGAAATTAAAGTCACATATTGAAAAAGGATTGTCCGCCCGCTCGTTTCCTGAAAAGTTTGAAGACAACAAAAACCTCGCTGACCTATACCTGCTCACTTCAAAGCCCATTGTATATGTATGCAACGTGGATGAGAAGTCAGTGGTCAACGGCAACAAGTTTGTGGAGCAAGTGCGCGAAGCAATTAAAAATGAAAATGCAGAACTGCTCATCATCTCAGCCGCCATCGAAGCCGACATCGCCCAGCTTGAAAGCTATGATGACCGTCAGGCATTTCTCAGCGACCTCGGCTTAAAAGAATCAGGCGTTGCGCGTCTTGTTTATAGCGCATATCATTTGCTCAACCTCATCACCTATTTCACCGCAGGCGTGAAGGAAGTCCGCGCATGGACAATTCACAAAGGCATGACCGCACCACAGGCTGCGGGTGTCATCCACACTGATTTTGAAAAAGGCTTCATCCGCGCAGAAGTGATTGCTTATAACGACTACACGAAATACGGCAGCGAATCCGCCTGCCGCGATGCGGGCAGGCTGCGTGTGGAAGGCAAAGAATACATCGTGCAAGATGGCGATGTAATGCACTTCCGTTTCAACGTCTGATGCCTCATCCCGCACAACCCAACACCCCACACTCCACCCTCAACACTCACCCCTAAAACGCCTCCCCAATCTGAAAATAAAATCCTCTTGAGCCGTCAAATCCAAAGGCGGCATCAAAGCGCACATTGATGCGCTCCTTTGCATCCAGCGTAAACCGCACCCCCCCGCCAATCGAATGTTTCAGTCCGCTCCATGACAGATCATGAAAATCATGCGTCACATCGCCCACCCCGTAAAAACCCGCGCCAATGAACCGCCACCAAATCGGAAAACGCCATTCCACCTGCGCTGCCATCCAATGCTTATCGCGGTATCTGCCCATGTAATAACCGCGCATCGTTTCCACTCCACCCAATAAAGCTTGCATTTTAAAAGGCGGCTCATCCGCATGAAAACTCAGCAACGCCTGCACCGCAATTACGTTGCTCTTAAAAGGATTAAAATACCTCCGCGCATCAATTTTAAAATTTGCAAACTCAATATTGCTGCCCAGCCAGCGCGGATAAAAATGATTTGAGAAAACCACAAACCAACCCTTGAAAGGGAACATACTGTTGTCGCGCGAATCATAAATGGCAGCAACACCCGCGCCCGATGCGCGATAGCCCTCGCTCCCCGGAATGCTGCCGTTTGCAAGTTGCCCGCTCGTGTCCGTTTTCAAATTAAAAGCATATTCAAAACGGTATTGCAAACCAAGATGCAGATTTTTCGCAACCTGCCGCGTGGCGCGGTTGCGAAACACAATATATTGCGCTGTAAAATTTTCTTCGCTTTCCTCTTTCGTATCGTTGCCGATACCCCAAAAATTCTCAGGAAATTTCTGATACACAAACGCGCCATTTACCCTCCATTTATTTTGGTGGAAATAAAAATCCCAGTTGGGATTTACGATGATTTGCTTTTCCAGCGTGTAGAGAAAAGTCGTTCCCACCGTTGAAAGGTTGCTCACGCTGTCGTTTGCAAAACGAAATAGATATTGCCCCGAAAATCCAAAACCAAAGCTTGTTTCAGGACTGTATGTAATAAGCGGGAGCGGGAGCACCATCCCGTTTTTTGTTTTGAACCGTTTGAGAAAATTTTTGTCTTTCGTTTTTTGTCCAAATGAAAAATTTACCAGCAGCAGGCATCCGAGCAGAAAAGTGATGGTAATTTTTTTCAATGACGTTGATTTGAGAATTGGCAGGGCGAGATTCTTCCCGCAAAGAACGCAAAGGAAGCGTAAACTGCACGGGTATAGGACAAAATTGCAAAGAGCGTGGCTTTTCCCCTTTTAGGGGAAATACAAAGGGGTATCAAATTTTGGCATACACTCTATTTCTTCCATCAAAGGTGGAGAGAAGCCCACCATGCGAGCTGGTGCAATTTGTCCTACACCTCCACAAGATGAAAACCATAGCGCAGATTATCTGTTAATTTCGTTCAACTAATTTTTATGAAACAGATACACATCCTTCTCTTAGCTGTTTTTGCCCCCTTCTTTGCATTCAGCCAAAGCCTCACTGCCACTGAAGTCATCAAAAAATCTGATGATAAAATACGCGGCAACTCCAACCGTGCAGAAATCAAAATGACCGTAGTCCGCCCCTCCTGGACCCGTGAAATGACCATGAAATCATGGGCAAAAGGCGATGATCTAGCGCTCATTCTTGTTACATCACCTGCCCGCGATCAGGGCATCGTTCACCTTAAGCGCGACCGCGAGTTGTGGAACTGGCAACCTTCCATTGACCGCATCATCAAACTGCCGCCATCCATGATGCTGCAATCCTGGATGGGTTCTGATTTTACCAATGATGATTTAGTAAAAGAATCTTCATCCGTCAATGACTACACCCACGCATTTGGAAAAGACTCAACCATCGCAGGCATGGAATGTTTCAAGCTGATTCTTAGTCCCAAGCCCGGTGCGGCAGTAGTTTGGGGGGAAATCTATACTTGGATTTCAAAAAAAGATTTCATCCAACTATGCGTAGAGTTTTATGATGAAGATGGCGAGTTGGTAAATACGATGATTGGCAGCAACATCAAAGACATGGGCGGCAGACTGCTCCCTGCAAAATTAGAAATGACTCCTTCCGACAAAGAAGGACACAAAACCATCATCGAATACATTTCCATGCAATTCAATGAAGAAATGAAAGAAGATTTTTTCACCGAGCAGAATATGAAGCGGGTGAAGTAACAGCGTTAGTCCTTCCCCGGAGCCTTCTCGTCAACATTAATGCTGTCGGGGCGCATGGAGTCAAGCACTAATTTTTCGGAAAGCACTTTGAACGTGGTGCGTCTGTTTTCCTGATGTTCTGCTTCGGTACATTCCACGTCATTGAGGCAACGGTTAATCAATTTGGTTTCGCCATATCCCTTTGCTTTTAGTCTTCTTAAATCAATGCCATTTTCATTCATATAGCGCACAACCGATTCCGCTCTGCCCTGCGACAACACCAAGTTGTATTCATCGCTGCCGCGCGAGTCAGTATGCGAACCGATTTCAACAATAACTTCCGGATTTTCTTTCAGCAGCATTACAATCGTGTCAAGAACTGGTTTTGAATCAGCGCGGAGAGCAGTGCTGTCATAATCGTAGTAAATATTTTCAATCACGATTTCTTTCTCTTCATAAATGCGCTCCATCAGCACATGCACCTTCACGGTGATAAGAATATTCTCCAAATCACGCAAGTCTTTTGTAGTCGCCTCAACGGATTTTTTAAAATAATTCTGCTTCTCAGAAAAAATTTTATAGTTGGAATTTGCTTCAAGCTCAAATTCAAACTTGCCGAACTTGTTTGAAAGCACTGTGTCAATCTGTTTCAGTCCTGCTTCATATTTTTTCAGCGTAAGCAATGCTGAAGGAAGCGGCACGTAGTCAATCACTTTGCTGTTTGGGTCGGTTGGGTTTTCAAAAATTTTCTCCAGCACAATACCATCTAACTTATAAATGTTCGCATTAGCAAGCAGGAAATGATAAAGGTCGTCACCGCCCATACCGCCCTCGCGCGAAGAAGAAAAATAACCCGATGAGCGCACGGGATCGTTTTCATCTTTCGGTTTTGTTTTTTCAAAAAGGATTCCGAAATCGTCAGCGCCAGAATTGAGCGGTGGCTTCAGGTTCACCACCGTCTTCCAGATTTTACCTGCTTTCTGCGCAGAGAAAATATCCAGACCGCCCATGCCGGTGTGTCCATCCGAAGAAAAGTACAACGTGCCTTCTTCATCCACAAACGGAAACATTTCATTGCCGCTTGTATTGATTTCACCGCCCAGATTTTCTGGTTGTGTCCAATTATTTTCCTCGTAGTAAGAGATGTACAAATCTTTCCCGCCATAGCCGCTTTGCGGAACATCGGCTGCAAAAATCATAGTATTTGCATCCTTTGAAAGCCAAGGCGTTCCTGTGTTCACCGTATCTCCAAATAAGTTTACCGGAAGGGGATTACTCCATGCTACGCCATCAAAAGTGGACTCATAGATTTTGCAGAAATCATCTTTCTTTCCCTGCGAGCCGCAGCGCGTGAAGTATGCAATATTGAAATCTTCATTGTAAGCGGGAGTGCCGTCATTAAATCCGCTGTTCATCTGCAAACTGAAAGGCGCGTACGAGCGATACTCTCCGTTTGATTCCCGCTTCGACAAAAAAATGTCAGAAAATTTTTCGCCCGTCCAATTATAAGTTTCTCCTCCGGTAGCGTCAAGCCTGTCAGAAGTAAATATCAATTGCTTGTCTTTGAAGAATACTGAGCCGTATTCATTTGCTGTCGAGTTGAGATAATTGAGATTCGTAATCGTCATGTTTGTGCGCGCTGTTTGCCACTTGTTCGCTTCTTTACATGCTTTGATTAATTCCTGCGCGCGTTGTTTGTTAAACGGGTCATCGCGCCCGTATTCATTAAACTGCGTAATCGCCTGATTGTATTTTTCATTCGCCATCAGCATTAAACCATAGTTGAGTTTAATTTCCGGTTTTTGATATTCGAGCCGCAGCGCTTCAGCATACCACTTCTCCGCTTCCTTCACATTGTTGCTTAGGCGATAGCTTTCGCCCGCCATGAATGCCTTCTCTGCTTTTTGTTTTTGTTCGCTTTCTTGCGCATACTCAGTTTTAAACAACGATGCTGCGAGCGCATAACTTTTTTGCTGAAACGCCATGCTGCCATCTTTGATGTTTTGAGTTGTGCCGCACGAAGAAAAAAGGGCAACGGCAAACGAGAGCAACAGCAGAGGCAAGAAACAACCGTAAATAATTTTCATTGCAGGAATTAACGCTTCAAGTAAATAAAAAGTTGTTTTTAAAATTAGGTAAAAGGGAAAGGAAGATTCTCTTAAAAAGAATTGCAAGCGCTACCGGCAACAACAATTTTCTTTCCACCAATTCACAACAAGGCTATCGGTAGAAAGAGTCGCATTTGTGTGGCGGCACACCGTGTTGATACATTGGTCAACGGTGCAGGGGTCGCCATCATCACAATCAAGCGAAGTAAAAATGCAAACTCCGGCAACACACGCATCGGTTGTGCATCCGTTTCCATCATCGCAAACAAGCGGAATGAATACGCATGTTCCGTTCACGCACGTGTCTGTAGTGCAAAAATTTGCGTCTGCGCAAAACAATGTGTCGCAGGCATTGCAATCGGAAAGAACAATAAGGAGGTGCGATGCTGTTGCAGTTTGTCCTCCGCAAGCATCTGTAACTGTAACTGTATAAAGTGTGGAAGCCGCGGGTGCTACGTTGAAGCTATTTGTTTGCTGTCCGGTGTTCCACTGATACGTAAAAGGAAGCGAAACGCTGCCCGCTGCATTTGCTGCGAATGCGGCAGTTTGCGCTGGGCAGATCGTGTCAGGCGCAATTATGTTAACAGTAAGCGGAGCATTGTCAAGCAGAAAAAGCGTATCGCTTTTAAATAGTCCGCAGGCGCAGGCATCAGGATATGTGAGGATAACAGTTTCTGTTCCTTCGGGTATTGCGTCAAGAATGGGAGAGATGCTGAGTTGTGCGGAATCCTCATTTGCGGGAATCGTGATGCTGTGCGGAATAATCGGAAAATCCACGCCCTCTGTCGCGATGCCTGATACTGTAAAGTTAATTGTAACCGCATCGGTGGATGGAGAATTTCCTTCGCGAAAAAAATAGAAGCTGCCATCAGTGCAGCCTTCGTAAGCATCGTCAATTCCCTCTGAGGAAGAAACGCTGATTCCGATGCTTTCCCCGCCTGAGAAACTCTGCGCCTCAATGAACACACCCGAATCATATTGGTAGTCGCCCACATCAGCAATCACAAATTTGATGTGGTAGGTGTCGCACGGAACAACCACCATCGTAGCGGTGAGTACGTTTGTAAATGCATCGTATTGCGTAACTGATGGTGTAATGTTGGTTCTGTAAAAATTGGAATAACCAAGACTGGCGCAATTCGCAGGATTGTTCACTCCGCCCGCGCTGCCGCTGTTTACGGAATTAATTTCTACGGGAATATTTGTGCCCGGGATGATCGCCACATTGGTGTTGGGCGCATAGCCGATGCCATTCACAAGAAAAGCAAACGCATCATTAAAGGGGGAGCATACAAATTCAGGATATTCTTCAGAAGCAAAAATGTAGCGAAACACAACGCTGTCATTCTGCGACACAAAATCAAATTCAAGCGAAACAGCATCCAATGAACTAACGCCCGCAGCGGCATTCAAATCAGCATCGCCTGGAAACAGAAGCTGGCTGGAGATACTGCTTGAACTATTCGGTCCGCGCGCATTTGTCGTAGTGCCCGTTGAAAGCAAAATGCCGCTTGTGATGCCCAGCGGGTTGCCGTTTGCAAAATATCCCCGCGCTTGTGTCGAACCCGAAGCTGTGATATTAAAAGCCTCTACACAGGAGCCGAGCAGCACATCCTGCACAAGTTGCTGCGGGGTATATGTGGTGTTATCCGTAGTAATTGAAGTAGTAACATTTGAACAATTGTTCCCGATTCCGAATGTGGTTTGGCTGGTAGTAAACACTCCGCCATTCCTAATGAGCATGCCATTGTAAAACACATTGTAGTAACCGTTACCATACGTGCAGCACATTCCATCATTAAACATGTCATGTATCATAAACATGAAACAGTCAGATGAACTCACGCATACCTGCTCCGTGTAGAGCATGTTGCCGACATAATTATCCCCGTCTGCAATGAGCGTTGAAGTGTTTTGGTCAAAAATTTCCCAAGATGTTTCTTCTCCGAAATCATCGGTGAAAATCTGAACGGTGATGGTGGCATCCGGGCATTGCCCCGCTGCTGCGAGAGAAAGCAGCAACAAAATAGTCAGCCCTGCCGGAAAGTATCTTAACATACGCAGTTGATAGGAAAAAAACTTTTATTGGAACAGCAGCAATAACAACATGTTCTGACATTAGCAACAGGAAGTTAGCCGCTTCCCAAGCAGTCACAAAACAAAAAACTGCCGAAGTTCTTACCTTCGGCAGTTTCTCCCTTTGTTACAAGGCGCACCTTGTTCGTTGAATTATTCTTTAATCAGTTTTCCGGTGAAGGAACTTTCAATGCCGCTTCTGTTTACCAATGTAAGTTCATAGAAGTAAACACCCGCTGCAATATCCGCTCCGCTCCATTTCACATAATGCTCGCCCTTCGCTTGTTTTTCGCTGACAAGTGTTGCGACTTGCTGTCCGAGGAAGTTGTGAATTTTCACCACTACCGTTGCATCCGCTTTCAGGTTATAGTGAATTACCACTTGTGTGCTGAACGGATTCGGGAAAGCAGCAGGCGCATTTTCCAGCAAGCCCGGACTGTTTATGCCGGTAATTGAAATTTTGAAACTATATGTTGCGCTCGTTTGCGCGTCATCTCCATCAGTTGCAATCACTTTCCACTTGTAGGTTGAATCCATTGTGAAAGCTGATTCGCCATTGAAGAACAACGAGGTAACTGACACGCCACTCATTGTTGTATCCAAGCCATGTCCTTTGATGTTCACTGCATATTCCACCGCATCACCATCGCCATCTTCCGAAGTTTCCCATGTGAATTCGATTGCTGACGGAGTAGAAACAATGCTGCCGTTTGTCGGAGTAAGCAGATTGAATACTGATGGAATATCTTCCACAGAATTCACCGTGATGCTGAATGTATCAGCGACTGTTGCGCCAGCCGCATCCATCGCCTCAATTGCAACTGTTGCAACTCCGTTTGCATTTGCATTGAACGTAATATCCAATTTGTGGTCAACATCAATAGACACATTCACCAGCGAAGGATTACTGTGCATTGAAACGGTGTAAGTCATGTTGCCGCCATTTTCCGTATCGTTGAAAATGTTTTCCAGATTCACATAATCTTGAATTGCAGCAGCATCTTCATTCACCGTGATGTCATTGATATGCGTTACGATGTAAGGTTTATCATTCACATTGTTCACGTTGAGATAAACTTTCGCTGCATTCATAGTATACAACTGTCCGTCAAAGCCATTCCAGAGGAAACTATCCACGCCTGCAAATTCATCAGCAGGATCGTAAATCAAGTCAGCGATGTCGCTCACTGAAATTTCATCACCGCTATTTACTGCAATAAGATTCAGCAACAGTGTTCCATTCACCGGCAGTGATACGATTTTAATTTTCGTCATTGCATCGTTTTCTACATCGGTATATTCATCCGTGAAGTTGTCAGCAATGAAGCCGATGCTTTTATCTTCCTGACCTTGCTTATACACATCTGTGATAACTGGCGCATCATTTACAGGAGTTACAACAACTGTGAATGTGTGAGTAATAACATTGTTATTTGCCGCGCCATCATTTATTGTAACTGTAATCACCGCAGTGCCGAATGCATTTGCAACCGGAGTATAATTCAGCGTTCCTGCATTATCGGGGCTGTTGTAATTCACCACAACACTTGCGATCAACGAAGGATTGTCAGACGTTGCCGTTACAGCAAGCATTTGAATTTCATTCAGACCAGCCGTACTGCCTGTGATTGAAATTGTCTGCATCGCAGCATCTTCAAGAATTGCCGCAGGATTTGAAATCGCATCCAAAGTCGGCTCATCATTTACTGGATTTACAACAACTGTGAATGTTCTTGTAATCGTGTTATTCACCGACATGCCATCATCAACAGTTACTGTAATTACAGCACTGCCGGATTGATTTGAAGCAGGCTTGTAGTCTAACGAACCGGTGCCTGCAGGATTCACATAGTTCACAGTCGGGTTCGGAATCAAAGCCGGATTGTTTGAAACGGCAGTTACCGTTACTGTTTGCATTTCATTGAAACCGGCAGAAATGCCAGTTAAGCCAATCGTTTGAATTGCCGCATCTTCATCTATCGCAGCAGGATTTGCAATCGCATCTAAAGTCGGCTGATAGTTTGTGTCAACCACTGCGAAGAAGAATTGCTCTGCATGTGTATTGTTTGCAGCCTGCGCATCATCAGCGGTGATAGTGAATGTTTGCGAGCCGGTCATGTTTGCAATCGAAGTGATTTGCACTGTTCCGGTTGTACTGCTGAAGGTTACATTCGCAAAGCTCACTGTCGTGGGATTCAGCACATACGTCACTGTTTGGAATGTTTCATCCGAAGGAACAGGAGCAGGCGTCACAGAAATTGTTTCCGTTGAGGAGAAATTCTTGAACACCGTTACGCCATTATCCACTGTAAACACAGGCGCGTCATTCACCGGAGTTACCGTGAGCACAAATGTTTCTGAATGGAAACTATTTTGTGATTGACCATCGTTCGCCATAATCGTGAATGTGCGCGAGCCATTCATGTTTGCAATCGCAGTGATTTGAATTTCACCTGTTGTGTTATTGAATACAACCGTAGCAAACGGCACTGTCATGGGTGAAAGCGAGTATGTTATCGTTTGACTTGCTTCATCCGCAGGCACAACAGAAGGAGCCACAGAAACCGTTTGCGTTCCTGCGAAATCTTCCGCCAGCATGAGGCTTGTCGGATTCATTACAAATTTCGGAGCATCATTTACGGATGTCACCGTGATGATGAATGTTCTGATGAACGTGTTGTTTGCGGCTTGTCCATCATTCACCGTTACCGAAACAGTTGCTGAACCCCATTGATTCGGAGCAGGCTGATAAGATAATACAGCAGTTGAATTCGGGCTGGTATAGTTCACCGTCAGCGTGGAGAACAATCCGGGATTATCGGAAGTAACAGAAACTGTCAGCGTTTGATTTTCATTTCCACCGGCAGAAATTCCCGTGAGATTCATGTTTTTAAGTCCTGAATCTTCCAGCACCGCAGTTGGATTTGCGATTGCATCCAAAGTAGGCTGGTCATTCGCTGTATTCACAGTGAGCGTAAATGTTTGCGAAGCTGTATTATGCTGCGCCTGCCCGTCATTTGCAGTTACAGTAAATACCTGTGTGCCGGAAACATTTGCAACGGAAGTGATAGTTACTTTACCTGTGCTGCTGTTAAATGAAATTGTTGCAAACGAAACTGAAGCAGGCGACAGAATGTATGTTACAGTTTGACTTGCTTCATCCGCAGGAACAATTCCCGGAGTTACCGTTACAACTTCGGTCGTTGCGAAATCTTCATCAACAGTCACATCACCGCTGAGTGTAAATGCCGGAGCATCGTTCACCGCAGTTACCGTGAGCGTGAAAGTTTCTTCGTGGATATTATTTACGCTCTGCTCGTCATCAGCAGTAATCGTGAATGCCTGCGAGCCATTTGTATTTGCCACAGCATTAATCGTTACTGCACCTGTTGCGCTATTAATCGAAACAGTTGAAAACGCAACCGAAGCGGGAGTTAAAGAATATGTTACTGTCTGTCCTGCATCCACCGGACGGATTGCACCGGGCGTAACTATAACAACTTCTGATGTCGCAAAATCTTCACTTACAACAACATCACCGCTTGTTGTAAACGCAGGCGTATTGTTGCCTTCATTTACGGTAAGCGTGAATGTTTGAGTATGCCTGTTGTTTGCAGCTTGTCCATCATTAGCAGTTACAGTAAATACCTGTGTGCCGAATTCATCAGCAACGGCAGTAATCGTTACATCACCGGTTGCGCTGTTGATGGAAACATCTGCGAACGAAACAGAAACGGGCGATAAAGAATACGTAACAGTCTGACTCATTTCATTTGCAGGAACAAATCCTGCGCTCACGGTAACTGTTTCGGTAGTTGTGAAATTTTCATTCTCAGTTACATCACCGCTCAGCGTAAACACGGGAGCGTCATTCACTGAATTTACAGTAAGCAGGAATGTTTCCGTATGGATATTATTTACGCTCTGTCCATCATCGGCAGTAATCGTAAATGCCTGGGAGCCGTTTGCATGAGCAATAGAATTAATTGTTACTGCGCCTGTTGCGCTATTGATAGAAACCGTTGCAAAACTTACAGACGAGGGTGACAATGTATAAGTCACTACTTGTCCTGCGTCAACAGGTCTGATTGAACCCGGAGTTACAGTTACAACTTCTGATGTGCTGAAATCTTCATTTACGATTACATCACTACTGGTGGTGAATACAGGCGTGTTGTTGCCTTCACTGACAGTAAGTGTGAAAGTCTGTGAAGTTGTGTTGTTGATTGCCTGTCCATCATTCGCAGTCACCGTAAATACTTGTATTCCGAATTCATCCTGCACGGAAGTAATTGTTACTTTGCCCGTTGTGCTGTTCATCGAAACAGTTGCGAATGAAATTGATGCGGGTGAAATGCTGTAAGTCACCGTCTGGCTCATTTCATTTGCAGGAACAAACCCTGCGCTCACGGTAACTGTTTCGGTAGTTGTGAAATTTTCATTCTCAGTTACATCACCGCTCAGCGTAAATACCGGAGCGTCATTCACTGAATTTACAGTGAGCATGAATGTTTCCGTGTGAATGTTATTTCTACTTTGAGCATCATCAGCGGAAATTGTGAACTGCTGCGATCCCTGTTGATTGGCGATTGCAGTAATTGTTACTTCACCGGAGTTGCTATCAAAGGAAATATTTGCAAACACAACCGAAGCGGGCAACAAGGAATACGTTACTACCTGACCTGCTTCATGCGGGCGCACTGCATCAGGCGTAACTGTAACAACTTGCGCTATTGCAAAATCTTCATTTACCGTTACATCACCGCTTGTTGCGAATGACGGAGGATTATTTCCTTCATCAACAGTGAGCGTGAATGTTTGGGTGTAAGTATTGTTCTGCGATTGACCGTCATTGGCAGTTACAGTAAATACCTGTGTGCCGAATTGATTAGCAACCGGAGTAATCGTTACTGCGCCAGTCGCGCTGTTGATGGAAACATTTGCAAACGAAACTGAAGCAGGCAACAAACTGTACGTAACAGTTTGACTCACTTCATTTGCAGGGACAGCAGCAGGAGCTACCGATACTGTTTCAGAAGTGTACATGCCTTCAACCACCGTTACATCTCCGCTCAAGGTGAATGCAGGAGCGTCATTCACTGAATTTATTGTCAGCGTGAATGTTTGCGCATGTGTGTTATTTGTTGATTGACCATCATTTGCAGTTACAGTAAATAATTGCGATCCGCTTGCATTCGCAACAGCAGTAATCGTTACTTTGCCCGTTGCGCTGTTAATCGAAACATTCGAAAACGAAACTGAAGCAGGCGACAAGCTATAAGTAACAACCTGACTCATTTCATCAGCGGGCACAGAACTTGCGCTTACCGTTACATGCTGCGCAGTTGCAAAATCTTCATTAACGGTTACGTTACCGCTCAAGGTAAATACCGGAGCATCGTTCACGCTATTTACAGTCAGTGTGAATGTTTGCGCGTGTGTATTATTTGTTGATTGACCATCATTCGCTGTTACGATAAACAATTGTGAACCGGAAGCATTTGCAATCGAAGTAATTGTTACTTCGCCTGTTGCGGAGTTAATCGAAATATTCGCAAATGAAACCGAAGCAGGCGATATGCTATAAGTAACAGACTGGCTTGATTCATTTGCAGGAATTGAGCCGGCAGTTACAGTTACATGCTGCGCAGTTGCAAAATCTTCACTCACCGTTACGTTTCCACTTAATGTAAATACAGGTGCATCATTCACGTTGTTTACTGTGAGTGTGAATGTCTGTGTCGCTGTGTTATTCGCAGCCTGACCATCATTCGCAGTTACGGTAAATACTTGGGAGCCAACTGCATTTGCAATGGCAGTAATTGTTACTTCACCCGTTGCGCTGTTAATTGAAACATTCGCAAACGCAACCGAAGCAGGCGACAGACTGTATGTTACTGTCTGACTTGTTTCATTTGAAGGAATTGAACCAGCGCTCACTGTTACATGCTGTGCCGTTGCGAAATCTTCATTCACTGTTACGTCACCGCTTAATGTGAAAGCAGGTGCATCATTTACGGAAGTTACCGTGAGGGTGAAAGTAGCAGTAGCAATATTGTTTGTTACTTCTCCATCATCAGCAGTTACAGTGAATATTTGTGAGCCGCTTGCATTTGCAACAGCGGTAATCGTTACTTCACCTGTTGCGCTGTTAATCGAAACATTCGCAAATGAAACCGAAGCAGGTGACAAACTATACGTAACCACCTGACTCATTTCATCGGCAGGCACAAAACCTGGAATTGCAGTCACATGCTGCGCAGTTGCGAAATCTTCATTCACGGAAACATTGCCGCTCATTGTGAAAACAGGCGCGCTGTTCACCGCATTTACAATGACAGTAAACATTCTGTCAAAGGAAAGGCTGCCATCACTCACAGTAACAGAGATATGCGCAACGCCAAATTGATTCGCAAGCGGAGCAAAACTCAGCGACCCTGTTGCATTTGCTGAAGTGTAATTCACAGCAGGATTTGCAATCAACGATGGATTATCGGAAACTGCTGACACGCTCAGTGTTTGCGTTTCATTCGGTCCAGCGCTGATGCCGCTCAGGTTTACGGTTTGTGTTCCCGCGCCTTCATCAATCGTGATGTCTGAAATTGCATTTAATGTCGGAGCGTCATTCACGGGATTCACCGTGAGCGTGAATGTCTGCGTAGCGGTATTATTCGCAGCCTGACCATCATTCGCAGTAACGGTGAATATTTGTGTGCCTGACATTTCAGCTATCGAAGAGATGCTCACTTGTCCAGTCAAACTATTTATAGATACAGTTGCAAAGCTGACAGAAGCAGGCGATATACTATAAGTAACTGTTTGCACAGTTTCATCCGCAGGAACAGTTACAGGAGTTGCCGTTACTGTTTGTGTTCCGGCAAAATCTTCATTCACAGTTACGTTGCCACTCAACGTAAATACAGGCGCATCATTCACTGCATTTAATTTCAATGTGAAAGTTTTTGTTGCAATATTGTTTGTTGCATAACCGTCATTTGCAGTAATCGTGAATTGCTGCTGACCGATTGCATTCGGGACTGCGGTAATCGAAACCTGTCCGGTGCTCGGATTGATTGACACATTTGCAAACGGCACAGAAGCAGGTGTCAACGAATACGTCACCACCTGATACGCTTCGTGAGGCGGAACCACAGCAGGCGCTACATTCATATAATTTGTTCCAACAAAATCTTCATTGAAAGTGGAACTGCCGTTAATGGTAAATGTCGGAGGTGTATTCGGCTTCTGCGCGACTTTCAACGCATTGATTTTTGCTTTGCCTACAACGTCCACCACTTTAATATTCAGCGTGGTGTCCATGAGCCTGAAGTTATGCGTGAACGAGTATGCGGTTTTGTATCCTGCAACAGCGATAATATCGAGGTCATTGATTACAAGGCTGTCTTCTACATATACATCAAACACGCGCTCGCCCGCATTCATCACGGTATTTTGCTCAGTCCATAAGAAGGTAACCGAATAAAGTCCCGGCTGGGCTTTGAAATTATATTTCAGGTTATTGCTTGTACTTGTAATGCGCTCAGACCTGAACAGTGGCTCATCATCTGTATTCAGAATGTCGCCAATTCCTGAATAATATTTTGCGGAACTGGGTAATGAATACAACCTGTCTGATTCAAACACATTTCCATTCACGGCATTATGATATGAACCGCCACAGTTGATACTTAATGCAGTGAGATATGCGCCTTCATCAACAACGCCATCGCAGTCATTATCTCTGCCATCAAGCAACTCAGGCGCACCCGGATAAACAGTGCCGCGCCCGTCATCGCAATCTAATTTATTCCATACGTAACCAACGCCTGGTTTTGAAACTGAAATCACTGAGTCAGTCGGTGAGCCGTAATAATCGCGGTCGGCATCTTTATACCATACGAGCGGAGTAGTCGGACAATTTTCCCACGGTGATTGCGGAGGATTTGCAGAGGTGGCAGCATAATCGCCCATCATATCCATTCTGTAGAAAACAATCCTATCCAAGCTGTACAACTGTGCGCGTCCGGAAATATCCATTGTGTAAACTCCCGCAAACGGAAATGTAACATACACTTCCCAGAAAGCGGATTCGCCCGCCCATGAGTTATATGTCCATCCGCCTAAATTGTTCTGCCACTGTTTCCACCAGCCGCTTGCAGAACTTTGCACTTGTCCGTTCTTTTCAAACGTGCAGCCGTGGTCGGGGAAGCGCACCCACACGTCATTGTTATGCGTGTTGAGCGGACCGCCATTGCGTGTGCGCATTTTGAAACGATACTTACCGGGATTGTTAATCTTGAATTCGTAAGTCATCATGCCGTGTCCTTTCTCACGGAAATAATTCGGACCCGTCCATGTGTAATATTCCGTGCCAGTGTAATTCGCGTAAGCCGTTTCAGAAGTCCAGCCAAGCGTGGCAGGCGCATTCTCAATTTCCATTACGAGCAATCCGTTTTGCTCCACAAAATATCCGCAATCAGCCACCGTGGATGAGCCTGTTCCGCTCAAGGAAACGCTCAACGGAGAATTGCTTCCCGTGTGATTGATACTCATTGTTGCAATTCTTGTTCCCGATGCTGAAGGAGTGAAAGTAACAGTGAACGTATGCGTTGCGCCAACTGCAAGCGTTACGGCTGAACCAAAATTGTGTAAGTAGTTTGATGCGTTTGTGCCGCTGATGGAAACGCTGTTAATGGTTAATGAAGCTCCGCCTGTATTTGTTAAAGACATCGTCCTTGGCGTAGAAATAACATTCACATCCGTTTGCGGAAACACCATGTTGGAAGGAACAGCAGTTAATACTCCCTGTGTTGCAATGGGCGCGATGATTTCAATTGCATTCACCTTCGCGTTATTCACGCTGGCTAAGAAATCAATATTCATCGTTCCATCGCTCACTGTTACGTTGAAGGTGCGCACATGCGCATTATACATTCCGACAACGCTGTAAATATCAAGGTCATCAATTACCAAAGCGCCTTCAATGCTTGCATCAAATACGCGCACTCCGGGATTAGATGCTCCAGTCCAGATTTCCGCGAAATGCAATTTCACGGTGTAAGAACCATTCTGCAACGGAACAGCATATCCGAAAGCATTTCCATAGCGCTCTGTTTGATAAAGCGCATCCTCAGTAGTTCCTGCGATTGCCTGTGTTGTGGTGCTTTTTGATCCCGCGAAGTTGCTATAATAAGTATCTGCAATAAAATTTTCTGTTGCAGCAGTTGTGTAACCCGGACCACCTGCATTGATGCGCACAGAAGTTTGCTGACCAACTCCAACACCCGTCATGTTGATGATAGTGTTCACGGCATTTGTTCCGCTGTGTGCAATCGTAAATGTTCCGTTTTTTGTTCCTGTTGAAGCAGGCGAAAAAGTAATATTAACTGCGAGGGTATCTCCGGCATTTAAAGCGATTGGCATTGCAAGAGGAGAAACGAAAGAATAATTTACGCCCGCAGACATTGAAAGAGTCTTAATCACCAACGCCTGATTTCCACCCGGATTTGTGATGTATAAAGTTTGTGTGTTTGAATTTCCAAGATGCACATTTCCAAAACTCAAATTGCCGGGCGCAACGGTGAGCGCGCCTTTCGTAACGGCAGTTCCAGTGGGGGTAGTTTGACCGAAGAGATAGAATGCTTCAACCGTGTTTAACTCTGGTGTACCGCCTCTGTTTCCGCAACCGGCAGCAATGTAAATACCATAGTTGTTTACGATAGCTTGTGTGCCGTGACGACCTGTATTCAAATCATCAAGCGTTCTCCATGAATTTGTATTCACATCGAGCGCTTCGGTGTGCGCATGCGCTGAATTTTGCGACATGCTTTCACCGCCAATGGCAAGAATTTCATCTCCCATTACAGCGAGCGCACAAGCTGCGCGTTGCGTTGGAATGTCGCCTTCCGGTGAAGCCAGCGTTATCCATGTTTGTTCGGAAATATCATACACGTCTGTTTCTGGAACGGTGGTAGCAAAGGTGTTTCCACCGAAGCCTGAAAGTCTTCCACCGATTGCATATATCTTATCGCCATGCAACGCCACCTGAAAATGGTCGCGTGCATGTGGCGCATCGGGCAACTCTGTCCATGTGTTGGTACGCGGGTCAAATACATCCATATAAGGAACCCAGCCTGAAACGTGACCGTTCGTGAGACCGGAAACCATATAAATTTTTTCATTGTAAACCACCACACCGGCAGAACCTCTTCTGCGCGATGCGGGAATATCCATTCCAACATGCCAGACATTTGCAACCGGGTCATAGATATAGATGCTTGGAACCGGAGTTTCATTGGGAAAATTTCCGGTGAATGCACCCACGACATAAATCAACCCGTTGAGCGGCACAGCCTGAAAGTGGTGCAACTGAAGCGGAGGAGCGGCAGCAGTTGCCCATGTTTTTGAATTGTAATTATACGCTTCAACCGGCTTTGTGCCGCGACCGCCAAGGAGATAGAACTTTGTTCCGCACTCAACAAATGCGCTTTCATGACGCGCAGTACAGGTATTGCCTGTGTTTATATTCACCCAGTTGCCAACGCCTTCCACCGGCTCAACTGCAATGTAATCCCATGTTGCGGAAAACGGAGTTGCACCGCGTGAAGTGGAAATAAATCCAACAGCAAGCACATTGCTCAACCACGCAGCGGGTACGGAAATCTGCGGACCTAAATTCGTTCTTGTGCCTCCGCCAAGTGAGTAAGAAGGCTGCACCATTTGCGTTGTGGGGTCAACTTGTAAATACAGATTCACGTGCGATGAACCGAGAATCGCAACGCTGTGCATCGTTGATGTAACAACGCCACCAACTTCTTTCACGATTTCAATTCCTCCCGCACCGCCATTTGCAGCGCAAACCATTTTCAAATAATTATCCTGATCGCCTGTGCCCATGAAAACGCCCATCGAGCGGAAGTTCGTTGGAGTCAATCCTGCAAACGGACCCATCACGCGACCGTTTACCACGTAGCCAAATGGAAATGAACCGACATTCACACCAAGCTGGTAAGCATATTTCTGCGTGTTTAAATTTCCAAGAGCATCCCCCGAAGGAATATTATCAACCGTGAATTTGTAAGCAGCGCCACCTACGGTCATGTTGTCCATGTCGTAAAGATTCATGTAGTCGTCAACATTATTCGTCATCACACCGGTGTAGCCCCAGCCGCCAATACCGCCATTGTTGGTGTTTTGGTAAGCGAATAAAACGGGGATAGTAGTTGTTGTGCCGTTGTTTGCATCCTGGGCGAATTTATCCGTGTTGTCAAGGATGCCATCATTGTCATCATCCGTGTCTATCAAATCAGAAACAAAATCATGGTCAAAATCAGAAGGAACGCTTGCTGGTGAACATTTGTCTGTTGCGTTTTGTGTTTCATCGCCATTGCTGTAGCCATCGCCATCATCATCAAGCGTGAGGCTGTTTGCATCGCCAGCGCAGGAAGCAAAATCATTCGGTTCAAAAATCACAATATCATTTGAGCCATACATCGCCACCCACATTGTTCCCGGAAAAATTTCATTGTCGCCCTGCGCAACAACATCTAAAGGAATAGAACCAATGCCTGAAGCAAGAATAGTTTGACCGCCAGGGGCAATCGCGTTGCCGGAAGCATTCATTTTAAAGCGATACAACTTGCCGTTGAATGCCACTGCAAGCAAATTTCCTTTCATTGAATTGCTGAAGTTGGAAGAAGTGTATTCCGCCATGCCGTTTGTGGAAGAGCAAATTGTGGTAAGCGAGCCGTTTGAGCCGGGAACGATGTATGTACACTCCGCAGCGTTTTCCATGCCGAGCGGAATAGGAGTTTGCGGATTCGAAGTATTGAATGTAATGCTGCGATTCGCTCTCACAGGATTTGGAAAGCCCGCATAATAACCCTGCGCATTTACATAATGCAAGCCATCGCAGTAGGTAGTGCCCGGTTCGCTCGCAGCAATAGAACAAGCAGTTGGAGGACCACCCCAGCCGCCATTCGGACCATTATCAAAGCTGTACATCTTGTTTGTGCTGGTCAACAGCACATCATAATTATTTCTCCAGCCGGGCGAATAAATCGAAACCGGACTACCGGCAACGAGCTTACCTTGATTCAATCCGTCATTGCCGCCAAAGGGGTCATTCACATCATTACCACTCACGTTTGTGCGCGTTTCATCATCAAGCGTGGGCAAATCATACGTGGAGTTGCCGATTGCATTCAAATCAATTTTCAGGATAGCGGTGGAGTAAGCATATTCAGGCAAATAAGCAAAGTTGTTGGAAGGCGCGCCCATGTTGGTGTTGCCGCCCTGCGCCATATAAAGCACATTGTTCACTTTATCGTAAGCCAATCCGTTGGGTGAGTGGTTTTCTTCAGAGCGTGGTAAGCCGCGCACCAAATCCAATTTCACCCATGCAGAACCATTCCATGTTAAACGCGAAATGATACCAGAGTTGGTATCCAGATTTTTATCATTATTCGCCCCGCTTCCGCCCCCGATACGCGGGTCACTGGAGGTTACATAAATAACGGGGGTTGCCGCTGTTCCTGCCACTACGATACCCGTTACCTGACGTGTATTCACAGCAGCATTCAGCACACCATTATCATCATGATTCGGAATTTGCTTGATGAGTAAAATTTCTTCCGTATCGGTAATCTGGTAGCTGTTGGCGCTGTTGCGCGTCACGCTATAGACAAGAATTCTTCCGAACTGCTCCGCCACATACAACCGCCCGTCAGGACCGAATTGCAGCGAAGTGGGTTGTGAAAGATTGTCGCCAATCAGCGTGCTTGGAGTGAAGCTGATAGTTTGCGCCATAGCGCTTGAAAGAGAGGCGATGCAAATCAGCATCACGGAGAGGAAATTCCCTGCTCGCTTAAAACCGTAGGTCATCTTCAGATGATTTTGATGGTTAGTATAAATAAATCGCACACTTACCCTTCGCGATTCTTTAAGGGGCAGAACAGGGCTTTTAAAAGAACGTGTGCGACAACGCAAGTAAATTTCGCACCTCAAGGGTCAAAGTAGCGCAGGATTCGCTACTATGCAAATTTTATTTCCAACTATTGCGTTGCTTTCGTTCAAAGACCTGATTCTGCTCCTGTTAATACGGGGAAAATAAGTGGGTGGACGTATTATCAGGTTAAAAGTGGATGAAATGTTGGCAAATTGCAGAACCAACTATTGATAAAAAAGTATGAGGCGATTAGATATACGCAGAGTCGTTGCCATTTTTTTTATACTTTTTCTCTTCTTTCCTTTTAACAAAGCCCACGAGAAATTTTTTGAAGCCGGGTACGCCTTTCATCTTCGGATTCTTCCCTTTTTCCTTGTAGCGGTTAAAGAAATATTTTGTGGAAAGCACGGCAAACGCAGCGCAGGTGTTGTGATCAAGCTCATCGCTGAGGTTGTTGAGTTTCACATCTTTTACGCCCAGCGCTTTCATCGCTGCATACGCTACTTCTGAATTTTTGTAATTCACTTCCCTGTCACCTTTGCAATAACACAATTGCATCGGAGCTTCTGGCTTCCAACTCGTGAGATTGTTTTCGATGAGTCGTTTTTTAAATTCAAAATCAGGATTGTTCAGATATTGATACAGCATCGTATCGCTGATTACATCTTTGGGAATCTTCGGCAGCAGCGCATTCAACTCGTCAAGCGTTCTGCGGTCGTTGCGCTCAAAGAAAGGCGGGAACAGCGTATCAAAAGGCGTTTTGAAAGCTGAATACGGATTGTCCGTTTCCAAAATGCCATAGGCTTCCTGATAAGACAGCAGCAGGTAAGGCAAATAAAACGGGCGCGGATATTCCTGAAACATATATTTTTCCTGCTCGCCCGTCATGTCATACGCGCCACTCATGGGTGATGAAGCCGTTACCTGAAAGCGCGGGTCGTTAAGCGCTTCAATATATTTATGGGCAGCCATGGAAGCATGCCCTCCCTGAGAATATCCAGTGAGAAACAACTGCCCGTTATGTTTCAGGTTAAGTGTTTTATTCAGTTCATCCACCGCATAGAGCATATAAATAAATGAATATGCCTCGCTCCACGCATGTTGATACAGGTGATTTCCTTCACCCTTGCCGATGCCGTAATAATCCGGGAACATTGCGGCATAGCCATCGGTGGCAAACATGAGGCAGATGTTTTGCTGCGCATCACCATCCGAAATGTCGCGGTGTTTTTGAATTTGCGTGCCGTGCCCGAACATCATGTAGGGCACCGCCTCATCGGTTTTCGGCACATAGTAAATGCCCGAAGCAGTGCGCCATGTGCTATCCACCCATTGCACCCGATAGATGATTTCATACACATCCACGCCATTCTTCACCGGCATAATCATCTTTGGAATGCTCTTCGACTTCCATAATGCTTTGATGGTTGCTGAGGTGTGCGCTTTCACCAGCTCGTAGCTCACTAAATATTGTTTGGGATTTTCAGCGCTTGCAGCAAAACAAATAGTAGATACTGCAATAAAAAGGAGAACGGCTTTCTTCATACACTCAGGATTGAAACGGGAAAGAGAAGGTTGCTTTACACAGCAAAAGTAGATGAGTTTTCTATGAATTTTTTTTGCGCGTACTGATTTCATTTCTTTATCACTCGTACGCGCAGCGCCCTCGTCAGGGGGGAACACTCATCTATAATCAAAGCGTCATTGCGAGCGTAGCGAAGCAATCCCTAATTTTCATTTACCGATGAGCAAGGCATCCCGCATTGTGGGACTGACGGCTCTCGCGCCAAGCGAGGATATTTCCCCGAAGGGGATTCATCTTAGTAGAAATTACCTGCGGAATAAGAGGAGCTCCGTAGGAGCGCTATAAAAGGTAAGCTCTGTTTAATGTCGCTCCAACGGAGCTAAAACATTTTCGATTCCGTTTACTATTACTATTGAACTCCTACGGAGTTAGAAACCCCGTCATTTTGAGCGGAGTCATACGCAGCGAAGAATCCCCAATTTTCATTTACTGATTGGCAAGACACAAGGCAAGCAGATGATAAAACTCTAACTTACGCTACCCGTCTGCCGAAGCGCTTTGACGCAGGCAGATTCAATCCGGCTTTTATTTGCCTGCATGTTAGCAGCCCTAATTTTTAGTCAATTATATTATGCATGGCTATAAAGACTATTTCCTCATTTTTTATCACCCAAGTCAAATCATACAGTTCCGTTGGATATGATTTTCCGTTGGTTCTTCGCATTCCTGCGAGTTTATCCCAATTGTTTACCAAGATTTTGGCATCAAAACAATATCTGTCGTTCCGGACATTAACCATCATATAGTTTTTTTGCTCTCCGATGAAGCTTAGAAAAAAGTACCGGAAATTTTCAGGAGTAGAATTTTTCAGAACATCTCTAACCTTTTTTTGATACTCCTCGGTTAGAGAAGTGTGACTACCAAAATACTGGTCGGCATTAACACATTCCGGCTTTTTTGAAAAGAAGTGTTCCGGGAAATCACAACATTGAAACATTAATCCAAGACAAAGAATAATTCCAGTTTTCGCTTGGTCATGCTTTTTATGGCTGCTAACGGCTGGCGGCTTGGCGAAGGTGGCGATTTCGAAGCACTAAACTTTCTGCCACCACAAAACTTGATACGAAGCACAAAGCTTCATTTAACCACTGAACCGCCAATTTCTTGTAGGTGCTGTTACCAGCTGGCGTTCTTGTCCACTGTGCTTGTAAACCATTGTCGTTATTGAGTTGTCGTGTCATTGAGTGTCGGCTGTGCGTTGCGTATTTTATTTTTTTTTGAAGCGTTGGAAAAAATATTTTGAAATTCTTTTTGGGTGGCAAAGGTGGAAGCTCTTTTGCAATTTTTGGTCTGTGCGTTGGCTTGTGCG